>JBDTTL010000357.1:0-4716 GCA_039930665.1 Acidobacteriota bacterium
CGCAACGCACCCTTTCGGCTCACCCCTCAGAACTTAACGTGCGAACCATTGGGACAGGAGACTAGCGGCCCGAAGTCGTCCAGGTATTCGCCGGCCGCCGCGTTCAGAATCACAAAACTTTCCATGTAGCCGGCTTCATCCAATCCACGGTGGCGTTGTTTGATCGACACGTGCCGTGCCACGCTGCGCGGCAAATCCAGACTCCGGAACGCTTGCAGCAACACCGGAACCCCCGCCAGAGCCGTCAAGCCTTGCTCGCCATGTCCCTCGTCGTAATCGAACCCAAGCGGTTGTTGCGCCGGCGAACTGCGCTCCGACAAACTCATGAACGCATTTTACGGCCCCTCTGCACCCATCGGGTGAAAACCCCCAACCCTTCTTCACCAATACAGTCTTGACTTCAACCATCACTCAACTTCCCTTACGGACGGATCACGGACGTTAGCAGCCCCCCTTGTGTGTGCCGCTAAAGAAGGATATGATCCACTGCCCAGGAGGTCTTATGACCAAAACCAACGTGGCCCGCGTAGTCCTCGGCGGCATTGTCGCAGGTATCGTCCTGAATATTCTGGGATTTATCGTGGATGGCGTCCTGCTGGCTCCTCAATGGAACGCTGCTATGACGGCGCTCGGCAGGACCGGCGACATTTCCATGAACCAGATCGTGGGTTTTAATATTTTGGGTTTCTGTTACGGAATCGCGGTCGTGTGGTTGTATGCCGCCATTCGTCCGCGTTACGGCGCCGGGCCGAAAACCGCCATCACGGCCGGCCTGGCGTTGTGGGTCGCCGGTGTCCTGCTCCCTAACGTCGGGTTTATGAGCGTCGAGGGTCTGTTCCCCACCAATCTCACGATCATGACCACCCTTGGTGGGATCGTTGGATGTGTGGCCGCAGCATCGGCCGGGGCCGCCGTATATAAAGAGAGCGCCCAATCGGCTCGCTCCATGGCGGCACGCGTCTAACTTCATCGGTTCGCGATGCGGACAAGGGCACGCACGCGACTAGTGCGTGCCCTTATTTCGGTTCCATGCCCTTCGCCTTAAACACCGGCGCGGCGGCGGGCGAAGTGAGAAACTGAATTGCCTTCGTCGCTGCGCCCGCGTCCTTGGCGTTCGCGCTCAACGCCGCTTGAAAGCGCAGGTAATGCTGCAGGTCTCCGGGCAGCGGCCCAAGAATTTGCACGCCGTTCACGAGCGGTATCTCGCTCAGCGGAACGATCTCGATCTCCGTTCGGCCTTGCGCGACATTCTCTCCCGCCACTTCGGTCCCGGATTCCAGCTTGACCTTGGATGCGATAGCCTCAGCAATTCCCAGCCGCTCAAACATTTGTTCAATCGCGGCTCTGCTTGCCCCTTCCTTCACGATGGAGATCGACTTCGCTTTGAGCAGCGTCTGTTTCATCGCTTCGGGCGTAGCGATATCCGGCTTCGGCGAGCCCGCTCGGATGCCGAATCCGATTCCGATGCTTGCGAGGTCAACCGCCGTACCATTCGCAATTCTCCCCGCGCTCACCAGGGCCGCGGTAGTTTCCGGTGTCAGGATTGCCAGATCGAATGCTTCACCGCCCTCGATCCTCCGCTTGAGTGCGGCTGACGAACCGTAGTCTATCGTCAGTGAGCGCCCGACGGCTCGCTCGCATGCCGGCTTCAATTCCTCAACCGCAGCCCTCACCCCGTTCGATGCCAGCACGCGCACTGGAGCAATTTGCGTTGCGGCTGAGTGAGCCCCCAGCCAGACCACTCCGGCGCCTACAGCGAGGCGTGACACACTGAAACGCTGCTTCATCGCGATGGCTCCTTCGCCATATAGTAACTCGCAAGCAGAAGGGGAAAGGGGCACGCGAGGCTGGTCCCGACTTTGGCTTCGCTTCTGCTACATTCAAGAGGTGGCATACCCTGAAAGATTTCTTATTCCGATGCGTCAAGATCTAACCCGCTTTGGTGTCGAAGAGACGCGCACTCCCGAAGAAGTGGATCACGTCCTCGCACCTGGCAGTGGAACTGTGATGATGGTGATTAATTCTGTTTGTGGCTGCGCCGCTGGCAAGGCCCGGCCTGGTATCGGACTCGCGCTGCAGCACTCCGTGCGGCCGGACAAAGCCGCAACTGTTTTCGCCGGCGGAGACGACGAAGCTGTCGCCCATGTGCGCGCACTCCTCAAGGATTACCCGGCGTCATCGCCCTCGGTTGCTCTGTTTCAGGACGGCAAGCCGGTATACATGCTGCATCGCGGTGATATCGAGCGGCGCGACGCTGCACAGATAGCGCAACTGCTCACCAAAGCGTTCGACGAATTCTGCGCGCCCGTTCCTCAAGAATCCACTTCCAGGGGGTAATTCCGTTGTTGCCACTCGTGTGCCGAGGGCTGGTCTGGACAGCTGAAAAGCTGGTACCTGCATCGGACCGCGACGAGTGGCGCGACGAATACTCCGGTCAACTCTGGCAGTGGACTCTCGACGCCGCGATTGCCGGCACTGGCGATAGCCGTTTCGCTCTCAAGGCTCATACCCGCCGTGCGGTCCGGGCCGCGCTCCGCACCCGTTTTTGCACCGAGCAATTCGGAACTCCGACCTTCTGTTTGAGTGCCGGCGGGTCGCTGATTCTGCTGCTCGCGGTGCTCAGCGGCGGTTTCCGGGTTCTGCGTCATGTCACCCCGTCGCTTTCCTACCGCGATCCGCAGCAAGTAGTGGTACTGGCCCAGGGGCCGCCTATCTTTGGAATTCGTTTGGGCTTTCGCGATCGCGACACCCAGGTCTTTCGCAGCCGGGCGCACTCTGTCGAGAGCGTGGCCACTTACATGTGGAGCACTACCGTGTTCCAGGCCGATGGCCGTTACCGCGAAATCGTAGCCGCCGAGACTGGTCCGCAGTTTTTCGATGTCCTGGGTGTCGGTCCCTCGCTGGGAACCGGGCTGGACGGTCCGGATTCCTTTCTTGCCAGCTATGATTTCTGGAAATCGCAACTGGGCGCCAGTCGCTCCGCCCTGGGAGAGCGGTTTGAAATCGGGGGACGCAGTCTGCGCCTTGCCGGCGTAATGCCACGCAGCTTCGCGTTCCTCTCGGCGCCCATCGCCGTCTGGACTGTCGCGGGGCCCGAGCTTCCAGTTTCCCAACGCCGCTGGCAGTTGGCTTTGCGCGGCGCGGTCGCGCGTCTTCGTCCGGGCGTCTCGCAGGACGCCGCGGAAAAGGAACTGCGCCAGCTTTTGGTCGACGCGCACCTCGCTCGCCCCAATTTTTCCGTCCGGGCCACGCCCATCGCGGATTTGGTGTACGAGCCCGCACGTTCCTATGCGCTGGATCTGTTGATGAGCACTTCGCTGATCCTGTTGTGGGCCGGATTCAATGTTTTTCGGGACCGAGGGCGCGGCGCACCTTGGCGGATGACGAGCCGCTTCTGGGGATTTTTCGGTCTCAAAACCATGCTGCCGCTGATTGCGCTATTCCTCTTCGTGTTTGAGTTTGGCGGCGTCACGCAACTCGGCGTCACTGGCGGCGTGCGCCCCGGCAGCGGACCGCTCGGCGCGTGGTTCTTCTACTCGGGCATCGTCATGATCCTGATCTGGGCGTGGCGCGATCAGCCCAGCCGTTGCCGGGTTTGCCTGCGCCAGATGCGTTTGCCGCTGCGCATCGGTATCCCGGGGATGATGTTACTCGAAACCGCTGGCCAGGAAGTAATGTGCCCGCAAGGCCACGGCTCGGTTTACACCACGGCTTCCGTACTGGGCGCAGACCTCTCGGACCGCTGGATGGGATTTTCCTAACGCTGCATCACCATCCCGCTTTTTCCATCCGTGCCAGGATGATCGCGCTGTAATCGTCCATGCGCGCCGGCCGCCATCGCCGAGGCGCCGGTAGGATCGCCGCCAGTCGTGCAGATTCGTCGCGATCCAGCCGCGACGCCGAAACGTGGTAGTGGTATTTCGCGCCCTCTTCGATTCCATAAACCCCTGCCGGACCCCACTCCACCACGTTCAAATACAATTCCAGAACGCGCCGCTTGCCCAGAATCGAATCCGCCATCGGGGCCAGCGTATACTCGAACGCCTTGCGCAGGGGGTTTCGATGCGTGGTGAAGAACAGATTCTTGACTAACTGCTGCGTAATCGTCGAGCCCCCGCGTCCAAGCTCGCCTTTATCCTGGCTCTCCTGCGCTACCTTTTCCGTTTCAGCCCAGTCGATGCCATGGTGCCGATAGAAAGTCCCGTCCTCCGCCGATATCACGGCATGTTGCAGTTCCGGCGAGATCTTCGCCAAGGGCACAAATGTATAACGCTTGCGATAGCGCGACCCGTGTATCACGGCCTCGACCTGCCGCTGTATCTGCACCCCGGTGGTGGGAGGATTTAGGGTGCGCAGCGCGAACAGTGCGATCGTCCAGTACAGATAGACCGCGGCGAGGGCCGCGAACACAAAAAAGATGAGGCGACGGAACACTTATCTTTAGTTTCCCGCTACACTGAAGCGAATGTCCAAACAATACCCAAATCCGCCCGCCATGGCGATCGATCCTGACAAGAAATACACCGCGACCCTCACCACTTCGCGCGGCGAAATCGTCTGCGAGCTATTCGCCAAGGAAGCGCCCAAGACCGTCAACAACTTCGTCTTTCTGGCGCGCGATAAGTTTTACGATGGCACAGTGTTCCACCGGGTGCTCGCCGACTTCATGATCCAGGGCGGCGACCCGACCGGCACCGGCCGCGGCGGCCCCGGCTA
>JBDTTL010000358.1:0-4692 GCA_039930665.1 Acidobacteriota bacterium
GAGCGAGTACCAGTTGGCGGCGCGCGAGTTTGGGTTCACCGAAGCTCAGCTCGACGAGCTAGCGCGGAACGCCTTTCGGTATGCTTTCGAGGAGAGCGTCGCGGTCGGCCGGTGACATGCCGGAGTTCTTGCGAATGTCCTCTCGCGTGGTGAGTTTGCGACGATAACGACCAAAATATTCATCGATATCACCACCGTATTGGAAGCTATACATGATATCGGCGAACACGCTTGTATGCCTCAATCCCAGCGCATGACCCGACTCATGCAGGCAGGTGAGATAGACGATCGCGTCTCGCATCAGCCGGTCCTTACCGGGCGGATCGGCTATCAAAATGTGTAACTCGGCGCCGGGGCGTCCGCCAACCTCGATGGGCACGGCTTCACCATAAAGCCCACTGTTTTTATCGGCCCACCGGACGCGTAATATCGCTTTCGACCGATCCTTGGTCTCGACGAAATGCAGCTTCGCGCCCGAAGCCCTCTCCCACGCCTCTAAAGCCCATCGCGCCAAATCGGCGTCGCCCGCATCGCAGCCGCCGATCATCACCGTGCACGGTTCAATCCAGAACGTGGTGTCGGACGCCCCTTGGGCCGCAGAGATCACCAGTAGAGCGAGACTAGCGCTTCGAAGAAAGCTTTTCATCCGCCAGAGCCTTGAGCATAGCTTCCAGTTGAGCCACGCGTTTAGAGAGTTCATCCATCGCCCGGCCCTCCGGGTCGGGCAGATCGCCATGCGCCAGGGGCTCGAATTCCTCATCGTCGCCCACCACGCGTCCCGGAACGCCGACTACGGTCGAGTGATCCGGCACTGAGCGGACCACCACGCTTCCCGCGCCGATTTTGACGTGATCCCCAATACGGATATTCCCCAGGATCGTCGCGCCCGTGCCAATCACCACGCCATCGCCGATGGTGGGATGACGCTTGCCGGTGTCCTTGCCGGTGCCGCCCAGCGTCACGCCTTGGTAAACCAGCACGTCGTCGCCGATTTCGGAGGTTTCGCCGATCACCACGCCCATCCCGTGGTCGATAAAGAAGCGCCGCCCGATGCGTGCTCCGGGGTGGATTTCAATGCCGGTCAAGCTGCGTGAAAGCTGTGAAATGACGCGCGCCAGTGTGAACCAGCCGGATCCATATAAGTGATGCGCCGCGCGATGCAGCAGAACCGCGTGGAAACCCGGGTAGCACAGCAGGATTTCGAGCACACTCCGCGCCGCCGGGTCGCGGCTGAAGACCGTGTCGAGCTGCTCGCGGAAATGTCCCGGCATTCTAGAGTCCATTATCACGGTTCTGACGACACCGTGTAACATTGGATACTGTGAGGTTTACCGTCGTCACAATTAATTTGGCCGCCTGTATTTTTGCCCTGGCGGGATGCTCCGCGCCCGGGTCGGGGAGCTCTCAGCCCAAGCAGATCGGTGTGCCCCAAGCCACCGATACCGTCATTACCAACCCGCATCCCCTGGCCAAGTATCTAGAGCTGTCCGGATACCGCATCTCCGAGACTTCGCCAGGCAAACTCAGTATCAAGTTCGCGGTGGTCAATCACTCGGAAGCCGATATCGGCGACCTCACGTTGAAGATCAAGCTCATCACCACCGCCGCCAAGCCGGACGACCCGCCCATTACCGAGTTCGAAGCTAAGGTTCCCGGGCTCGGCCCCCAGGAACTCAAGGATGTCACGGCAACCGCCGCCACCAAGTTGCGCATCTATGAGTTGCCGGATTGGCAGTTCATTCGCGCGGCGGTCGAGATCACTTCGCCCGCGCCGTAAGATCGTGCACACCGTGACCGAACGCCTTTACTATCAGGACTGTTACCTGCGGGATTTTCGTGCCAGCGTGATTGAAACCGCCGACGATGGACGCCGCGTGTATCTCGATCGCACTGCCTTCTACCCCACCTCCGGGGGCCAGCCGTTTGATATCGGAACGCTGGGCGCCGCCAACGTCATCGAGGTGATCGATGAAGAAGATCGCATTGCCCATATCTTGGACACTGCCATTGCAACCGGCGAAATCGCAGCCCAACTCGACTGGCAGCGCCGCTTCGATCACATGCAGCAGCATAGCGGGCAGCACTTGTTGTCGGCGGTCCTCGAAGAATTGTTCCAGATTCCTACCGTCAGTTTTCATCTGGGCGCGGAAGTATGCACCATAGACGTAACCGCGCCTTCCATCGCCTCAATCCAGATCGATCAATGTGAAGCCCGTTGCGCCGAAATCGTCGGCGAGGCGCGGCCCTTGGCCATCACCTTCGAGGACGCGTCAGCGGATTTGGGTTTGCGCAAGGAATCGCAGCGCTCCGGTACGCTGCGCGTAGTTGCTATCCAAGGCATCGACCGCAGCGCTTGCGGGGGAACCCATGTGCGCACGACGGCCGAGATTGGTCCGGTGCTGATCCGCAAGACCGAAAAGATTCGCGGCAACACCCGCGTCGAATTCGTCTGCGGTATGCGGGCGCTCGACCATGCACGAGCCGACTTCCGAACTTTGCAGGAACTCGCGCGCCAGCTTTCGGCTCCGGCCAGCGAAACACCGAGTCTGGTCGCAGCGCAGCTCGAACGAATCAAGACGCTCGAAAAGGCCAACCAACGGTTGGCTTTAGAACTGGCCCAACGCGAAGGCCGGGAGCAGTGGGCCGCCACCGCCCCCGACGCGGAAGGTATCCGCCGCGCCGTGCAACATGTCGAAAAGGGAGCCATCGACGACGCGTTACGAACTCGCGCCCAAGCCTTCGTAGCGCAAGGCCGCGCCGTGTTCCTGGCGGTTTCGAAGAATCCACCGTCGGTGCTGCTGGCGGCATCGGCAGATTCTGGAATCCACGCCGGAGACCGCGTCAAGGCCGCTGTCACTGCAACCGGGGGACGAGGCGGCGGCAATCAGGCGCTGGCTCAAGGCAGCCTAGCGGCAACCGCCGACCTCGAAGCCGTCACATCGTCCTTAATTTGAGCCAGGGAGCAGCTCAAACGGGCTCTCCTAAGGTGTTCGCCCGATACCCCTTGCGCCAATTCGCCTGACTTCCTTGAAACAACAGCTTTCTACCCGCAAGATGGTACTGCGAACTTACGGGAAACTACTAATTTCCGCGGCTTCGCGTCTGCAGAGAATCGAGTTTGCAGACGATTTCATTTAGGTAAGGAGTAGTTACGCCATGACCATCCCGCAAGAATTAAATCGGAGACAACGCCAGCGTGGAGTCGTACTGATGACCATGGCGATCGCCGCGATCGCACTGATCGGCGCGATGGGCCTCGCCATCGATCTGGGACATGTCTTCATCGCCAAGAACGAAACTCAGGCTTATGTAGATGCCGCCTCCATCGCTGCGGCTCTTCAAATGGACGGCACCACGGAAGGAATTACCCGCGCCAATACTGCTGCAACCAGTTTGTCCGGTGCCTGGAACTTCAGCTCCTCCAAAATTACCAACCCCACCGTGGAATTTGGCAACGCAACCGCTGGCCCCTGGTATGCGCCCACGGCCGTGAACTCCGGATTAGCTCCCACAATGAACTACGTTCGTGTGACCAAAACTGTGGCGCCCAGCATATACTTCGTTCCGGTTGTAATGACGAACCCGGTTTACAGCCAGAATGTGCAGTCGCAAGCAATCGCCGGGCAAGTCGCATTTTCCGCCAGCACGTCAATCGTTGCGGGGCTGGGGCCGTTCATGGGTGTGGCCGCCTGCGCCAACGGAAGCAGCGTCGCCAGTTGCATAGCAACGTCAAATAGCAATTTCGGATTGACCGTCGGCAACATCTACGACATACAGTGGCCCCAGTACAACAGCCACCGCGCAGGCTGCGGCAACGGTATCGGCAATATCGATAAGTGCTTCAATTCACCCCCTTGCCCCGGCGACGACGTCTTGAAAGGCGGAAATATGAACCCCATGCAGGAAGTGGTGCAGAATTGGGGTTCGAGCACCAACGGCTACTGGGGAGCGAGCAGCACCTCTACCATCAACCAGTACATCCTGGACATCAAACAGTTGCAGGCGGTCTCTATCGGTACCGATCTTACGGCCGATTTTGCCAATGGAAACAAGCAAGGCACCGCCAAGATAATGGATGACCGGGTGAATCAGGATACCGTCAACTTTGACACAGCCGGCGTAAGCGCATCCGGCCCACAACGCCTGGCTGACTATCTGGCGAATAGCGGCCGCAATGGGCGGCGGCTGATGCCGATGCCAATGGTATACCCCAACGCCACTGGGAGTCAGGTGGTGGGCTACGGACTCTATCTGCTGATAAGCAATATAACCTCGGGTGGCCAGAGCGATTACTACGAAAAAGGTGACGGCGACATCACCTCTGGCGGCAAAGGGAACGACCCTTATTGCGCCATCTACGCCGGACCCTGGGTCATAGGCGCTACCAACGGCGGGGTTAGCAGCAGCAGCGCCGGCGGCCGCGTGAGGTTGGTCCAATGAAACAGTCCGGCTCCAGACTTCGAAGATTCGGCAGCAGGGCCGGCAGCTCGATGATCGAGTTCGCGCTTGGCTCCGGCATCTTGATGGCCGTATTCACCTCCACTTTCCAGTACGGATTCATCTTCTACCAGTACAACGCCATCGTCAACGCGGTGAACAATGGGGCGCATTATGGAGCGGTGCAGATTTACGACTCCAACGGTCCCACACCCTCCACCGCGTTCAGCACAGCCGTAAAGAACATGGTGGTTT
>JBDTTL010000359.1:0-4567 GCA_039930665.1 Acidobacteriota bacterium
CTGCTGACTCCGGCCGCTGTGGCGACGATTCCGACTAGCGTAAGAATCCGTTTGAACCACCAATTCACTTGATAGTGTTCGGCTACGGAGGGGGGTCCACGATCTTCCATTGTTGCCATTGCCGGAACCAATAGATCGCAACGCTCGCCCGCCATGCGGCGTAAACCACACCTCCGAGGAGCTGCAGCCATCCCGTCAGCAGCCGGATAAGCTGTTTTCTTCGCCCGGCGGAGCGATTCCGGATTTGCAACGGAGGGATTGTTCACAGTCACAACCCGAATACGAGTCAAAGGTATCATCTCTTTTCCGGGCCGCGTGTTATCTTGGGCCTAGGGTGTTCCCCAAGCTATTTCAATACGGCGATTTTTTCCTGCCCACCTATGGCGTGCTCGTCGCGCTCGCGTTTCTGGCCGGTCTGTGGGTGACCACGCGTCTGGCCCGGCGCGTCGGCATCAACCATGAACTCGTGGTCAATCTGGTGGTCTATTGCGCACTGGCCGGACTGCTCGGCGCCAAGCTCCTGATGTTCATCTTCGACTGGGACCATTTCGTCCAGAACCCGGCCGACATATTCTCGATGGCGACTCTGCGTGCCGCCGGCGTTTATCAAGGGGGCCTGATCCTGGCCGTCGCCACCGCTTTTTGGTACGTGCGGCGTCACAAGTTGCCGTGGCTCTCGACCTTCGACGTTTTCGCGCCGGGAATCGCCCTCGGCCATGCGATCGGCAAGGTGGGCTGCTTCGCGGCCGGCTGCTGCTGGGGCAAGGAGTGCGATCTGCCCTGGGCCGTCACCTTCCGCAATCCCGACGCCAACGCGCTCACCGGCGTCCCGCTTTTCGTGGCGCGGCATCCGGCGCAACTTTATGAAGTCGGTGCAGAGGCGCTCCTGTTTGGATTTCTTTACTGGCGCTTCGGCCGCGCGCACCGCCCGGGAACCATCATCGCCCTATATATGGTACTCAGTTCCGTGCTGCGGTTCGGAATCGAGTTCACCCGTGTCCACGAGCAAGCGTTGCCTTTCGGACTGCCCTTTTCGATCACCCAGTGGATCGCCATCGGGCTGGCGCTGGCGGGCGGAGCGATTCTGTGGACCCAAAGGTCACGCTCGCCTAAGGCGATTCCCTCACTCGCCCACTAAAGAAACGGGCATTTCGGCCGATCTTACTAGTAGTGGTGCGTCCAAATCGTCAACGTGGTTTTGTCCTCATCGCGATGTCGGTGTGCATGTTTCTATTGCTCGCCGTAGTAGGTATGGCCTTCGACCTGGGCCGCGTGTACATCGCCCGTAATGAGGCGCAGATTTTTACGGATGCCGCCTCCATGGCCGCAGCCAAGCAACTGGACGGCACCGCGGCGGGTCTCGACCGCGCGCGAGCCGCCGTAGCAGCCCTGCCCGACCGCTGGAACCTGGGAACTGAAAAGTTCAGTGGTGTCGTCACCGAATTCAGTGCGGATGGCCAGCAGTGGAATTCACAGCCGAATAACCTAGCGGCGCTGCATTACGCACGGGTGACGGCTCCAGATAATCAGGTGACGATCATGTTCCTGCGCGCCGTGGGTGGGCCGCCTAGCTTCACGGTGCCCGCGCGGGCGGTAGCGTCGGCGAATCCGGTGAGGCTTACAGAATGAATCGGGAACGCGGCCATGCAATGCCCGAGCGGCGCGACACGCCGCGCGAGCGCGGCCATGCAATGTTGGAACTGGCCATTTCGGCAGGCGTGATGGTTTCATGTCTGGTCGGGACATTCCAGTTCGGCTATACGTTTTACACCTACAACCAGTTAGTCACAGCCGTGGGCAACGGCGCGCGTTATGCCGCCCAGCGCACGTACAGCTCGGCAACCGCTCAAGACCTCGATCGAGGCGACACCGCCATCCGCAACATGGTGGTTTATGGTGACCCGCAACCGTCGCCAGAAGCCGCTCCTGTGGCACCGAAGTTGACTCCGGCGGCAGTGGAAGTCCGCTGGGATCTGGCCGGAGACGGCACTCCGCTGAACGTGAACATCACGATCAAGGGCTACACCATGGATGCGATCTTTCGCTCCTTCACCTTCGACGGCCGGCCTGCCGTGCAATTCCCCTACGTCGGAAAATATGCACCCGCGGAGCGTGAGCCATGACGGAGTGCAAGCAATCGCGCCGTCCCCGGGCCCGCTCCGAGCGCGGGCAGACTCTGATCGAAGGCGCGCTCGCCTTGCTGGTCTTCTTTTCGCTGCTGTTCGGAGTGATCGATTGCGGCCTGGTTCTGGTGCGGCACCAAACGCTGGTCGAACGCGTCCGTTCAGCGGTGCGCTGGGGCGTGGTTCGGCCCTGGGACGGTACCGGCGAGCAAATCGTCAACTTGATTCTTTACGGCCAGCCCACGGAGCCAGCCGGCGCAACCGGCGGCTATCTGGGGCTTACGCGCGACAACGTGCAAGTGCGCTATCAACCCTCTTCGGCGGCGCGTCCGGATGACGAAATGCTGAGTATATCCATCGTGAACTTTCACTATCAATTCCTCTCGCCCTGGATCACGGAGGTGTTCGTCAACCCCCGGCCCGTATTGATCTCCGCCCCCATGGCGTATAAGCCCGCGACCCTCAGGTCTGCTCTCTAGCATCCGCGCCCCCGCAGCTTCGTAAGTTATCCTGTCTCTTGGCCACCGTAAAACCCTTTCAGCCCCATCGCTACTCGTCGCTAGCCGGCAATCCCGCCACGCTCATCACGCAGCCGTATGACAAAATCACTCCGCAGATGCGGGCGCGCTACCTGGGTGCAAGCCCTTACAACCTGGTGCGCGTCATCCTGGGAGAGCCGAGGGACTCCGACACCTCGACCGACAACGTCTACACTCGCGGAGCCCAATACTTCGAGGACTGGATTCGGAAGGGCATCCTCGCCCAGGATCCAGCGCCCGGCTTCTACGCCTATTTCCAGGATTTCGAAGTCCCCGATTCCGGCGAGCGCCTGACGCGCAAGGGATTCATCGGCCTAGGCAAGCTCGAAGACTACGGGGCTGGCGACGTCTACCGCCACGAGGAAACGCTGGTGGGTCCCAAGAAAGATCGTCTGGAGGTCCTGCGGCATAGCCAAGCTCACTTCGGACAGCTTTTCATGGTCTATCCCGATCGCGAAGGAACGATCGACCGGGAACTGGATCAAGCCACGCAAGGCGCTCCGCTGATCGATATGACCGACGAGTACGGAGCCCGCCACCGCTTATGGTCCATCACAGACGCTGCTCGCGTGGCGCACCTTGAGGAATTGATGACGCCCATGAAGCTGCTGATTGCCGACGGCCATCATCGCTATGAAACTGCGCTCACCTATCGCGACCAGCATCCTGACCAGCCGGCGGCGCAATACGTGATGATGACTTTCGTTAATATGTACTCGCCCGGCGTAAAGATTCTGGCCACGCATCGCGTTCTGCACGATCTTGACAACTTCACTACGGACCTGCTGCTCTCTAAAGCCACCGGCGCTTGGTCGGTACAGGCATTCGATTCGCTCGACCGGCTGAAGCGTGAGTTGAGCCTCCAAGCGCCGCAGTCGGTCAGAATTGGCGTCGTGACCGCCACCCACGCGCTTCTGCTGACGCGCCCGCGCCAGAACGACGAGTTGGACGTGCCGGTACTGCATCAGGAGATCCTTGGCAAGTGGCTGGGCGTCAGCGAAGAAGCCGTGCGCGAGGAGAAGCACATCCGCTATCTGCGCGGCATCGATGCAGCCGCGGCCGAAGTCCGGGAACGCGGCGCACAAGTGGCATTTCTGCTCGATCCCACGCCGGTTGAAGATATGGCGCGCGTGGCCTTCGCCGGCGGCGTGATGCCGCAGAAATCGACAGATTTCTACCCGAAGCTTCTCACTGGTATTGCGATCTATAAGTTGTGAGCCGCGCCTAGCGCTTGTAGCGCGATAGCAAGTAGCCCTGCGCAGCGCTGGCCGCGTCCGAATTGGGCGCGATGACCACGGTCTGCAGGTAAGCCTTTTTGGCCTCTTCCCGCTTCTTCTTCAGATCGTAGATCTGCCCGGTGCGCAACCACGCATACAAGTTCGTGTTGAGATCCACCGCGGAAGGGTTGGCCGTTACGGCCTTCAAATCTTCCAGCGCTCGATCCAGGTCGTCGTACCAGAACAGCAGATTGCCGCGTGTATAGCGCAGCTTCTCCAGCGCCAGCCGCTCATAGCCCGGTGTCTTTTGGCGCTTCAGCCGATCCACCTCGCGAATTACCGCCAGCGCTTTTTCCTTTTCTCCGAGGTCTCCGTACATTTGCACTAGTTCCAAGCGCAAGAGAAAGTTTTGGGGGAAACGCTGGATCAGATCGGAGAGCAGCGGCACCGCATCCTTAGCGCGGCGTTCACGCCGGTAGACCGCGCATAGCAGAATTTCTGCGTCGACGCGATTAGTACGGCCCAACCTGGCAACCTCCTTCAGGGTCTCGATACCGCGCTCGCGGTCCCCGTGGAACCCGGCAAAGAAACCCAGCATGCGCCACGCCGGCGAGAGGCTTCCCAGCACGTAATCGTAGACGCCTTGCACCAACCGCGCATCGTTGAAATTGGGATCCAGCTCGGTGAC
>JBDTTL010000360.1:0-4554 GCA_039930665.1 Acidobacteriota bacterium
GCCGCCGCGAAATCAAGTTGACGACGCCGGCCATTGCCGCGCTGCCATAGAGCGCCGAGGCGTTGCCTTTGATCACCTCGACTTGGCCAAGATCCATCGGGGGAAGTTGCAGCAGGCCAAGTCCGGCCCCTTGCTGCCCGAACAACGGCAGACCGTCAGACAAAAAGCTTGTATAGCGCCCTCGCATTCCCTGGACGCGCACGCTTGCCGCTCCTAGCGAAGGCGATGCCGTTTGAACCCGCATGCCGCCCATTTCATTGGGCATCATGACGATGTCACCGGGCGTCATGAGCATCTTTTCCTCGATCTCTTCGCGCTGCAACACTTCAACATGCAGCGGCGAATCCTGAATTCTTACATCATTGCGCGTCGCATAGACTTTTATCTGTTCATCCACCTGCATCCCCCGCTCGGCGCATCCACGGCATCGAGGTAGCGCGACGTCGTACTTCGATCTGGAATCGACCTGAATGCGCCACCCATGGTTAGTCCTTCCGAGACGACCCAACAGCGAGGGCGCGATACTCGTTCTGCGACCTGTTGATCGTCACCGTTCGCCGTGGCGCCTGGTCTTCAAAGCTACAAACACATGACGGTGCTGCCGTTGTGACAATGAATGAGTCGGGTGGCAGAAACGCGCGTGGTGACGGTGAAGATCTTGGGATCAACACGGAACGGGTTAGTATCTTGTCACTTAGGAGGTGATCGATGGCGCCGGAAATCAAAACGAATTCGACCGACTCGCAAATTTGGGAGGCTGTGAACGAACTTGCCCTCGACTTGCGATGGTGTTGGAGCCACGCTTCGGACGAGTTGTGGGCAAAACTCCATCCAGAGGTCTGGGAACTGACCCGGAATCCCTGGCTGGTTCTTCAATCGGCCTCACGTGCTCGGCTCGCGATGCTTCTTGCTGACCCGGAATACCGACGCACCGTGGACCATATGTTACGTACCAAGCACGAATTGGAAACCCGCCCACTATGGTTTCAACAGAGCCATCCGGAGGCATCTCTCAGCTCTATTGCTTATTTCAGTATGGAGTTCATGTTGAGCGAAGCCCTCCCTATCTATTCGGGCGGACTCGGCAATGTTGCGGGAGATCAGATGAAATCAGCTAGTGATCTGGGGGTGCCCGTCGTCGGAATTGGACTTCTGTACCAACGAGGATACTTTCGTCAAGAAATTGACTCCGCTGGTATGCAGCAGGAGCTGTATCCTTTTAACGAACCTGCCCAACTGCCGATTCAACCGGTACGGAAACCCGACGGCGAGTGGCTCAGACTGGCTATTGAATTTCCTGGTCGCAAGCTCTGGATTCGGCCTTGGAGAGTCCAAGTGGGACGGGTAAACCTATACTTGTTGGACACGAACGATCCCGGCAACCTGCCCGCCGACCGAAGCATTGCGAGCGAGCTCTACGGCGGTGGCCTAGAGTTGCGATTAAGGCAGGAGATACTACTTGGCATCGGAGGATGGCGACTGCTTCGAGCACTGAGCCTTGATCCCGATGTCTGCCACCTCAATGAGGGTCATGCGGCCTTCGCGGCGTTGGAACGAGCACACGACTGGATGATCAGCCACGATCAGCCTTTCCGGAACGCACTAGCCGCAACACGGGCCGGGAATCTCTTCACCACTCACACACCGATCGAGGCGGGATTTGACCGATATCCGGTGGCGCTCATGAGGCAATATTTTTTGGGATACGCGGAACAAGGCTTGGGGATCCCTTTTGAGGAGTTGCTCGACCTTGGCCGAGCCGGCCGGAATGACGCGTTTAACATGGCGTATTTAGCAATTCGGAGCAGCATCGCAGTGAACGGCGTCAGCCGGCTACACGGCCAAGTGAGCCGCGGCCTATTTCAGACGCTGTTCCCGCGATGGCCTGAGGTCGAAGTACCCGTCGGGCATGTAACCAATGGGGTCCACATGCCTACATGGGACTCGCAGGAGGCCGACCGTCTCTGGACCTGCGCCTGCGGGAAAGACCGCTGGCTCGGGACATTGGAAAAGATTGAAGCTGACCTTCGTCGCACGACCGACGAACGGTTGTGGAAGGCACGCGCCAAGGAGCGCCAGTCGCTCGTGGAATTCGCTCGCACCCACTTGGCTCGCGATTTGGCCGCCCAGGGACGACGTCCGGAAGAAGTCGCGCAAACTGCTACGATGCTGGACCCCGGCGCTTTAACGCTTGGTTTCGCGCGACGGTTTGCGAAGTACAAGCGGCCCAATCTTCTGCTCCACGACCAAGAGAGGCTGACCCAGATCTTAACGAACGCGCGAAGACCAGTCCAGATCGTCATCGCCGGCAAGGCGCACCCCAAGGACGGGGACGGCCACGCGATGATCAAGGAGTGGATGGATTTTGTTCGCCGGCCCGATGTGCGCCATCGCGCAGTCTTTCTGAGTAATTATGACATGCTGCTTGCCGACCAACTCGTCCACGGAGTGGATGTCTGGATCAATACGCCTCTGCGCCCCTGAGAAGCAAGTGGCACCAGCGGCATGAAGGTCCTGGTCAATGGTGGTTTGAATCTCTCAGTTTTGGACGGATGGTGGGCAGAAGCCTACTCTCCGGATGTAGGCTGGGCGATTGGCGACGAACGTAAGCATGGGGAAGACCCCGTTTGGGAAACGGCAGATGCCGAAGCCCTTTACAACACGCTGGAGCAAGAGGTTATTCCACAATTTTACGAGCGGGATCCGAACGGCATCCCGCTGCGCTGGGTCGCACGCATTCGGGAAAGCATGGCTCGGCTCACACCTGCCTTCTCGGCGAACCGGTCCGTCCGACAATATACGGAGGAATACTATTTGCGGCTCGGCGCCACTTATCGTGCGCGATCCGCGAGTGGCGGGGAGTTCGTCGCCGGTCTCCTTGAATGGCAGGCCAAGATCGCTGCCCTATGGTCCCGCCTGCATTTTGGGCCGTTGCATGCTGAGACGCGTGGCGACAGACATTTGTTCGAGATCCCGGTCTATCTGGGTGAACTCGATCCTGGTGACGTCCGAATAGACCTCTACGCCAATGCGAGTAACGGCCGTTCCGTTGTGCAGCAGGAGATGACGCGAGGGAACGCCCTGCTGGGACCTGCCGCGGCTTATCTTTACTCGGCAGATGTGCTCGCGGACCGTCCTGTTGACGACTACACCCCTCGTGTCGTGCCCTCAAGGGAGGGAGCATTCGTCCCGCTGGAATCCACTGAGATTCTCTGGCAACGTTAGAGCGAGTCTGTCACCGCAGCTGTGGCGATGCTTACCAAAACGACAGTCGTGGACGCGCCGGAAAGTAGATCGCTGATAGAAAGCTGTCAGATAAGTCACCGAAATAGAGCACCTTAGGTACCAACGACGTGGTCCGCTCGCCGTGCTGTAAGCCTAGGATCTATCGGTGCGTGTCCAGATTTCCAGCGATTGCGATAGTGCGACCTGAAATGCGCTCCATCGAGTGCGGAGGTCCAGGCCGTGAGTTGTGGCAGATCAAGATGTTGCGAAACTTGCCAGGTCCGGACCTCGCCCGTCAACCACCGAGCCTGGTGTTTCAAATCGCGGATAAGCGCTTCCTCGGATGCCTCCGATGGTAGCTTCCTGGCCCGTGCTCCACCACACTGGTCGTCAATCGACGATCGCCTGCCTATTCATAAAGAACCGAGTGTCGTGTATGATGGTCATCCCGACTCTCAGATAAGGTTGCACGTAGCGCCCACGCCATTTGTTCGTGTTCTCGGATCAGTCCTGTGAGGAAGTCGATCGTGCCAACGTCCAGTTCGTTTACGGCCGGCGGTGCTAGAAACTGCCTGAGAGACCGTATTACAGCGTCGTGATCCCTGAGCAGATCGCGAAGCATTTCATCCGCGGCAGGGAAACTACCGGGATGTTCACGAATTACTGTTCGCTGGAGATACTCAGTCAGGGTTCCCACTGCGTTGGCTCCGAGTGCCCTGACGCGTTCCGCGACCTCATCAATTCGGGTCGCGAGGATTCTGTGCTGTTCGTCGAAGAGTGCATGCAACTCTCGAAAATGCGGCCCCACAACATTCCAGTGACAGTTCCGCAGCTTGGTGCAGAGTACATGTTCGTCGGAAAGAACCTGTATTAGGACATCGACTGTGTAATGTAATCTAACGTCGCTTTAGGAACACCAATCCCAGATTCAACCGCTACCGTAGTCATCACCTTGATCTCCTTCTGGTGATCAAAGAAGCAATCGAGGGGCCATTGCCGGTCCGACCTCGCTTTAGCGCTACGATCCTTAGATCAATTCGTTGGAGGAAAGAGAGAAAGCGCGAAGCGAACCGTGAGCATTGCATGGGCAGGTCGATATTGGCCAGCGCTGATCCTTTTGGCACACTTCGCCGACGTACAACACTTCTGCTCGTCAACTATGGAAAGCGGGCGTAGCGTTTGTCCGGATGCCGGACAAATTGTGTTCTATTGGGAAGCAAGATGCTCGAGTTAGGCAGACCGAATGCTCTGTGAAGTGCCACCGATCTGAGCGCGCTGAGGGAGGATGTCATGGGATGGAACGTCACGCAAAAACTCATTCGCTCCCAC
>JBDTTL010000361.1:0-4538 GCA_039930665.1 Acidobacteriota bacterium
AAAGCGGACACTTCTATTGAACGTAGTATGGGGACCTTTCTAATAACCGTTGACACAAGTCGCCAGGTCGCCTTGACACTCAGATAGCGTTCATATATCTTTGACAGCGGCTCAGTCAGCGGGCGGCTAAAACCATTCCAGGGGGTGCGCGTGAACTGCAAAAAAAGCTTAGCGTGGGTAGGGCTCTTAGCGCTTTTTTGCGCTGGATTTGCGAGTGCACAGACAGTCAACGGTGTGATCAGCGGCCGGGTGATCGATCCCGGAGGATTGGCGATTCCTAACGCAAATGTGTCGCTGACACGCGAAGGGACTGGCGAAATCCGTCGGTCCACCACGGCTGAGGCAGGGGATTTCGTCTTCACGGCAGTACCGCCCGGCCGCTACTTGATCACCGTGGAAGCGCAGGGCATGAAGCGCCTGGAAGAGAAGAGTGTTGTATTAACCGCATCCGAGCGGCTGCAACTGGGAAGTCTGCAGGTGCAGATCGGCACATTGAATGACACGGTCAGCGTGACGGCGGAGGCTACGCCGGTGCAGACCGACACGGCCGAGCGGTCGGCGGTGCTCACCAATACTCAGCTCGAGAGTTTGAATACGCGCTCCCGGCAGTTTCTGGATCTGGTGAAAGTGCTCCCCGGCTCCGCTTACGATGAGCAGACCGGACTCGGCTCCAATGACATTTTAGGGATCAGCCAGGGGCCGAAGATTTCAGGCCTTCGCGGCGACATGAACACCTTTCAGGTGGACGGCATGTTCATCAATGACAACGGCACTCGGGACACCCTCTATGACCCCATCAATATGGATGCCGTTCAGGAAGTGAAGGTGCTGATCAACAACTATCAGGCCGAGTATGGCCGCAGTGGCGGGGCCATGATTAACGCGGTAACCAAGAACGGAACAAAGGATTTTCACGGCGGCGGTTACATCTACAAGCGCCACGAGGAACTCAACGCCAATAGCTTCTTCAACAACTCTAATGGCGTTCGGAAACCACTTTATCGCTATACCACAGTGGGCGGTACGCTTTCAGGCCCGGTGTACTGGCCTGGCAAATTAAACAGAAATCGCGAAAAACTGTTCTTCTTTTACAGCAACGAAACGCTCCGCGGCGATGCGCCGCAGCCGCTGATTCAAGTGACCGTGCCGACTGCGCTGGAAAGAATTGGCAATTTTTCGCAATCGCTCGATCAAAACAATAAGCTGATTGTGATCAAAGACCCTACTACGAGCCAGCCGTTTGCCGACAATCTAGTACCCACCAGCCGCGTTGATGCAAACGGGGCGGGTATCTTGAGTATTTTCCCGATGCCTAACCAACTGAACCGAGCAATCACCAAAGGCGCGTATAACTACAACTTCCAGGAAAGTATTCTTAGCCAGAAGCAGAGCAACGTGTTTCGTATAGATCTGGTCGCCACCCGGTCGATTCGCGTCTATTTCCGCGGCTCGACGTGGGACGAATCGAATCAGGGCGCGCGACTGGGAGGCTGCCAGCCGACGCCGGCTTGGGGTTTCAATCCTTGCAATGCGCAATACAACGACAAGCAAGGTGTGTTGTCGTTCACCCAAATTCTTAGTCCCACTCTGGTTCACGAAGCGTCCATGGGCATCCACCACCCGCTTGAGAAATCGCCGCCAAGAGAAGAAAAAACTGTCTCTCTGGCGCTCCGTTCAACCTACGGAATTAACCTGCCGCAGTTCCATCCGGAGCTAAATCCGCTGGGCGTGGTTCCCTGGGCGCTTTTTGGCGGGCTTCCGAACACCGCCAATATCCAAACGGACGCGCGGTTTCCCAAGAGAGTGGCCAACACGAACTTCACCTTCAACGACGCTTGGACTAAAGTCTGGGGTCCCCATACCTTAAAGGTTGGCTTCTACGGTGAGCGGCTGCGGATTTACCAGGGCAGCTCCAACGGCTACGGACAGGGGACGAACTTTGGCCAGTTTGACTTCAGCCGCGATGCGAACAACCCACTGGATACAAACTATGCTTACGCCAACGCTATTGTGGGGGTTTTCGATTCGTACCAGGAATCAAATGCGCGCTTACCTAACCAGAGCCGTGTCGCCACGTTGGAGTGGTACGTCCAGGATAACTGGAAGGTGACTAAGAAGCTCGCGCTCGACTACGGGATTCGGATCAGCCATTACGTCCCCGATTGGTCGGCCGATGGTTTGGCGTGGAACTTCAACCCTGGCCAGTACGATCCGGCGCAAGCGGTAACGCTCTATCGGCCGGCTAAGGTCAACGGCCAGAATGTGGCCTTGAACCCGCTGACCGGCCAAACTTCGTCGGTGGCAAACGTCGGCGCGATCATACCCAATTCCGGCAACCTGACCAACGGTGAAGTGGCGGAGTTCGGGGCCAATAATCAAGTCGGCAAGACCTTCCAGGCCGTCGCTCCCGTGCAGTACGGGCCGCGAATTGGGATTGCTTATGATCCGTTCGGGAACGGAAAGACGGCGATTCGTCTCGGGGGCGGAATTCTTTACGAGAGCCGATTTCCGCCGGCCGCGCTCAACCGGAACCCGCCTTCGCAGGCCACGCCAGCCATTTTCTTCGGGAATTTGAATAACTATTTCAACGGCAGCGCGCTTCTGTACCCTTCTTCGTTCAACGCCATCTCGCAGACCGGCAAGGTGCCCACGGTCTACAGCTACAGCCTGGGCGTGCAGAGGGACGTTGGATTTCAAACAGTGGTGGATGTCTCCTACGTCGGCAACATGGCGCGGCACCTGCAACAGCAGCGCGACATTAACCTAGTCCCGTACGGATCGCGGTTCCTGCCTCAGAACGTGAACCCAACTACGGGTAAGCCGCTTTCAGACAACTATTTTCGCCCGTACTCCGGTTACACCAGCATTAATTACATTGAGCAGGCAGGCAGCTCCAATTACAATGCCTTTCAGGCTCAGGCCAATCACCGTTTCACCCACGGCCTGCAGTTCGGCGTAGCCTGGACTTGGTCAAAAGCCATGGATTACAGCGACCCGGATCAGAGAGCAAGCGGGACTTCTTCGGCAAGCGGGATTATTGTCCCTACCTACGCTCCCCGCAGAATATTCAGTTATGGCAAGGCGGCATTCGATCACACACATATTCTGGTGATTAACTGGGTGTATCAGCTTCCCAAACTCAGCAGGCTAGTCGACAACCGAGTGGTGCGATTTGCCTTTGACAACTGGGAAATTTCCAACATCACAGCTTTGCAAAGCGGATCTCCGTACGGCATCAATCTAGCCACCGTAGACAGCGCCGACATCACCGGCGGCGGCGACGGGGCTCGTGTGATCATGACGTGTAATCCCAACCTGGCTTACGGCGATCGTACACTCACTCGTTTTTTCAACCCCACCTGTTTCGCGCGGCCGCCCGTGGGCACCACCGGAAATGCTCCGAAAGATGTGATTCGGGGCCCTGGCGTCAATAATTTTGACACCTCGTTCTCTAAAGATTTCGCGTACAAGGAACGGTTTCGCTTTAAGTTCCGGTGGGAGATGTACAACACGTTCAATCACACGCAGTTTTACCAAGCGGATACGACTGCGCGTTTCGACGCCACAGGGGCTCAAACTAACGCCCGGCTGGGCCAGGCGATATCGGACCGCGGGCCGCGGAGAATGCAGGGATCGCTGCGGCTCACTTTCTGAAGGTGAACCATTTGCCGGTCCGGCGAAGGTATTGGTTGACTAGATCGAGAATGCAGGAATCATGCGCCAGTCGAAGCCGCGTAAGCGCAGCACCCGATGAGCCACGTCATCTTCCTCGGAGCTTCTTCGACGAGCCGCGGCGGAAAGCGCCGTTGAGCGGGAAATAATCGTTCAAATATGAACGTAGTATTTTAGCTAAGAAATTCGCGAACTGCTTGCAATGGATTCATTTGAGATGGGTCGTCTCGATTGTGCCCGGATGGTCGGCAATCCGGCAACTATTCCCCGGTTCGGTCCCCTGAAGCCCGCGCTCGACGGGCGCTTCCCCGCGGTATTGTCAGGTCGAACTCTTTCCAAAACGTTATGTTTTTGGAGGGGTGACGCTCGATAGGCGAAGTGCCATCAATTGCGTATTTGGGGACGTTCATGTTGTAAGGCTTTTTGGAAGGTAGTCTAGCTAGGATTGTTGCCCGGCCGTCTTTCTCTAACTGTGGAAATTTCGACGGTAGCAACCCATGTATCATAATCGGAAGCTAATTTACGCTTTTGAATTGGGTGCAGCGACCTAGTGATGACCACTCTGCTTATTGGATTCGATTCCGCGTGGACTTCGAACAATTTAGGTGCGCTTGTCGGCGTGCTCCGTTTGGCAGACGGGACGCTCCGCGAGCTTGGTCCGCCCCATATTGTGAACTACCCACGAGCTGAAGGCATCATTCTCAAGTGGCAAGCCGATATGGTGCCGGCGGCGACAGTTTTACTGCTGGACCAACCCACGATCGTGAATAACGCTTGACCGGCTTCGCGGCGAAGCAGGGCTCCAGTCAAGTCGTCGTTTGGCTTCTTGCCATTCTCGTTTTCTATCTGCCTCTGGCCGCCGTGGT
>JBDTTL010000362.1:0-4529 GCA_039930665.1 Acidobacteriota bacterium
GGCGATTGCAGGTGATGGGGAAGGTCTGGGGTTTGACGGCAGCGCTGCTGATCGCGAGCAGCGTCGAAGTGTGGGCGCAAACGCTTCCAGTTGAACCGGCACGCGAAACCGGCTCCAGCGTGACCGGCGGATTTGAAGGCTGGTTCAAGAATCCCGAAGGAACGTTCGGCTTGTTGCTGGGCTATTACAACCGGAATCAGATGCAAGAAGTAGAGATTCCGATTGGTCCCAACAATCGCATAGAGCCGGGTGGGCCGGACCGCGGTCAGCCTACTCACTTCATGCCGGGGCGCGGCTGGGGTTTGTTTACGGTGACGGTCCCGGCGGATTTCGGACAAAACAAAATTACCTGGACGCTAGTGGCCAATGGCAAGACTACGGTAATCCCGGCGAGCCTGCACCCGGATTACGAAATCTCACCGTTCACGGAAGCTTCGGTGGGTAACACTCCGCCGGTCGTGAGCTTCGACGAGGGTGGGCCAACCGCGCAAGGACCGCACGCGGTGAGCACGGAGCGCACGGCGAAGGTGGGGACCCCGATGAACCTGACTGTATTGGTCTCCGACGACGCCAAGTACACGTCATCCTCTGGCGCGAGGCCGAAGAAAGGGCCGTCGCCGGTGACAGTGAAATGGATTTCGTACCGCAGCCCGGGAACAGTCAAGTTCGGCAACGACCGCCCCGAAGTGGTGAAGGCGGATCGACCCGGTTCAAAGGCGCCCTTTAACGGCACGGCCACCACCACGGTCACTTTCAGCGAACCCGGCGACTACATTTTGAACGTCACGGCTAACGACTATTCGGGCGAAGGCGGCAATGGATTTCAGTGCTGCTGGACGACCGGAAAAGTCAAAGTGTCGGTTCAGCCGTAGTTCAACTCTCAACACTCGGTGTGATCAGCGAAGCAGGGATACCGGTGCGGTAGGACGGATAGGCTAGCGTGATGCCGAGAGCGCGGCGAATCGCGGAGCCGTCGACGCGGCGGTTGGAGGTTGTGCGAACTTTGGCGCCGGCAGCGCGCTGCGGCACGGAGGGCAAGTGCAAGAGGCGGGCGCAGAACTCGGCGATCTCGCGCGTCGTGCAGGGTTCTTCGTCGGCGACGGGGAAGGCGCCCGCAAGATCCGAAAGCAGGGCGGCTTCGCAGTGAGCGGCGAGATCCTCCACGTGGATGCGGCTGACGTAGTTGTCACTCGAGTAGTAAGCGCCACGGGGTAGGGATTCCTGGACGCCGCGGCCGGGTCCGTAAATGGCGGCGGGCCGGAGGATGAGCGACGACCAGGGTCCCGCGGCCACGCGCTCTTCGGCTGCGAGACGGGGACGGGCGCGGTCGGATTGAGGATCGACCGGAGTCGAGGCATCGACAAGCGTTGCACTTCCGTAGACGCCGGTAGTCGAGAGGTAAACGACTCGCCCGGGTGCGGTACCGAGAGGGTCAAGCAGATCGGCGGGCCCCGAGGGCGGGATGGAATGGAGAACCAGAACGCCGGGATGAAGGTGAGCGGCGAGATCGTCGAGTGTGATGACGCGGACGCCGAGTTGATTGAGTGACGCGAGTTTGGCGGGAGTGCGCGTAGTTGCGGTGACGCGGCAACCACGATCGATAAATCGGCGGGCTACGCGCTGGCCGGTGAAACCGCAGCCGAGGATCAGGACGTCAGTCACGCTACTCGGCAGTATACTCGGGCCGTATACTCAGAAATATGCGCTGGGCGTGGATGGTTGTCGCGATGCCTGCGCTAGCCGTGCACCTGTCAGCCGCGATCCCTACGTTTTATCGCGACGTTCTTCCCATCCTTCAAAATCGCTGCCAGGAGTACCATCGGGCGGGAGAGACGGCTCCCATGTCTCTGGTCACCTATCGCGAGACGCGGCCGTGGGCAAAGGCGATACGCGAGGCTACGCGGACCCGCAAAATGCCGCCGTGGTTTGCCGATCCGTGCTGCGGCAAGTTCGCCAATGACCGTTCGCTGACGGCGGCGGAGATCCACACCTTAGCTTCATGGGCTTCGACGGGGGCGGTAGAAGGTGATGCGAAAGACGCTCCGAAAGCGCGCGAGTGGCCCGTTGGCTGGAATCTTCGTTTGAACGGGGGCGTGCCGGATCAAGTGGTGGAGATGCCGCTCGCGTTCGACTTGCCGGCGAAGGGTGCGGTGGAGTATCAATACTTCGCGGCTCCGACTGGGTTCACCGAGGACCAATGGGTGCAGGCGGCGGAAGTGCGTCCGAGCAATCGCGCGGTGGTGCATCACGTGGTGGTGTACCTTCGCGAGCCGGGGTCGACGTGGACCGGGGGGCCGACGAAATCCGACATTTTGACGGTGTACGCGCCGGGCAGCTCGCCCGAAGCGTGGCCGCAGGGGATGGCCAAGCGGGTGAAGGCGGGATCCGATCTGGTGTTCGAGATTCACTATACGCCGAACGGCAAACCCACTACGGACCGCGAGCGGGTGGGGCTCGTGTTCGCGAAGTCTCCGCCGCAGAAGGCGGTGCTGACTCTGCAGATGGGCAACGATCAATTTGCTATCCCACCGGGCGAGCGGGACTACCGGGTGACAGTATGGGGCACGCTGCCAAACGACGCGCTGCTGCTGGGCTTTTTCCCGCACATGCATCTGCGCGGCAAGTCGTTCGAATATACACGCATCGGCGACAATGGGCTGCCGCAGACGTTGCTGAAGGTGAGCCACTACGATTTTTACTGGCAACTGGAGTACAGGCTGGCGGAGCCGCTGCCGCTCAAGCAAGGGACGCGGCTTGAATGGGTGGCGCGGTACGACAACTCGGCCAATAATCCGCGGAATCCGGACCCGTCGGCGGAGGTGCGCTATGGGCAGCAGAGCTGGGACGAGATGATGATCGGATTCTTCGATGTGGCGGTGCCGGCGGAGATGGGGAAGGCAGATTATTTTGTGAGGTAAGGGGCGAACATTTTTAGCTCGCAGATGAACACGGATAGCGCGATCCTGAAGGACATCGTTCGCGGGATTACACAAATGCGCCTGCTCTTGCCGCAATGACGAATTGCGTAAGCAGCGGTCGGGACACCGCACTGGATCGAGAAGTTGTATAGTGATTTCGAATCGGGAGGGATAGAACGCTCATGAATCGCCGACAATTCGTTACTGTTTCGGGGGCGGCTGCGGCTGCGAGCCTGGCCTCAACGCCAGCACCCGCCGCGACGCCGGGGCGCGCGCTGATGAAGCTCGGATGCCAGAGCGCGCCTACCAACGAAACGCACTTGAAGTACCTGGCGCGCTACGGGGTCCGCAACATCTGCGGCTACCCGGAGATCGCCGGAGACCGGGTTTACGCCACTGTCGACGAGCTCAAGCGGATGCACGAGCTTGCGGAAAAGCACGGCATCTCAGTCGATTGCACCGCTCCGCCGTTTCTGGAGTCGAGCCATATCGACAAGGAGAAACACCCGGCTATCATGCTGGCGCAGAACCCGCAGCGCGACCGCGATATTGAGTCGCTGCAAACCATGATCAAGAATTGCGCGGCTGCCGGGATACCGTCGATTAAATACAACATGAGTCTGCTGGGCGTGATCCGAACGGAGCGCAGTCCGGGGCGGGGGGACGCGATGTACAGCACATGGCGTCTGAAGGAGGCGCATCCAGAGACGCCCTTGACGCGTGCGGGCAAAGTGGACGCCGACGCGGCCTGGGAGCGGATCACCTATTTCTTGGACCGCGTGATTCCGGTGGCGCAGGAGTACAAGATCCGCATGGCATGCCACCCGCACGACCCGGGTGTTCCTCCCGAAGGCTATCAGGGCGTGGTGCGCGTGCTGGGAACCGTGGATGGGCTGAAGCGGCTGGTAACCATAAAGGAGAGTCCGTATCACGGCCTCAATTTTTGCCAAGGAACGGTTTCAGAAATGCTGCACAATCCGGGCGCGGAAATTTACGACGTGATTCGGTACTTCGGATCGCGGCAGAAGATTTTTAACGTGCACTTCCGGAACATCCGCGGTCATCGCGACGACTTCGTGGAGGTTTATCCGGACGAAGGCGATGTGGATTTCGTGAAGGCCATTCAGGTGTATAAGGAAGTCAGCTATCCGTACATGTTGATGCCGGATCACGTTCCGCAGGCGGCGGACGATCCCCATGGATTGCAGTCCTTTGCGTATTGCTACGGATACATCCGCGCCCTGATCCAATCGGTCGGTGGTGCGCCGGCGGCGGCGAAGGCTTAGGGTCGGCGGAGTACGGGCTAACGGCGCGGGGCGAGGTCGGCGGTGGTAATTCGCCTAGAACTTTGCGTCGGGCCAGTCGAAGTTGGGGAGGCTGGCGGGATGGGGAGGGGGCACCACAGTCGACGGTTGCCCCCACCACAAGCGTCATTCCGTCGAGACCCATCATCAGAGGTCCGGTGTATCGTGCAGCTCGCTTGCGGTTCAGAATGACTTGGTCTCCCGGCAGGCCGGGCAGGTGTTTTTTTCACCACATGCGAGTAGACAGCCATGCGCGGGGTCGCGGCGCGGAACAGAGCCGCCGCCTCTCGGGTCGCATGCGCTTGCC
>JBDTTL010000363.1:0-4519 GCA_039930665.1 Acidobacteriota bacterium
GGGTCGCGGCCGCCCGAAAGGCAGCCGTAATAAAGCGACCCAGGAAGCTCGCGAGATTTTTCAAACGCACGCACCGAGTCTGGTGCGCAAAGGAATATCTCAAGCGCTGAAAGGCGACTCACGCTTGCTCACAATATTCGTGAACCGAGCCTTAGGGCCGCACGCACTTCCTACGAAGCTCGGGAAGTTTTCGATGAGAACGCCTGACGATCTGATGCGCATGTCTGACCTCGTCGCCAAAAAGCTTGGAGCGGGCAAGATCACGCTCGCCGAGGCCCTCGATTACAGTTCACTGATCGGCCAGCAGCGGCAGTTGATTGAGACGGTTGAGTTCAACAAGCGTTTGCTAGAAATAGAGGAAGACCGGGTACATAGCGGAGAGCCTCTGGACAGAGCCGCATGAATTCGATCTGAGACAGCGAAAATAACGAGCGAGAATCTCGCTGAGAGGCTGAAACGAATCGAGGCGCGCTTGCTGCCATGGGGATCACCTCTAGTCCTGAAAGTCATATTTGCAGCTCTGGGAGGAGCGGTGGCGAAATCACCATCGTTCTTTCTGCCCATTTCCAACCTAAACGTTCGCTCACGTGGTGGGCGGCCAACGAGGACGCATCACGATGATTAGCCGGAATCTCATGCAGCGGCTGAAGCGGTTGGAGCGCCAACTCCAACCACGAGTTGAGGATATGAAGGCCTCGGACATCGAGCTGATGCGGAGGCTTTATGAGGCGAGGCGGCGTATGGGGCTACCGGGTTGGGAGGCGTTTGCGCCGACCAGCGAGACGGGAGCGCGACCCCAAATCTCCACTCCAACCACTCGCGGAGGGGACATTGTTGAGCGCCTTCACGCAGTACGCAAAAGAATGAGACTCGCCCCACAGCTAGTTAATGAGAATCCGGCCGCGACCGCAGCCTTGGAGGGAAGCGAAATTACCGAGGCATGAACTTCTGAAACATACGCCGCTGCTCGCTCCAATCCAATTGCTGGACAATCGCGCGCAGATTCCTCTCGTTTAGACCCTTGATCTCCCGCAGAAACAGGAGCTGTTCCTGAAGGTCGGGAGCCAGCTGGAGTAGCTTGGTGATCTGGGTCATGCGCGCGCGTGTTACACCGCCCAACTGAGCAAGCTCGGCATAACCCTTAACGGCTTCATCCCGAATGAGTCCTTCAAATCTTATGGCGAGCGCCATCAGTCTGGCGATCCGGGGGGGAGAATAGACTGGATGATGCTGTACCGCTGCGTGATCGCGGACGCGTCTGCGGGTCAATATGTAGGTAATTTCCTGGATTCCGTTCATAGCTGGGCTCCCGAGTCCGGGATCGAACGGAAGCGGATCGAAACTTGCCCGGTGGCTCCGTCGAAACCGACTCTTTCGACGATGGTATGGATAACCTCAACCCGCTGAGTCGAATCCATCTTTTCCCATTCGAAGGAAGTAAGTTGCTTAGCCCGGATTTGCGCCAGCACCGAATCTTCGATCTCCCGAGCGGGAAGCGACTTGGAGGGACATAATGCCCAACCCCTCCGTTGGGCATTCAGGCAAACATAATAAGGATACTTGCGGTCGCCTTTACCCGAATAGGAATATACCATCCGTGTGCGGCAGGAGTCGCAGAACAGAAGTCCGCTCAACAGAGCCTTATGTTTGTTTCGCGCCCGCCCAGCGGCAAACGCCGAACGGTGTCCTACCAGGGCCTGTACGCGTTCCCAACTGCCAGTGTCGACGATGGCCGCGTGCTCACCGGCATAATACTGTCCCTTATGGCTGATCGCACCGGTATAGAGGACGCTGGTCAGCAGCCGCCGTAAGGAAGTCTTCGCGAACGGGCCGCTGGCGCGGAAGTGCCCGTTCTTGCGTGTCCAGCTTTTGAGCTTCCAACCTCGCCGGTCAATCTCTGCCAGCGTTAGGATTGCCGAACGCTGCTGCTCAAACAAAGCAAAGATCGCCCGCACACGTTCCGCCTCTGGCTCGTTCACAATCAGCCGCCCACCCGCCGGGTCGATGTCATAGCCCAGTACCGGATAGCCACCGGTCCACTTGCCCTTTCGCCTGGCGGCGGACATCTTGTCCCGCGTTCTTTCGCCGATGAGCTCCCGTTCAAACTGGGCGAACGAGAGCAGGATGTTCAGGGTGAGCCGTCCCAGCGACGTGCTGGTGTTGAACTGCTGAGTGACCGCGACAAAGCTCACCCGATGTTCTTCAAAGATGCTCAGCATCCGCGTGAAGTCAAGAAGCGAGCGGCTTAGCCGGTCGACCTTATAGACCACAACACAGTCGAGTTCGCCGGCCTCGACCGCGCTGAGTAGCCGGGCCAGGGCGGGCCGGTCCATATTGGCCCCGGTAAAGCCGCCGTCATCGTAAAACTGGGGTAAAGCGATCCACCCTTCGCGCCGCTGGCTCTTAATGAAGGCTTCGGCGGCCTCGCGTTGCGCGTCGAGCGAGTTGAATTCCTGATCGAGACCTTCTTCGGTCGATTTTCGGGTGTAGATCGCACAGCGGAGCAGGGACGGTGCCGGGGGCGCCTTCCGTTCCTGATTACGCATTAGGTTTACCGGTGTTTCGCATCAGGCCGAAAAACGCGTACCCGTTCCACCGCGTGCCTGTGATCTCGGACGCAATGTTGCTTAGCGAAGTAAATTGCCGATTCTCATAGCGGAATCCTTTCTCCAGAACTTCGACCAGGATGGCCCGCCCGTTCCAGGTCCGTCGAAGCAAGGTGCCTACCATGGGCAGGCGAGGATCATGTCTCTTTTTGCTTTGATCGCTGGGAACCGTCTGAACGCTCTCGCCGCCCAGGTTGAAGAAATCGCGTGGCGCGACGATCCGCAAATCGGCATCGTTGGCAATTTCGCCCGCTCGCTGGCGCGCCCGTTGCGACAAGTCGCCTTCTGCCAGTGCCTGCAGACGCCAGACGATCTTCCGGAAGAGATGTTCGCGGTGACGCGATCGTGCCTCTTCCTGAAACACCTCCCGATACCTTTCTCGTAAGCCAGCCATGCTGGCCCGGCGCAGGCTTTCCACTTCGATGATGATCGCTTTGTTCATGTGCTCCTCGGCTGCGTTAACCACAGTCACATGAACGCTCTTCCCCGCCTGACAAGCAAGCTAAAAGTAAGTGGCGATTTCGCTTGCTTTGCTGCGCGTCACGAGTGATCAATGTCATGACCGCAGAGCGGTCGAGGAGCTCAAAAATGAAATCGTTCAACATCGATCGAGAGAACAACATCACTGCCTTCGCCAAGAGTAAAGATGCCGAGGGAGCCAGTGGCGACACTTTCCGCAGCGAGGCGGAACTGAGCAAACTGGCAGCTGGCTGGCCCGCAGCCCGTCTGGCCGAGATCTGGAATAGCATTCCCGGTTTTGTGCCTGTGAAGAAATTCACCAACCGCAAAACAGCCGTGGTTCGAATCTGGAAGGCTATCCAAAGCCTGGGAGGCGGTGTTGGCGCACAGGCGGCGAACGTCGCGGCAGACGAGACCGTGGCGGGCACCGTGTCCACGCCCGCCCAAAACGGGACGCGGTCCAAGCACGTGGCCAAGGATCGTAAAGCGGCGCGAAAGCCGCCAACTACAGCGGCGGTTGCTCGCCCGGGCAGCAAGACTGCCGATATGCTGGCTATGCTCCGGCACCCTAAGGGCGCCACGCTGCAGCAACTCATGCAGGCCACCGGTTGGCAGGCACATTCGGTTCGCGGATTCATTAGCGGCACGCTGGGCAAAAAGATGGATCTGACGGTGGCTTCCCTAAAAGGAGAAGACGGGGAACGCCACTACTCGGTCATCGCCTGAATCGCCCCAACACTGCCTCCCCTGCCGCTGCCGGATTCCACGGTCGCGGAATCGGCAGAAGCGATGCAGAAGGAAGGAGACCCCAAATGACCAAAGCCGGAACCTTTGTATGCACATCCTGCCTCGCCCGGTACGACGCGGTCGAGGCCAACCTGGACGCCGCTGGCTATCTGATCTGCAACACTTGCTGGGTCGCCAATCCGCCCGAGCAGGACGTGCAGGGAATCTTTGCCGAAGTGGTCGCCCACGCCGCCGCGCATTGACGGAGACGGCTGCCCGCTCACCCCGCTGGAATCTCGCCGATTAGCCGCAAAACAGATAGGGCTGAACAAGAAGCCGAGCACAAAACATGCTCTGTTGATTCTAAAGAGTCTCTAGCCCGTTAACCGAAAGGTTGCAAGTTCGAATCCTGTTTGGGGAGCCACATAAAAACGACTTCGAACTGTCTTCTGCTTTCGGTTAACACCCCAGCTGCAGAACGGCGCGAAACGGCCAATAGTGGCGAAACTTGCGTCTCCGGCTCTCTCCGAGAAGCCAAACACCGGCAACCGCCGCCGGGAAGGCGATCCCGCCGTAGCTGGGCTCACCAATTCTCACACTCTCACGCCATGGCTGTGCGTTTGGTTAACAGCAAGGGACGGCGAGGATGGTCGAGTAGCTCAGCCATTCAGCTTTCGCCCTCACAGATCCGTACGGGCGGATTTCCCGCATACGGCTCTTCCCGAAGG
>JBDTTL010000364.1:0-4508 GCA_039930665.1 Acidobacteriota bacterium
TCAAATGGGATGTCAATGCGCAGTCTCCCGATGTGATTGACAACCTGCAACCGTTTCATACGGCAGAACTCGGGCGCCCAAATTAGCGGTTCCGCCGGGATATACTTCGTCGCTACTTTGGCGATCCGGCTTACTATTTCGTCCGCAAGTTTGTCGCCTGCGCGAAGCGGCATGGGGTGGACTCTTACGAGCCCACTAGGTGCAGTCCTTGATCCTCGCCCACGTACGGTAAACGACAAAGCACCTAATCGGGCCAAAATCGTATCACATTGCGATTAAGCACCGCCCGCTTCTCGGATGCGGTTGTATTCGGGTCGTTGGGCGTGTTGCGCCTGCGCGATGTTCACTTGGGGCGGCGTCCGTGAGCCGTTGGCGAAGTCTGTCGGAAAGCCGGATGCTCGAAACGGGCACGTCCGGTTTGATGAGCGGGGGAGGGAAACAGCCGACTGCCAGAAGGTCCCGGCCAAGCGCCTTTCCTCGACTCTACGCCTGTGATAGACTGGCCGCACCTTAGAAGCCGAAATGGCGATTCCGGCTTCATGGGGAACATCGTGCGGGAAGAACCTAGTAAGGGTGAGAGGAGAAAGTATGCAAAAGGAATCAAACAATCACGTCGTTATTGCGCAGGTTCGTATCTTGGCGCTATGCGCTCTTTGGTTGATGGCGACCAACCCGGTGTGGGCTCAACTCGGCACGGCCACGATGTCCGGTAGCGTCACGGACTCATCGGGTGCGGTCATAGTGGGTGCGACTGTGAGCGTGACGAACAGCGGCACAGGCTTCCAGCGCCAGACGATAACCAACCCGCAAGGCCAATACAACCTGCCCGGTCTAGTTCCAGGCTCCTATAGCCTGAGTGTGCAGGTTACCGGCTTCCGTCGGGCCGAGCGCAGCAACATCACGTTGCAAGTCGACCAGAATGCCCGAATTGACGTGTCTCTTGAAGTCGGGCAAGCTACCGACAGCGTCCAAATTACCGCCGAGGCGCCGCTTATTGAGAGCCAGAGCGCAGCGCTTGGAGCGGTGGTAGACACTCAAAAAATTCTGGCGCTGCCGCTGAACGGCCGCAACTTTCTGCAACTGGCCCGACTGGTGCCCGGCGTTAGCAGTGGCACCGGGGGCGGCGAGGCCGGCCCCGACGGCTTCTCGGCCAACGGATTGCGAGCCAATCAGAACGCATTCCAGATCGACGGGACCGCCGACACTGACCCGCTTCGCAACGTGATCGCATTCAAGCCGAGTATCGACTCGCTGCAGGAGTTCAAGATTGAGACCAGTAATTACTCGGCGGAATTCGGCAAGGGTGCCGGAGCGCAGATCAATGTAGTCACCAAGTCCGGCACTAATTTGTTTCACGGCACCCTGTGGGAGTTTAACCGGAACAACAAACTGCAGGCTCGCAACCTCTTCGATCGCAACTCGGCGGCTTTCCCCTGCGACAAGAGCGATCCCAATGTCCAAACCCGGAAGGCGTGCGCGCCGCAGTACAACCAGAATCAGTTCGGTGGTAACCTGGGCGGACCGATCATTAAGAACAAGACGTTCTTCTTCGTAAACCAGGAGGAATTTCGGCAGCGGCGTGGAGGCTCCACTGTAACCCAGGTGTTGACGCCCGCACAGCGAGCCGGCGATTTCAGCCAGTACCTGAAGGGTGGGACGACCACGCCCGACGCTCTGGGCCGGACATTTAGCCGTGGACAGCTTTTCGATCCCCGCACGTCGAGGCAGGTTATTGCGCCCAACGGCCAGTTGCAATGGGTGCGGGATCCATACCTGGGCAATATCATCCCCCAGGCCCAGTTCGACACGGTGGCGGCGAAGATGGTCAAAAATACGGATTTCATGCCTCTTCCCAACGCTAGCGGCCAGTCGACCGCTGCAGGCGACGTCATTAATAACTACGTCGACAGCCGATCCGCCAAGAACGACACGGACCAGCTCACGACGCGCATCGATCACCAGTTCTCGCCTGGTGACACGTTGTTTGGGCGCTTTTCTTTCCAGGACTCCCGCCAATACACGCCAAACACGCTCCCTGGTTTCGGCTCGCAAAACAACGTGCGAAACATCAGCATCGGTGTCAATTACACCAAGGTGTTCACGCCGAGCGTAGTCGCCGAGTTCAGATTTGGCCACCAAGGCTGGTACGAAACGAGCGGCGCAGAGCCGGGAACGGATTGGCTAACTACCTTTGCAATCCCCGGGATGGACATCGCCAGGGAGTCTGGCAATAAAGGTTCCCCGGCCGTAAACATTGCTGGCTACGCTGGCCTAGGCAACGGCACCGGGCCTTTTACCTACAGAAACAAGACTTACCAGCCTATGGGGATTGTGTCCTTTAACAAAGGGAAACACTACATGAAGGCCGGCGGTGAGTTGCGGTGGGTCACCATCAACTCAATCGGGCCACTGGGAGGCGATGGCGGGACCCGCGGCTCCTTCAACTACGACGACGCGGGCTGGACCGGCGAACAAGGAGTTCCCAATACAGGGAACACTGCCGCAGCCTTCCTGCAGGGTTTGGCGAGGCAGAAGACCCGCCTGGTCGGCGACTTCAAACTTGGTTACACCGCGCGGGAATGGGGAGCATTCTTTCAGGACGAATACAAGCTCAGAAGTGATCTCACCCTCACCCTCGGCGTCCGCTACATGTACTATACGCCCCCTTATGACAGTAACAACGCGATTTCTTCGTGGCTCTATCCGGTCCATTGCCCCAACTACACGGTGTGCGGACCAAACTATTTGAAGCTACCTGCGGACAGCCCCTACCAGACGCGCTACGGGATAGCGGGCAAGGATCTACCCCGCTCGCTCGCTCCTACCGATAAGAAGGATATCGGTCCGCGGTTCGGCTTCGCTTGGCGGCCGTTCGGCAGCAACAAGACCTCGGTCCGGGGCGGCTACGGGATCTTCTATGACACTGTCCCGATCTCACTGAACGGTGACACGCTGATCAACTACCCGCAAGTTATCGAAGACCAGGAGAATCTCTCCTTCGGTCTGAATGGGCCGCCGCTCCCAAACGCACTGATTGGTTTTCTAATCGCCCGCCCGGGCTTGGGAAATGGCGGTCCGGGTTCGGTGGCGCAGTTCCAGCCCGGACCGAACAACTTCAATGCTGATTTTAAGAACGCCTATATTCAGAACTGGAACTTTTCAATCCAGCGCCAGTTACCAGGGCAGGTCGTCGTAGAACTCGCCTACGCAGGGTCGAAGGCGACGCGCCTGATCCGCCAGATTGTGCTGAATCTGGCCGAGCCGCTGGGTCCCGGTGCCGTGGTACCCGACCTGAGCAACAACACGAGCATCCCAAATAATATCGGAGACTCCCGCAATCAGTTGCGCCGGCTGGTCCCCGTAACGATTGAGCAGGGTGTCATCATAGCGCTGCAGAACGTCTTCGAAGAGCAGTCTACCGGCTTTTCTAACTACCATGCCGGGACGCTGCGCGTCGAAAAGCGTTTCAGCCAGGGACTGACGTTCCTGACGACATACACGTTCTCGAAGGCAATGTCCGACAACCCCGGCTGGCGCGGCGGTGGCCAGGGGCTTTCGGCTGCGGGAGCGCAGAACATCCTGAACATCAGAGCAGAGAAGGGACTGGCCGATCTGGACCACCGCCAGCGCTTCACGGTCGCGTCTGTATACGAGTTGCCGTTTGCCAGGAACTCTCGCGGGTTCGTCAAGCACGTGTTTGGCGGCTGGGCAACGGATACGATTATCCAAATGGAGTCGGGGCTGCCGATGACTCCGCAATTCTCCGGAGACATCGGGCAAATGGGGACCAATCAAGCTCTCAGGCCGGACTTGGTTTGCAATCCCAATCTTGAGCGCGGCCAGCAGACGATCGACAGATTTTTCGACACGTCCTGCCTCGTCCGGCAGAACCCAATACGGTTTGGCACGTCGGGAAGGTCAGTAATCACGGGCCCTGGGTCGATCGGGGTCGACCTCACCGCACGCAAGAACTTTGCCTTCCGCAGTGACAAGTGGAGACTACAGTTCCGCTCAGAGTTTTTCAATGCAGTGAATCATCCGAACTGGAATCCGCCAGGCAAGCTCTTGGGCAACTCAAGTCTTGGACGGATTACCAGCGCCCAAGATCCGAGAATTATCCAGTTCGGGCTCAAACTTGGATTCTAAAGTTTGTTCCCGATGCCGCAACCGGTTGCCGGCGACCTCTTTCGAACCGCTAGCCGGGATATTGCAAATATCATCGATTGGGCTAGCTTGGGGACCAGTCGGTCCGACTAAGCGGGTAGGGGCTAGTCGACTACCGATAATTGTAGTAGGTTGGTAGGCGCGCATTGTCATAGCGTTTGATCGTTTCCGAAGGCCATTAGTCGAAGGGAGTTTTGGAGATGAACCTGGTCAGGCTTGGCGGTTGTATCCTCGCTGCGGCAGTGTCGGGTTGTGCTCAGCAAGCTGCGGAGAAGATTGAGTTCTTCGAACGGCGAATTCGCCCAGTGCTTACGGACAATTGCTACACCTGTCATACCGATAGC
>JBDTTL010000365.1:0-4505 GCA_039930665.1 Acidobacteriota bacterium
CGAGTTCCACTGCAGCTTCGATCCGGAGCAAGCGCTGATCTAAATCATCCTGGCGCCGCACCAGACGGGCCAAGGCGCCGGAGATGGCGTACATTCGTTCCCGATCGGGGCTCGCGGCTTCTTCCGGCGCAGGCATTCCATTCCAAACTACACTAAGAATAAAGCCCATGAGTGATTCCGGTTTCCCTTTACCACCCCCTACTTTTGAATTTCTGGTTTTTTCACTGAAGACTCAGGCAGAGATGCAGCTCGGCCTGTTCCAGTTCGGCGAACCAACCGAGGAACCGCCCAACCTGCCGGCGGCGCGCCATGCCATCGACCTGCTGGCGATGATCGCGGAAAAGACGCGTGGCAATTTGTCACTCGAAGAGCAGCGTTTGGTCGAAAACTCGCTGACGGAGCTGCGCTTCCGCTTCGTGCAGGTCGCGGAACAGAAACCGGCGCAGAAGCCTGCAGAACCCGCCCCTCGCGTGGAGCAGGCGGACGAGAAACCAACAGACAATGCCGCGGAATCGGGGGACGCGCCCGCCTCGTCCTGATGCCGGAAGCATTGCGCATCACTGTGCTCGGCTCGGGAACCAGCTCGGGCGTGCCGACCATCGGCTGCGGCTGCGCTACCTGCGCCTCGACCGACCCGCGCGACAACCGGCTGCGCCCGTCGGTGCTGGTGCAGTATGGCGGCAAAAATGTGCTGATCGATACCACTCCGGATTTTCGCGCGCAGGCTTTGCGGGCGGGCATCGGCCGTGTAGATGCTATCCTCTACACGCACGCGCACGCGGATCATATCCTGGGGCTCGACGACGTGCGGCCGCTCAACTATCACCAGAAGATGTCGATTCCGGCCTACGGCACCGAAGCAACGCTGAATATCGTTCGCCGGGTTTTCAGCTATGCATTCGCTGCGGAGCCCTCGCAATCGTCGGCTCCACGCGTGGACTTGCACACCATTACCGAAGAGCCCTTCGATCTGTTCGGCCTGCGCGTGATTCCGATTCCCCTGATGCATGGACGAGGCGTGACGCTGGGGTACCGCATTGGCGATGCTGCCTACCTTACCGATCACAGCGAAATTCCAGAGGACTCGAAGGCGCTGTTGCGCAACTTGAACGTTCTTTTTCTCGACGCACTGCGGCACCGCCCCCATCCCACACACTCGACCGTGGAGCAGAGCCTGGCATCGGCTCGCGAGCTGGCGCCTCGGCGCGCTTTTTTTACACACATCTGCCACGACTTGCCGCACGCGCAGACCGAGTCCACGTTTCCGTCCAATGTGCGCCTGGCGTACGACGGCCTTCAGCTTGAAGTTCCGCTCCCGGCGCCCGAGGTCCCAGAGTAGATGCGCGTCGCCCGCTCCTTAGAAGAAGCCGCCGAATTCGAGCCGGTGGCGCTGACCATCGGCAATTTCGATGGCGTGCATACCGGTCATCATACGTTGCTGCGCGAAGTGGGGCGTGCGGCCCGCGAAAAAGGATTGCAACCGGCGGTACTCACTTTCGATCCGCACCCGGCGTCGATCGTCGCGCCGCAACGCGCCGCGCGCTTACTTACCACGCAGGCTGAACGCTGCTCGGTATTGGCGGGCGAAGGAATCGAGTATGTGCTGGTACTCCCATTCACACGCGAGGTGGCGTGTTGGACTCCTGAACAGTTCGTGGAGCGGGTGTTGGCGAAGGCGCTGCGGGCGCGGGTTGTCATCGTGGGAGACAACTTTCGCTTTGGGCACGGCCAGGCCGGCGACATTATGGTGCTGGCGCAATTGGGCGAGCGCTTTGGCTTTGAGACACGCATCGTGACTCCGGTGAAGTGGCGCGGGCGAGCGGTGTCTTCAAGCGAAATCCGGCGCGCAGTGGAGTCGGGGAACGTAGCGCTTGCGGCGCGGTTGCTGGGACGTCCTTACGCGACTGCGGGTCAGGTGATTGCAGGACAAGGAATAGGCTCGAAGCAGACTGTCCCCACGCTGAACTTGCGAACGCACGCGCAGGTGCTGCCCTCGACCGGCGTCTACATTACCCACACGTTCGATACGGAATCGGCGCGGAATTGGAACTCCATTACCAATGTCGGCTATCGCCCCACTTTTACCGATGCGTCTGGCGAGCAGGAACTGACCATCGAGACTTTTCTGCTGGATCCGCTGGAGCCGCCCGCCCCACAGTACATCAGCGTGGAATATCTGCGCCGCGTGCGCGAGGAACGCAAGTTCGAGTCGCCGGAAGCGCTCAAAACGCAGATTCTGCGTGACGTCGGCCGCGCGCAGGCATATTTTCGCCGCGTGACAAAATGGGTGCGCCGCCCTTTAGAATAAGTTTATGGCTCTTTCCGCTGGTAAATTGAAATACATGAAGAAGCTGTCCAATAAGGACGGCATTATCGCCGCGGCCGCGATGGATCAACGCGGCAGCTTGCAGAAGTCGCTCGCGAGCGCCAAAGGCGTGGATCAGAAAGCAATCACCTGGGACATGATGTCGGAGTTCAAGACGGCGGTCACGCGCATCCTGACGCCGCATGCCTCCGCCATTCTGCTCGATCCGGAGTACGGCTTGGAAGCCGCCAAAGCGCGCTCGTCGAACGCCGGCCTGCTCCTGGCCTATGAGCATTCGGGCTACGACAATACCAAGCCCGGCCGTCTGCCCGATCTGCTGCCGCACGTTTCCGTGAAGCGCATTGTCGATTGGGGCGCCGATGCCGTGAAGATCCTGATTTACTACAGCCCCTTCGATGAGTCTTCGGTCAACGATATCAAGCACGCGTTCATCGAGCGCATCGGTTCGGAGTGCGAAGACAACCAGATTCCCTTCTTTCTCGAATTCGTGGGCTACGATCCCAAGGGCGGCAACGAGAAGGGCGTGGAGTACGCCAAAACCAAACCGCAGGTGGTGATCGGCTGCATGGAAGAGTTTACGAAGCCGCAATATAAGGTGGATGTACTCAAAGTGGAAGTGCCCATCAACGCTGAATTCGTCGAAGGCAGCTCGGTCTATAAGGGCGAGAAGGCGCAATCGATGTCGGAAGCCAAGGATCTTTTCCGCAAAGCCGCGGCTGTAGCGACCAAGCCTTTTATTTACCTGAGCGCCGGCGTCGGCAACGCGCAGTTCGTGGAGAGCCTGCGCATGGCGACCGAAGCGGGCACGGATTACTCGGGAGTGTTGTGCGGCCGCGCCACCTGGAAAGACGGCATGCCGATTTACGCGACTAAAGGCTTGTCGGCTCTGGAAGATTTCCTTTCAACCAAAGGTGTCGAGAACATCAACGCCGTTAACGCGGCGCTCACGGGCGCTACGCCATGGTATAAGAAGCTAGGCATCGCAGCAACGGCATAGAACAGATTCTAGAGAGGCTCGCTTGCTAGACGAGTCCATTACCCGATTCAACCAGGCGAGTACCGACTTGCAGACGGAGTTCCGTAGCGCAAGAAGCCCGGACGATTGGCAGCGTTTGGCTAAAACTCGCTGGCAGCAGGACTATACCAAGCTTTTCGAGGCTGTGGTCCCGATGATTAAGGCTTTTGTGACGGAAGACTCGCCGAGCGAACGCGCTTGCGTCGTCTCGAAGCTTACCCCTGATGCATTGGGTATCCTCTTAACGTTCGCATCCAGTACCGCGGTATTGGCGGTGCGACGAAAATCACCTGAACTCATTGCGCAAGGCCTGATCGCGTTGGCAATCATGGGAGATCTCGGCGATGTGCGCGATCAGTGTTTCTACCTTGCGGCGCTGCACCACTCAGCAATGAAGTTGGGCATCGAAACCTCCAAGCTATTTGGCGATGTCGCAGGTTTGGTATCGTCGCCGGACCTTCAGAACGAGATGCGGAAGTTCCCCCTGCGCCCGCACAGGAGTCGTGAATTGAGCGCATTTCACATGCGAGAGATATTTACCGACCAAGGGTACGATCTGGGTCAGGATGATTAGTGGGATAGTCGCCAAGCATAAGTGCATTCGCAGCTTGAATTTGTTTCGGAGGCTCGAAAGATGGTGATAAAAGATCTGGCCGGACTCGCGATCTTTTCCTCGGAGAAGATGGCGAAGACCACCATCGAGCGCGGCGAAACTCTCTTCGCGGGTCTCAATTGTTTTGAGCCCGGCCAGGAGCACGCATCGCATGCCCACGCCGACCAGGATAAATTTTACGTTGTCCTCGAAGGTGACGCGGAGATTCAGGTAGGCGACGAGAAGCAAGTAGTCCCGGCCGGAGGCGGTGCCTTTGCTCCCTCCGGCGTGATGCATTCGGTTCGCAACTGCGGCTCTAAGCGCCTGGTGGTATTAGCGGTCCTCGGACCTCCGCCGGGACACGCTTAACCGGCCCGCTTAACCAGCGGCCACGCTCTCCTCGACAGGTACGGCTGCTTTCAAATCCACACCTTCCCAGCGGGCGACCACCGCCGCGGCCACGCAGTTGCCCAGCAGGTTTACGGATGTGCGCGCCATATCCATCAGCGTGTCGACGCCGAAGATCAGCAACAAGGTCGCCGACGCCACCTTCGCCTTTGGCGGCGCGGTCG
>JBDTTL010000366.1:0-4341 GCA_039930665.1 Acidobacteriota bacterium
CGGAAAGGTGGAGCCCGAGACCCAGGTTCTCGAAGCGGTGAAAACGGCGTTCGACCTGAGCGGCGATGTCAACGCGGCCAACCAGGTGGGCGATACCGCGTTGCATTCCTCGGCAGCTTGGGGATACGACACGGTGGTTCAGTTTCTAGCGGATCACGGGGCCGAGCTAAACGCGAAAAACAAGAGCGGACTTACCGCCTTGGCGGTTCTGTCGGCGCCCGCGAAGAGGAAATACCAGCTCGCGGCAGCCTCTGCCGGCGGCGGCGATGTCGCCAGTGAAGACCCTGCTCAAGCCAAACGGCTGCGAACGGCGGCTTTGCTGCGCAAATTGGGCGCAACAGAATAAGCGCGGGCTGTGGTAGCTTTAGGCCCTGGAGGTTTGAAGATGCCACTCTACCGGCTGTCCTTCTTGCTGGCGTTGCTCTCGACCGGGGTTCCTGCACAATGGCTGAACTTTCCCACGCCAGGAACTCCTCGAACGCCCGATGGCAAAGCCAACCTCTCTGCCCCCGCACCGCGCGCTTCCGATGGCAAGCCGGATCTCAGCGGTGTCTGGATGCACGAACCCACTTCGGTGGCCGAAGTGAAACGCATCTTCGGCAACGCCTTCGACGCCGATATCCAACTGGCCCCGCCGGGAATGGAGATCGGCACTCAGCACAAGTACGCTTTCAATATTTTCGCGGGGCTCAAACCTGAAGAAGTGCCGATGCGGCCCGAAGCTGCGGAAGTTCTCCGCCGGCATGCCGCCAACCGTGCGTCTGGCGCCAGCGTTTGCACAGGTGCTATTGGCATTCCGGTAGCCGGTCTGCTCTCGGAGCCAATCAAGATCATTCAGGCGCCAAAGCTGACGATGCTCTTGTACGAAGTCGACCGTTTGCATCGCCAAATCTTCACCGATGGCCGCACGCTTCCGAAGGAAGTAAATTTACCGGCATACCTGGGTTATTCGGTTGGGCATTGGGAACGCAACACCTTCGTCGTCGAAACCGCCGGCTTCAACGACAAAACCCGGTTAGATATGATGGGCCACCCCCATAGTGAAGCCCTGCGCGTTACCGAGCGCTTCCACCGCCGCGACTTCGGACACATGGATGTCGAAATGACCTTTGACGATCCGGAGACTTACACCAAACCTTTTACCATCAAGGTCCCGCACGAGCTTCTGGCCGATGCCGACATCTTCGAAATGTACTGCAACGAAAACGAGAAGGACCAGGCCCACCTCGGAAAGTAGCCCGTACTCTGAAAAGTGCAGACGCTTTGCCTCGCCACGGCGGAGATGTATCATGGGCAGCTATGAGAATCATCGGCGTGTTCTGGTTGGCAGCGGCCGCAGTGTGCGTGGCGCAGCCTGCGATGAAGAATCCGTTTGCGAATGACCCACGCGCGGCGGAAGAAGGCCGCATCGCTTTTCGCGGAAGCTGCGCCCTGTGCCATGGAATTCATGCGGAGGGCGGCCGGGGTCCGGATCTCACCGTGGGTAGCTATTCGGTGGGCGACACCGACGGCGACCTGTTCAAGGTTATCTCCGGCGGCGCGGCCGGTACCGAGATGCCGGCTTTCGGCGCCAGCTTCGAGAGCGACGACTTGTGGCGTCTGGTGACTTACATCCGAACGTTGGCCGGTAAGGGCCAGGTCGCCGCGACCGGGAATCGCCAATCCGGGCACGACCTATTTTGGAACCAGGGAAAATGCGGGCAATGTCATATGATTGCCGGCAAGGGAGGGCGGCTCGGACCCGACCTGACCTCCGTGGGCCGGAAACGCAGCCTGGCGTACCTGAAAGAATCTATCCTGGACCCCAACGCCGATATTACGCCAGGGTTTAACACCATCACGGTGGTTACAAAGGATGGCAAAACGGTTGTCGGAGTCCAGCGCGGCTTCGACGATTTCTCGGCACAATTGATGGATCCGGCGGAAAACTTCCGCTCCTTTGAGAGGAGCGATGTCACTTCAGTGAAGCGGGACATTCGTTCGCTGATGCCGGCGAGCTATCGCAATTCATTCAACGATAAACAACTCGACGACCTGCTGGCCTATTTGCAGAGTCTGCGTGGATCGCTACTTGGATCAGAGGAGAACCGAAAATGAAACGCTGGCTAGGGATACTCGCGGCCGTGGGTGTGGCGGGCGCTCTGGGTGCCGCCGATATCACACAGGACAAGCTGCGTCAATCGCAGACAGACGACGCCAACTGGCTGATGTATGGGAAGAATTATTCCGGCTGGCGCTATAGCGCGCTCCGCCAGATCAACACCACCACAGTGAAGGATCTGACACCGCAATGGATCTTCCAAAGCGGCACGCTGGGGAAAATGGAAAGCACTCCGCTGGTGTTTGACGGAATGATGTATGCCACCGGCCCCAGCAATCACGCTTACGGGCTGGATCTGGCCACGGGCCGGCCGATGTGGCACTACGCGAAACCGCTGCCGCCGGGAATGAGCATCTGCTGCGGACAGGTGAATCGGGGTTTTGCGACGTTGGGCAACAAGCTCTTCAAGGTCAACCTCGAATCCAAGCTGGTGGCGCTGGATGCCAAGACCGGCAATCTGCTCTGGGAGACCGAGATCGACGACATCAAAAAAGGGTATAGCGCCACGGTGGCGCCGCTGATCGTGAAAAATCTGGTGGTGGTCGGGATCGCTGGCGCGGAGTACGGCATCCGCGGCTTCATCGATGCCTACGACGCCGACACCGGCAAACGCGCCTGGCGATTCTGGACCGTTCCCGAACCGGGCGAGCCGGGAGGCGACAGTTGGGGTTCAGGCGCAGACGCCTGGAAGCGCGGCGGCGGCTCGACGTGGGTGACGGGCACTTACGATCCTGAACTGAACCTTATTTACTGGGGCACCGGAAATCCGGGACCCGATTGGAATGGCGACGTGCGCCCCGGCGACAATCTCTACACTTGCAGCATCGTGGCGCTGGATGCTGACACTGGAAAGTTGAAGTGGCATTTCCAGATGACTCCTCACGACCTGCATGATTGGGATTCCATCAGCGATCCCGTGCTGGTGGATTTGATGGTCAAAGGGCAAAAAGTGAAGGCCGTGATTCAGGCGAATCGCAACGGCTTTTTCTATGCGCTCGACCGAGCCAGCGGGAAAATGATTGTCGCTAAGCCCTACATCAAGGTGACTTGGGCGGACGCGATCCGGCCCGATGGGCGGCCCAACCTGATTTCAGGCCAGGAGCCGACCGAGGAGGGGAACAAAGCATGCCCGGGCGCAGGCGGAGGCCATAACTGGCAAGCCAGCGCCTACAGTCCGCAGACCAGTTTGTATTATTTCCCCACCACGGAAGGCTGTCAAACCTATTACAAGACGGCGCAAGAGTTTCGCGAAGGATTCCTCTATACCGGGAGTACGGGAACACCCATCGCGCTTGAGCCAACCAGCGGAGCCGTGCAAGCCGTAGATCCGGCTACCGGTGAAACCAAATGGAAATTCGAAATGGTGAGTCCGCCATCCAGCGGCTTGCTGGCGACCGCCGGGGGATTGATCTTCAGCGGAAACCGCGAAGGATATCTGATGGCGCTGGATGCACGCACCGGAAAACCGTTGTGGAAGTTCCGCACCGGCGGAGTAGTGATTGCGCCGCCGATCACCTATCTGCTCAACGGAAAGCAATATGTGGCCGTCGCCGCGGGGGATTCCTTGATCACGTTCGCACTGCGTTAAGGCGCTCGCGTGAATACATGAGAACCAGCGAGCGCTGCGCAAACGGCAGGTAGACCAGTGGAGCGCTCAATCCCAGCGCGAGGCCGGCATTGATGTGATGGATGAGAAGGAACGGCGACACTGCCCACAGAAGATCGAAGATCAATAGTGCCGGAAATAATGTTCCGAACTTCGATTGCAGATTTCGAAAATCGAGGGCCACGGCCGCGATGATGAACAGCCGGATCGGGATGAGCGCGGCGGCCGTCGTAACCAGTACGACCATGAGCGCCGCAGGATGGGATAGATTCGCCTCGACGAAAATGTCGTTGATCTCGCTCAAATTCGCCAGCGCTCCCAAATAGAATCCTAGATACATTGCCTGGACGAGCAGCAGCAAGTTCCGCACCAGCGCGCGCGGAGCGGTGGGAAGTTCCTCCGGCGTTGTAAGAAAGGTTCCTCCCGAGACTCCGGTCGCGTCCCGTGATTGCTCTGTCTCCAGGCGAGCGCCCGCGCCTTCAGCGTCCTCGGCAGGGGCAGCCGCAGTAACTTGCTTGTCGGATGAGGCGGCTGTCACCGGCGCAAGAAAACGATACCCCCTGCCGGCAACGGTTTCCACATAGCGCGGAACGGCGGCGGAGTCTCCTAACGCATCCCGAATCTTGTTAACCGC
>JBDTTL010000367.1:0-4334 GCA_039930665.1 Acidobacteriota bacterium
CCTTCATCTTGGTAATGCGCGCCGAAGGGTCGTTCGGGTTGGTCCAATCGTCGTTCGAAGACTTCTTCTTGCGCTTGCATCTTCCAGCGTCAACGGCGTTTGCGGCCGGATGCATTCCGCTTTGAGCGATTTATGCCAGCGCTCGACCTTTCCGTTCGATTGCGGATAGTACGGTGACGTCCGCACGTGGGTCATGTCCGAGATGCGAATGAACTCCTTGAAGTCCTTGGCGATGAACTGCGGACCGTTGTCCGATATGATGCGCGGCCGGGCCTCCGGGTACCGCTCCTGGGCGCGTTGCAAGACAATCTCGATATCGGCCTCCTTCATCGACTCGACTTTGGAGGCAGCCGGTATGATTGACAGAAGAACGGAAATGCCGATGTATGCTGGAAGCGAACGAGGATGGGCGCAATTTTTGTCAGTTACCGGCGAGGAGATTCCGAGGGCCAGGCCAGGGCCTTGTCGATCGCTCTCAGGGAGCATATTGGCAAGGATTCGGTGTTCATGGACGTTGATAGCATCGCCCTTGGACGCGACTTCCGCCAGGTTCTCCAGGAACGCCTGGGATCCTGCGACCTCATGCTGGCGCTGATCGGCCCCAACTGGCTTGACATAAAAGATGCTGCCGGAAACCGCCGGTTGGAGGGCCCTACCGACATCGTGCGCCAGGAAATCGCAGCCGCACTCAAGCGAAACATCCCCGTCACGCCGGTGCTCGTGCAGGGGACGCAGATGCCGGCGCCGGAGCATTTACCGGAAGATATTAGGGACTTGGCTTTCCGCAACGGGTTCGAGCTGAGCCATACCCGATGGGAGTCCGACGTCAGGGAACTGGTCCAAAGGCTGGGCCTTCAGGCCGAGGGCCGCCAGGAGCCGCCCCTGGTAGTGACGGCCCCCGTGTCATTAGCTAACAGCAAGGACGTGATGCCCGGCCAGGGCGCCAGCCGCCAGCGGCTTTGGATTCCGGGGCTGGCGCTGTTGATATTCCTGATGGCTGGTTTCATCTGGCTGAAGTATTCGGGAACGACCCCAAATTCGCAGCTGCCGGCCATCACGACAACGACTCGGGCAGATAAGCCGCTAACGGTCAATGGTGAAACTCCCACAGGTGCACAGCCGCCGGCCACGAGCGACGGCATCGTCGTGGATGGCGAGCTCACGTGGACGAAAACAGATAACGGTAAAGATATCGACTGGAATGGAGCGAACCAGTACTGCAACGATCTCACACTGGATGGATTATCTCGATGGCGGCTGCCAAACATTGACGAACTGGCGAAGCTCTACGATCCGAAGGGTAGCAGCGACTTCAAGATTCGCAAGCCATTCCGACTGACCGAGAAGTGGGTTTGGAGTTCGACGAAGCAAAGCTCGGGTTCGGCGTTCCAATTCTACTTCCACCTCGGCCATGGATACGAAAACCCCTTGCGCACCTCCCATCTCATTCGCGTCATGTGTGTGCGTGGTTCCGGAGAATGATGTGGAACACGTTCCCGAGATAGCGATTCGCGTTGTCGAACGTCGCAGCGATCTGGACGGTGGCCGGCGGCCCCGATGTTGTAGCGCTTTCGTCCCACCTCCGGAAGTCAGATTGGCTGCAGTTCCCAGCACGCCGCATCATCCAAGGGTACGAGGCGATACACATGATTCGGAAGGGACAGGTTCGGTGGATGAGCGGCTCTGATTTTCGGAGGCAGATTCAGTTCATTGGAAAGCTCTTCGAATTAGCCGCCTGAGACGGCCGTATCGATCCTCTGTCCGCCCATTCCTGTCAGCCCATCGAAAGTTGCAACACTACCAATTCGACCTACTGAACCTGACACGCATGCGTCAGCGCCAGACGCCCGGCTGCGGCTGGAGGCTGTATCGAGGGAAAGACGATCCGTCCTGGATCCTCCAGGATATGTCCTTGAGGGTGCTTCGATATCTCAGATGCGCCGACCTCGGCCCGGCGTTGAGCCAGAAGCCGGAACCAATCGAGAACGGTAACCGGATCCGCCGCACGCTTTTGGCAGTTGGAGAGGAATGCAAGTGCCTGCTTTGCGTGAAAGGCGGCATTTCGTGCAGGGTCCGTCAAGTTGCCAAATAGTTCCGTGGCTCCAGGTATGCTAGCGCCGCGAAGAGCATCTACAAAGCGCGCCACAAAATTCGCCCCGCCACTAGCGGGGACCAATTCCAACAGATCGCATCGGGACTTGGAAAACACGGGATTAGTGAAGTCGATGGCCAGAACATCCGCGGCAAACTCTTTGTCCACAATCCCCTGCTCGATCAAAGCGTCCACGGCAACCATGTCCGATTGCGCCTTCACGGGTGTAAGCCATGCGTGGTCGGCATCGGCGCGGCCAGGCGTCGTGCCCGGTAAGCGCGAATTGAGCTTTTGGAGCGCGGCGTCATATGGCTGCCGCTGGACGGAGAGGTCCGCGGTGGCCAGACGCGTGTTGACGAAGAACGCGGAGGGAATGCGCAATACAGTTTTGCGATCGTCGAAAGGCTCGGAATCAGACTCGATGTTTAGTTCCACCGGACAAAATAGAGGCCGCAGCCGCTCCTGCATGGTGCGGGCCGCCAATACTCTCCGGTAACCAGCGCTGTCCGCGAGCCGCCGGGGCGATGCGGCGACCAGCTTGGAAAGTTCACCGGCATCCACGAGGTCCGCAAGGATCGCATCCACCGAGGGATCCGGCTTCAGCGTGCCTAGTGGGAGATTGCGAGCTTGTAAGAACCAGTCATTATGAGGGGCAGCCAGTTCCTTTTGCAGCAAACCGCCATTGACGTGGCACCCGGAACAACGCAGGCGCGGGCGCTGGCCGAACGGGTTCTCAGACGCATTCCGTTGGCGATGCAACAACTGTATATCGTCCAAAATGTCCTTGGAGTCACCGCGATAAAACCAAGTTCCATTGACCAGCTCGTAGAAATTATAGAATTGTTTGTCAGTATCCCACGCGATCAATTCGATCACCAGCCCGCTCGTATTGGGAACCAATCTTCGGTCATTAGTTGCCGTGGTGAAATGACCGAACAGCAGGTCACCACGCTGGATAGAGGTGGTCGAAGGTGGAGCGTCGCCCCCACCCGAAGCGATTTCAAAGATGAAGAACGCCCCCGGGCCGGGATTGTGGAAACCGACGAAGTTGACCATTGTGGGTTCCAGGCGTATTCCCGATCGTTTGAGCGTGTCGCGGAATTCGATCGCGTTTTTCGGACACGCGTTCTGTCGCGCCAACACTTGCGCGACGGGATCCCGCGGCGCTGGCGTCGCAAGGTTGTTGGGGATGCAAGCCGCGCTGGAAAGTACGGCGGATGCGAATACAAAGATCAAACCGGTACCGCTCTGGATTAACATTCTAGTTACCTTACCTTTCCGCGCAAACAACCCCCATGGCATACGAACCAGAATTTCCGTATTGCATCCTGGCCGGCATTCAGTATACATTCCTCCCGTCCGGCCGCGCTTGCATGGACAGCGGCTGAATGCTGGGAGCCGTATGAGCTGAGAGGTTCACGTACGGTTCTGGGAGCGCGCGGGGGTGCGATTCCCCCGCGCGACTCACTTGCCGCTGTATCGTCAGGCCGCACTTCGATCGTGTTGCGAACAGGTTCCGTAAGTCCGAGTTGTTCTTTAACGTTAGATATCTCCTGTTCCCATGCGTCACGGTCTGTCGGTCCCATGGGGTCATTCGTAAAATACAGGTTTACCAGCCGCGCAGGAGTTCGGAGTCGATCGTACAGAAAGTAAAGATGAGCAATTCGATTCGCAGTTTGTTAGAGCGGACCTACCCATGTCGATAAGTTCAAGACCACTGATGATGCTAGGGCCGCGTACCGCGCTATCAAGGCGGTTCACTTGGGGAATCGTTTGGAGCAGTCGGATTAACCTTCAGCAAACAGATCGTGGATTTTGACCCGCAAGGCATTGGCGATTTTTAGCAAGCTCCTTACGGACGGGTTCCTTAGCCCCCGTTCGATCCCCGCAAGATACGAGCGGTCCAGATACGCGGCTTCAGCCAGCCGCTCCTGGGACCAGCCTTTTGCATCGCGGCTTAGGAATCGATGCCATATACATTCAGGCCAGAGGTGGCGAGACGCTGTGGGTAGTCCGGAGATTATGATAGCCTGACCCGCCCGACGCGGTAAAGCAATCTCCGCTCCGGAAGGAAAAGTCTGTGCCGGAGGATGGTCCCGGGATCTCGACGATCTCCGTCGCCCGGATCACTTCAGATAGAGACGTTTGACGGGAGCCGCTCGCGTTTAGGCGGCTGTCGGCGAAAGAGCCGAAGCGGTCAGGGAACTCGGGGCGATATTTCATGGTGCGGAACTGGCTTTCC
>JBDTTL010000368.1:0-4328 GCA_039930665.1 Acidobacteriota bacterium
GCCTGCTTGAGCTGGTCTTCGTAGGCTCCGCGAGCGTCGTGCAGCAGCCGACCGATGAGTGTCGATTTGCCATCGTCCACGCTTCCTGCGGTGGTGAAACGCAGCAGGTCTTTCGACTGCTCCTGCCGTAGAAATTCTTCTACGTCGAACTTTTCTGTGTCAATTACCGGCAGGGCCGCCATCGTCAGAAGTATCCTTCGCGCTTCTTCAACTCCATCGAGCCTTCGCGGTCATGATCGATGACGCGGTTCTCACGCTCGGAATTCCTGACGGCCACCAGTTCGGCGATGATTTTCGGAATGGTGTCGGCATCCGACCGAATCGCTCCGGTACACGGCGAGCAGCCGAGGGAACGCATGCGGCACTTCACCATCTGCAACTTTTCACCGTCGCGCGGCCCCATGAAGGTCTGCTCGGGCATGATGAGCGAATGCCCGCGCACCAGCACCTCGCGCTCCTTCGCGTAGTAGAGCGGCACGATCGGGATGTTCTCCAGATGGATGTATTGCCACACGTCCATCTCGGTCCAGTTGGAGAGGGGGAAAACGCGGATGCTCTCGCCCGGTTCGATGCGGCTGTTATAGACGTCCCACAACTCGGGACGCTGGTTCTTGGGGTCCCATTGGCCCAGGGTGTCGCGAAACGAGTAGACCCGTTCCTTAGCGCGCGATTTCTCTTCGTCGCGACGCGCCCCGCCGAAGGCCGCATCATAATTGCCATCCCGCAGGCCATCTAAGAGCGCTGTCGTCTTGAGCAGCCCGCAGCATCGCTCTGTTCCCAGCCGGAGCGGGTTGGCGCCTTCATCCAGCGCCTTTTGATTGGTCTTGACGATCAGTTTGACGCCCAGCTCCGCCGCCTGCCTATCACGGAACTCTATCATTTCATTAAACTTGTAGCTGGTATCGACGTGCAGGAAGGGGAACGGGATCGGGCCCGGATGAAACGCCTTCTGGGCTAACCGAAGCATTACAGAAGAATCCTTACCGATCGAATAAAGCATCACGGGACGCTGGAATTCCGACGCGACCTCGCGTAGTATATGGATGCTCTCGGCCTCTAAGACCCGCAAGTGGCTGATTTCCCACGCCATGAGCGTATCGTACCATAGGCATCATTGCATTGTCCATCTAGAAGAAGGTCTTCGCTGCCAGACCACTACCTGTAGTATTTGCCTGTTGACAGAACCGACATATTGGGGCACCATAGCGTTCTAGCGGCAATCGTCGGAGGTTGCGCAGATCTTTTTTCAAGGAACTTCTCATGGGACAATTGGGTGTAGGCGTAGCTATGAAGTTGAAAGACGTGCGTCGGCCGGTGCCGGTCGCTGACCGTGTGGGCGTGGAGTTTCCGCGCTATTTCACTGCCCGTACGGAAACGGGCAAGACTCCCTATGACGAGGTTTCCTGGGAGCTGCGCACCGCCTCCATCGGAAATGATAAGGGCGCCGTCATCTTCGAGCAGCGCGACGTCGAGGTCCCAGCGGATTGGTCGCAGACCGCCACCAACATCGTTGTCAGCAAGTATTTTCATGGGAAGATGGGCACGCCGCAGCGCGAGACCAGCGTCCGCCAATTGATCGGTCGCGTGGTCAATACCATCGCCGATTGGGGCGCCGAGCAGCGCTACTTCCGCACGCCCGAAGACGCCGCCAGCTTCCGCGACGATCTCGCGCACATCATGCTGACGCAGAAGGCGTGCTTCAACTCGCCGGTGTGGTTCAACGTGGGCGTCAAGGAAACCCGCGGCTACGGCTGGTATTACGACGAATCCACCAATCAGATTGAAAAGATCGATCCGGTCAATCCGCGGCCGCAGTGCTCGGCGTGCTTCATAAATTCGGTGGGCGATACGCTGGAATCCATTCTGGATCTGGCCAAGACCGAGGGCATGCTGTTCAAGTGGGGATCGGGCACGGGATCGAATCTGTCCACGCTGCGCGAAGAGGAAGGTTTGCTTTCGGGTGGCGGGCGCGCGTCGGGTCCGCTCAGCTTCATGAAGGGCTTCGACGCTTTCGCGGGCGTCATCAAGAGCGGCGGTAAGACGCGGCGCGCGGCGAAGATGGTGATCCTCAACGCGGATCATCCTGACATCGAAGCGTTCATCTGGTGCAAGGCGAAAGAAGAGAAGAAGGCGCACACGCTGATCGACGCGGGTTACGATTCGTCTCTCGACGGCGAAGCCTACAGCTCCATCTTTTTCCAGAACGCCAACAACAGCGTGCGGGTCACCGATGAATTCATGGAAGCGGTGGTCAATGACGGGGACTGGTGGACAAAATCGCGCCTCGCCAACCAGCCGCTGAAACGCTATAAGGCCCGCGACCTGATGCATCAGATTGCCGAAGCCACGCACCAGTGCGGCGATCCCGGCATGCAGTACGACACGACCGTCAACCGCTGGCACACGTCTAAAAACACGGCGCGCATCAATGCGTCGAATCCGTGCTCGGAGTACATGTTCCTGGACGATTCGGCCTGCAACCTGGCTTCGCTCAACCTGATGAAGTTCGTGAAGGCCGACGGCGTCTTCGACGTCGAAGCCTACCGCCACGCGGTCGACACCGTGATCATCGCTCAAGAAATTCTGGTCGACAACGCCGCGTATCCCACCGAGAAGATCGCGAAGAACTCGCACGATTTCCGGCCGCTGGGCCTGGGCTACGCGAATCTGGGAGCTCTGCTGATGTCGATGGGCCTGGCCTATGACAGCGATCACGGCCGCGATTGGGCTGCCGCTCTTACGGCAATCATGTGCGGCCAGGCGTATCTCACGAGCGCTCGCATCGCCGAAGGTTCGACGGGCCCCTTCGAAGGCTACGCCGTCAACGAAGAGCCGTTCCTCAACGTGATCCGTATGCATCTCGACGCCACTTCGCGCATCGACAGCCATCGTGTACCGACGGCCGTTTACGAAAACGCGCGCCAGTGCTGGGAACAAGCCTATGAGCTTGGCAAAACCGCCGGCTTCCGCAATGCGCAAACTACCGTGCTTGCGCCCACCGGCACCATCGGATTCATGATGGATTGCGACACCACTGGCATCGAGCCCGATCTCGCGCTGGTGAAGTACAAGAAGCTGGTCGGCGGCGGCGTGATCAAGATCGTGAACAATACGGTTCCGGCGGCGCTCACGAAGCTGGGCTACAACACGGCGCAAATCAACGCCATCGTCGATCACATCGATTCGAGCGGGACTATCGAAGGCGCTCCGCTGCTGAAACCCGAGCACCTGTCGGTGTTCGATTGCAGCTTCCGGCCGCAGAATGGCGTGCGGTCCATCCATTACATGGGCCACGTGCACATGATGGCGGCGGTGCAGCCGTTTATTTCCGGCGCGATTTCGAAGACCATCAACATGCCGGAAGAGTGCACCATCGAAGACGTCATGGACGCCTACACCGAAAGCTGGAAGCTGGGGCTGAAGGCGGTGGCGATCTATCGCGATAATTCGAAGCGGGTTCAGCCGTTGAGTTCCGGCACGGCCAAGGGCGCGAAGGCGTCATCCGGATCATTGACGGCAGGCCCGGCGCAAGTAGAAGAGAAGGTAATCGAGAAGGTGGTCTATCGGCCGGTGCGCCGCAAACTGCGCGACGAGCGCAATTCCATCACGCACAAGTTCTCGATCGGCGGACACGAGGGCTACCTCACCGTCGGCCTGTATGACGACGGCATGCCGGGCGAGTTGTTCATCCGGATGGCGAAGGAAGGCTCGACGATTTCGGGTCTGATGGACAGTTTCGCGACGGCCATCAGCCACGGCCTGCAATATGGCGTTCCTCTGAAGTTCTTCGTCGACAAGTTCAGCCACGTGCGCTTCGAGCCCAGCGGCTGGACCGGCAATCCGCAGGTGCCCTACGCGAAATCCATCATGGATTACATTTTCCGCTGGCTGGGCGCGAAGTTCCTGGGCCCCGAGTACGCGGCGGGAGAAGCCGGCGAATCTCCGAAGCTCGCCATCACCGAACCCGAGCCGCAGCAGAAGCTGCCGTTTTCCGCGGTGGCGACTGATGCTCCGAGCTGCTCAGAATGCGGCGGGCTGATGACTCGCAATGGGTCTTGCTATAAATGCGAGAACTGCGGCGGGACTAGCGGGTGTAGCTAAAGGCGAGGCTCGCCACTGCGCGGTTTCGCAGATTAAGCGAGACAGGGGTTAGTTCTCGAATGGATAACAGCACTTGGAAGGCAACGATTTCGCTAGCAGGCACACTGCGAATTTATCGTGAATGCGCCGCCCTCCTTTTTTGGCTGTACGTACTCGTTAAGCTTTTCGCATTTGATCTTGACGTATGGGCGTTGGATCAATTGTCTCCAGGCCTCGGTTGGGTCCTA
>JBDTTL010000369.1:0-4311 GCA_039930665.1 Acidobacteriota bacterium
CTCAATCTGTCTTCGTCCGGCTCCCCCGGCGTGAGGCAGAAAAGGAGATCTAACTGCCCGTGCTCTTGCGGGTGTAGTGTTAAGGTATGGACAAAAGGTTAGCCAAGCGGCACAAACGCCAGGTGGAGCGTGCGAGGGAAAAGGTAAAGCTATCCGAGCCCGACGTCAGGACCCCCGAGCAGATCGAAGCTGCGCGCGAAGCCAGCCGGCCGGATGTCAGCCGTGGCAACGCACCTAAGGTCGCCGACACTGGCCGTTCCTTCCGCAACCGCCTCGCCACTTCGACCGGGAGCGGCGCGAAGACTGACGGTTGAGACCGAGTGCTATTTTCCAGGCACTGTCCGCATTGCCGGTCGGTCGAATTTCGCGGCGTCGGCGCGCGTAACGCGCTCGAGAAAGCATTCCACTGGATTGTCCTGCCCTTCCGTTGTTCGCTCTGCGGACGGCATTTCATGCTGATGCGCTGGCTCGCTTCCGCGCACGGTACACTCTAAATCCGGCCTCCGCTATACCTTCCGCACCGCGGCGCTTACCGGTCGCGAACCCACCGGGATCACTGTCAGCAAGGAAGCTCGGCGATTACGATTCTTCGTGATCGCGCCCACCCGCAGCACCGCGACGTCGCCCGAACTGCGGTTGAGCACCAGCGCGTATTGATCGTCGGGCGTCACCGTAATGAATCCTGGATCGGCGCCTACCGAAGCCACTGCCACCACCTTGCGCGAATTAATCTCCAGAATATTGACGTCACCCGACCCCGGGCTGGCCACAAACAGGTATGCGAGCGACGCCGCCATCGGCCCTGGCGCGTGCCCCGCCAGTACCGTTTCGGCCACCTCCGGCGTGTGGTACGGATACACCACGACCACTGCATCCATGCCCTCGCCAGTTACGAAGAACTGGCCGCCGTCCGTGGCGCGTCTGTCGGGGTCCAGGTTTGCACACAAGTGATCCGGCCGCACCGCCAACGGCAAATGCGTGATCAAGCCGCCCGACGGCACGTCGTACATCGACAACCGCCTGGCCCCGCGATCGGCCGCGATCAACGTGCGCGAGTTGCCCAAAAAACGCACCGCTCCGAATTCGCCCTCGCCCGCCGGCGCGCCCAGCTTGCGCGATGACAGATCCACCAGCCGAACACCACTCGCGAAACTGATGGCGGCAGTGGCGCCGTCGTGTGCCACGGCGAAATCCACGGGATCGCGCGGCAGCGCGAGGCGCCAATCCACCGTGAGCGTGTCGAGCGCGATGCGTATGAGGGACTGTGGTTCGCTCGCCAGCACATACAGTGCGCTATCGTCCGGCGCCACTTGAATTGCCAGCGCGGCGGAGGCCACCGCCAGACGCCGGTTGAAACTCAGTCGGTCCACCTCGATCTCGTGCACTGTGCCGTTGTCCGCGCTGAGCGCATAGACGAACGGGCGCCGGGCCGTCGAGACAACGCTGGTGGGTGCGCCGTTCAGCGGGATGTGCCGCGCCACGGCCAGCGCTTCCAGATCCACCGCGGCAATGGCGTGGCCTTCCTCATTCGCCACAAATGCATAACCGCGAAATCCCACGTTTTGGCGGCGGCGGCTGCACGCGGCGAGCATCGGAAATGCCAGCAAAGCCCGACGGGAGATCACACGTTTAGGTTAACAGGCGCCCGGCGCAGGCCGCGTAGGAATTGCCCCCAAAACCGTCAGTCGCAAAATGCAGCATAATACCTCTATGAAATATTCGTCAATCGTACTCGGGTGCGTTTTGGCTGCATCGGCCTTTGCAGCCCGCAATGTAGAACAGTTCAAGACGACTGCGGGCCCGCTGAAGATCACCACGGTGATGCACGCCGGTTTGGTGATTGAGGCCGGCGGCCAGGTGGTGATTGTCGATCCCGCGCAGGGAAGTTGGGACGGCATTCCCCAAGCCGATCTGATTCTCGTCACCGACATCCACGGCGATCACATGAATCCTTCCATGCTTGCCAAAGTCAAGAAATCCGATGGGGTCGTGATTGCGCCGGAAGCCGTTGCCAAAACCGTTACCGAGGCTCAAGTTCTCCACAATGGCGAGACTAAGACGGTCGGTGCCTGGAAGATCGAAGCCGTTCCGATGTACAACCTCAAGCGCGGTCCTTCTGAAGGCAAGCTCTATCACGATAAAGGACGCGGCAATGGCTACATCGTCACTTACGGCGGCTTGCGAATTTATATTGCCGGCGACACGGAAGGCATTCCCGAGATGCGTGCGCTGAAGAACATCGACGTGGCCTTCGTGCCGATGAACCTGCCTTACACCATGACGCCCGAGGAAGCGGCGGACGCCGTCAAGGCATTTCATCCGAAAGTGGTCTATCCCTACCACTACATGGGTTCCGACACCAAGGCTTTCGAAGCTGGGCTCGCCGGCACCGGGATCGACGTCCGTCTCCGCAATTGGTACTAAGCGTTCAGCCGGACGTCCTGCAATAGCGACGCGGCTTCACGATCCAGAAACACCGTCGCATTCTCGTGCAGTCTGAGCGCGGAGGCAGGCGCCATGGGGCCAATGCCTCCCTCCAGGCACAGCTTTACCGCCTCCGCTTTGCGCGCCCCGGAGACCAGGCACAGAATCGCACGCGCTTTGAGAATCTGACGGATTGACATGGAGATTGCTCTTCGCGGCACTTCCTCCAGCGAAGAAAACCATCCCCCTCTCACTTGTTGGCTCCGGCATCGTTCGTCCAGGTCGACGACGATAAACTGTTCGTCGGTATCGAAATCCGCAGGCGGATCGTTGAACGCCAGGTGACCATTCTCGCCGATTCCCGCGAAAACGACATCGATGGGCGCCGCGGCTATCGCCGCTCCCGCGCGCCTGCACATCTCCTCGGGGTCTGCCATGCCATCCAGCAACCGCGCACGCCCAACAGGCAACCGCGCCAGGACCCGCTCGCGAACGTAGTGCTGGAAACTTGCCGGATGGTCCGCCGGGACCCCGATATATTCGTCCAGATGGAACAATTCCACTTGGCCCCAGGCGACGTCCGGCGCGGTGGCGAGCGCCTCCAGAAATTCAATTTGTGAAGTTCCGGTCGCAACTACAATGCGCGCCCGGCTCCGCGCCGCGATCGCTTCACGAATCAGACGCGCAGCTTCATCCGCCGCGGCTTTCGCCATCCAAGTCTTGTCGTCGAACTTGCGCAGGATCAAAGTAACCGGACCGTCAGGCGCGCGCAGGCGGAAGAATCTGCACGTGAATGCCGTTGACGTCCAGGAAATCGAAGCCTGCGGCGACGTCGCCTTGAGCGAGCGTGCCCCCGGCGGCCACAATGCCCTTCGTGAGCACGGTGCGGTCGAACGGCGCAGTGAGGCAGTAGTGATCGACGCCAGGTTTCTGCCCACCCTCAATCAGCGCGAGTCCGACGCGATTGCCGCCGCCCGCGCTGAACCAGGTGCGCCGGGGCCTGCTGGCGGGATTGATCACCGGGCCTAGAATCTTCTCATAAAACGCGACAGACTTTTCGACGTCGGACACATTGATCAGGATGTGGTCGATCGCGGTCGGGCGCAGCAGCGGTTCGCCATGGACCGGAGGCGCGTCCCCCATCGCGTCCGGCGCAGCCGTCTCGCCCAGGCGGCTCCAGGAATTCTCGGCCCAAAGCTGCACCAGAGTACCGTCTGGGTCGGGAACGAAGAGGCCAACCGGCGGAGCCTCGCGGTACTTGATGCCCATCTGATCCAGCTTGCTCTTCGTCGCGGCCAGATCGAAATTCACGATGCCGGGGCAAAAGTGATTGATCGCTCGCGAAGCCTGTCCTTGGCCCGGAGGCGGCATGGCAACATAGTTCGGACCCAGCTTGACGTAGTGCCGCGCGTTGGTCTTCTCCTTCATCACATTGCTGCCGAAGACGCGCGCGTAAAAATGCACGGATTTCTCGATGTCATCGACGGCCAGCGCAAGATGATCGATGCCTCCGCAGTGGAAGCCCGTCTCGGCGGCAAAAGCGTTGCGGGCGGTGACGATTCCGGCGGCGGCTCCGCTGGCGAGCGTCGTCAGGGCCTGGCGGCGAGTAAGATCGGCGGTGCGCATAGTTGGTACTCCTTTATAGATTCTAGATCCGTTTACAGCGGACCGCTGTGGGCCTTGTCCTCGGGCGCCCATTCAGGTTATGCTTTCCATCGAATGAAAAAGGCCCTTCTTCACCTCATCGCCCTCATCGCCGTCGGCGCTCCGCTTGCGATGGCGCAGCCGCGCAAGACCGTTCCCCCTAAGGCTCCGCGGCTCTGCATATTCGATTGCGGCACTATCAACGCCATCAACGTGACGTACACCGGCGGCTTCGCCGGCGGG
>JBDTTL010000370.1:0-4306 GCA_039930665.1 Acidobacteriota bacterium
CATTTTATTGTTCAAGCTGCGGTGATGAGGATCGGCCTGGGAATGGGCTTCGTCGTTCCGGTGGCGGTCCTTGTGAAATGGTTTCCTGACCGCCGCGGCCTCATCACCGGCATTGCCGTGGGCGGCTTCGGTGCGGGAGCGCTGGTAGCCGCGCCCGTCGCCGGCAGACTCATGCAAAGCGTCGGGACATTACCCACATTCATGTATCTCGGCATTGGCTTTGCCGTGGTTGCAATTAGCTCCGGCTACTTTATGCAGAATCCTCCCGAGGGCTGGAAGCCAGCGGGCTGGACTCCATCGGCGGCGCAGATATCGCAACGCTGCGATCGCGATTACAGCCTCCGCGAAGCATTGCGAACCTGGCAATGGTGGGCCATTTGCGCGTTACTATCGATCAACACCATCGCGGGCATATCGGTAGTCTCCCAGGCCGCACCTATGTTCCAGGAGTTAGGCAAAGTGAGCGCGGTCACGGCCGCAACTTTCGTTGGCGTCATCAGCCTGGGCAATGGTGTGGGCCGTATATTCTGGGCCTGGATCTCGGACGTGACCAGCAGAAAAGCGGCGTTTTTTGCAATGTATCTGATACAGGCCGTCATATTCTGGAATTTTCACAGCATCTCTTCGCCCACCGTTCTCCTCATCGCGAGCTTCGTCATCTTGTGCTGTTACGGAGGAGCCTACGGAATCACGCCGGCCTTCGCGGCGGATTATTTTGGTCCGCGTCACGTAGGGCCGATTTTTGGATTGATGCTGCTGCCGTGGGCGTTTCCGGCGGCGTTCGGCCCCTTGCTCTTCGCCTACTTGCGGCAATCCACAGGTGGTTATAATCAGGCGCTGTATCTGATCGCGGGAATTCTAACCGTGGCCATGATCCTTCCGCTACTGGTCTCCCCGCCCCGTCAGCACAAAATGGCAGAAGAAGCGGCGGTCGGTGTAGGAGGGTCTTTTGAGGCGATCTCCGAGGTCGATAACGACGCCTAAGCGCTCGCCCTGAACAGAGTTCCGATTCCGCGCAGCGCTTGAACCTTTTGCCAGTCGGATAAAAGTTGGTTGATGCACTTTTGAGTTTGGTGCTCTTGGACTGCGGACCTTTTACTTTGAGGATCGGTAATATTGTATTCAATGGTCCCGGAAGATGATTGGAGAGTTGACCTCGCGAGGGCACACTTATCGGGGTCAGTTTTCGCTGGAAGAAGTATTACCAATGGAGCGAGTCCTGGGATCATGACCATTGCGCCGCGTGCCACGCGACATTTTCTGTGCGCGAAGGCGACTACCTCAAAGAGGGATACGCCACGACAGAGGATTACAAGTTGGGCCAGGATTATGAGTGGGTGTGCGAGACTTGTTTCAACGATCTTAAGGATAATTTGGGCTGGACCGCTACTTAAGCGATCCACCAACATTTATCCGACTACCAAGTTTTTGCCTCTCACTCAATTGCGATAGAATATCCAACGATGATGACGAATTCTTCGTTGGAGTCCGCCCTTGAGCGGCTGCGGGATCGCCGGGCATTCCTCAAATTTCTGGCGGGCAGTCCTTACATTGCAGCCTTGGGCGGAGTAAGCGCGGCGGCTTATGACACACAGCAGAACGCCGCTGCCATCGGCGATCCCAAGGACGCCCTCGATGTATTCGACTTCGAAGAGGCCGCGCTCCGCAAGGTGCCGCCCGGTCACTGGTATTACATGGCTAGTGGCGTCGACGACGACGGCACCATCCGCGCCAACCGTGACGGATTCAAGCACGTTCAACTGCGTCCGCGCCGACTGTTCGATGCGACCAAGGTGGACATGCGCACCGAGCTGTTCGGCACCACTTACAACAGTCCCATCTTCACCTGCCCGACCGGCGGCGAGAAGTCGTTCCACCCCGAGGGGGAACTGGCGGTGGGCCGCGCCACCAAGGCTCGCGGCACGCTTCAGGTGTTATCCACCGCCACTTCCACTGGCGTCGAAGACGTGTGCCAGGCGCACGGCCAGCCGGTCTGGTATCAGCTCTACGCTCCTTCTTCCTGGGCCGCCACCGAAAAGATTGTCCATCGCGTAGAAGCTGCTGGATGCCCGGTGATCGCGCTCACCGTCGACAACACCACCGGCAGAAACAGCGAGACGTACAAGCGCATGCGGCCCAAGGATCTCACTCAGTGCGCTACGTGCCACGGACCCGGCGAACCTCCCGGCAATCGCAAACGGCCGATGTATGAAGGCATCGACATGACCGGCGTCAGCGGCACGAATCCTGCGATGGACTGGGACTTCCTGGCTCGCCTCCGCAAACTGGTTTCGGTGAAGCTGATGATCAAGGGAATCGACGGGCGCGATGACGCGCGCCTCGCGCTGGAGCATGGGCTCGACGGCGTTTGGGTTTCGAACCATGGCGGTCGAGCCACCGAAACGCTGCGCTCGACCATCGAAGCGCTACCGGAGGTGGTGGCGGAAGTGGGGGGCCGCATCCCGGTATTCGTCGACGGCGGATTTCGTCGCGGGACGGATGTATTCAAAGCGCTGGCTCTCGGCGCGACAGCGGTCGGCATCGGCCGTCCGTTCCTATGGGGCTTGGGCGCCTTCGGGCAAGCGGGCGTGGATCGCGTGCTCGAAATCATGCAGGGCGAACTCAAGCTGGTGATGGGCAACTGCGGCACTCAGACGGTGGCGAAGATCACGCGCGACCGCGTAGCGACGCCTGACTGGCACAGCTAGCCGCGAAGTTGTCGATGGCGAGCCGGTCAATCCCGCCGTCGGCGAAGAGGGAGAGACCATGAAGCGCAGCGGGGGGCGCTGTCGGATTGTGCCTATGCCAGCGGCGGCTTGCGCTTGTGCCAATCCGTCTGCGCTTGAAACGCGCGGCCTACGCCGAGCAGGTGGTTCTCAAACCAAGGCCGGCCGACCAGTGAAATTCCCACTGGCAATCCGCCGGCGAATCCGCAGGGCAAGGAAATTGCCGGCAGACCCGCAAGGTTCCCAGCCGGGATGATGCCGTTGAGACCGCGTCCTCCCGAGGTGGTCGCGACCGAACTCGCGGCGCCTCCACGCACTCCGTCGGCGATGCGCGGCGCCGGCGCCATGCGCGACGGGACTAGCAACATATCGATGTCGTAATACATTTCGCGGAACGCCTCACGAACCAGCGAGCGGATGCGCATGGCCTTCAAATAATCGATGGCGGAAATGTCGAGTCCCGTCTTTAACCCTGCAGCCTGCACTTGGTCCGCCATCTGATCGATCTGCGTGCCGCGAAGGAAGTCCTCGAAGATGGAGGCCGCCTCCGCGCCGATCACGGTCTCGACGAGCGCACTGTAGGGGAAGTCGGGAATTTCGACTTCCTTGAACTTCGGGCCCAGGTTCTTCATCACGCCCAGCGCCGCGTTGAGCGCGGCTTGCGCCTCCGGTGCCGCGCGCTCGAAATCGACGGGCGCGTAGCCTATGGTGAAGTCGGTCAGCTTGCGGTCGAATTGTGGAACATATGCGAATCCCTTGCGCGCCGAGCCCGGGTCTTCCGCATCGCCGCCTGCGATGACGTGGAGTACCAAGCCGCAATCTTCGGCCGAGCGGCACATGGGCCCGATCTTATCCAAAGTCCAGGCGAGCGACATCGCGCCGCGGCGGCTCACCAGACCGTACGTGGGCCGCAGCCCGGTCACACCGCAAAACGCACTGGGCGTGATGATGGAACCCGACGTCTCCGAACCCAGCGCGAACGTGACCAAGCCTGCCGCGGTGGCGACACCCGGCCCACTTGATGAACCGCCGGCCCAGCGCGTGCGATCCCACGGATTCTCGGCCGCACCGGTCGATGACGCCGCCGCCGTCTGGTAGCCGCCTCCGCCTGCGAGTTCGATCATTGCGAGCTTGCCGATCAGAATGGCTCCAGCGCTATCGAGCTTCTTGATCACGAAGGCGTCTTCGTCGAACTTCTGCCCGGCGAACGCGTGCGAGCCCCATTCGGTGGGCTGCCCCTTCACGGCCAGCAGATCCTTCGCTCCGTACGGGATGCCTTGCAGCGGGCCGCGCGTGCGGTCGCGCTTCAGATCGTCGTCGACGTCCTTGGCTTTTTTGATCGCACTCTTGCGCAGGGAGAGCGCCAGGGCGTGGTGGGCCGCGCCGATGGTTTCGAGGCGATCGCAGAAGGCGCGCGTCAGCTCGACGGCCGAGAATTCCTTGGCCCGGAGACCTTCGGAGATCTCGCCGATGCTGGCAAAGAAGACATCGCCCGAAAGAGGAGTCTTCGCCATGAGCTAAGCCTCGAAGCGCGTCGCCGGCTCGGTCGAGCGCGGCAGTTTGACGGCGGCCAATGCACG
>JBDTTL010000371.1:0-4292 GCA_039930665.1 Acidobacteriota bacterium
AGCATACCAAGCGGGTTCCATCTTATTATGCTAACTTCTGACTCAGGACACTAGCCGTCGCCCACGGCCCCAGTACATTTGTCCGGCTAACGCGCGTTGTTCAGCAAGTAAATTTCTCTCTGGCGAAATGCAGTAGTTCGGGTACGCTGATAAATAGCAATTCTGCCGCATGCGGTTTGTCGAAAATATTCTCCGATCCGTTATCGAAGCTGCGACTCCATCCGAGTTTCGTGCCGTTCAGAACAAGTTGGCTGATGCAATTGAAAGACAAGAGGGGATAATTCAAAGAAAGAAGCAGCGCCACCTCGATCTTCGCAAGGCTATCAAGCAATGCTCCGAACCATCGGTCGGAAGCTTCCAGTTCCATCGTGACCGCCGCGAGCATCTGCGGAGACTTCTCGCAGCAAACCAAGCCTCAGAGGCCGGTCACAGATTCGCGCGTAGCGCGATTCTATATTTGGGAGATACCCTCGCATATCGTCTTATGCCGAATCATGTTGTGAGACTGCACGGCAGAAACTCATCGCCCGGTTTCTTTGGAGGCAAGAAAGGGCGCGAGCAAGAGTTTGGAATCGCGGACTTCTTATGCAGTGATGGCTGGACTGTCTTACTCCACGATTTAACGCACTGCCTGAAGATCGGCGATCTCACAGCGGTCTGTCAGGATCGAGGGGTCTTGAGTGTTGAATGCGGTACCGGAGTTGGGAGCCGGAAGAAACGGCAAAGTCAAAGGATGAAGCTCTTGAACCGTGTATTGAACGAAGATGTGCGCACGGTCCCACCGGACGAACTGGTCGCCCACGGCTTCCCCACGATGTTATTGGAGGGTGAGATTGAACCGCAACACAATACCGATGCATTTTGCGAGGTCGCTGATTGTGACGCGACTGGCTGGAAGGTTGTGCAGCCTGAAGACGGATTAATCTATGCGGCGTGCCTACCTGAACGCGGGGCGAAGGACTTTGTGCGTGAAGTCGCGCGAGTTGGCCACGGATGGCGTAACTATATGGTTACTTGCTTTCGCGACCGAATTATGGGGGACTACTCGTGGGTGCCTCCGATCATGTTGCTAAGTATTCCCGTGCAGCACCTTGTCCGTCTCTTGGAACGCCGTTTTTATTTTTATGTTTTCATCGATGTTGACTATGTGAGACGACGCCTCGCGGAGTTGTCGCCTTCGTTATTAGTGTCCGAGCGGGGCGGCCATATTCGGTTCGAAACGATTAAGCTGGATTGCCACATCGTTCGCGGCCCTCGTTCCGTCGAGAATGTTCAGTATGGACTGGTCTCCCTCGGAAGTGCCTTGCAAATGCTGGCGATGGAGCCACACATTGATCCTGCCGCGTTAGCTCGCTAAGCAATGGCAGCGGGGATCACGGATCACGTGTGGACCATACCGGAGTTGCTGAGCTGATGAGAACTAGATGGAGATGGATCGTAGCCCTGTCCGCCCTCTCCCTGGCTACGTTTTTCGACCGAAATATTCTCTCTGCGATCTTAACCTTCCCAATCGGCATAAATGGTCTTTTTCGCGCCCATCATGTCGAGGGATTATTCATTCACGCCCTGATGCTGGCGTGGCTGCTTGTCTTTGTAGGAATGTGTATTCGCCATCGATGGAAGGCTCTGTGGTGTCTCCCCTTGGTGTCACTGCTGTATATTTCCCAAGTTAGATGGGAAGTGTGGTTTTGCTGTTGAACCCGAGAAACTCATCTCCCCACTAAGACCCCACTACCTAAATTCCGCATCCCTTGACAAACCCATCGAATCGCCGGTGGCGGGCCGACGCGGAACATCCGTCATGGATGCGTAGACCGGGTCGCAGTAATCGAAGGAGGCTTTGAGCGCGATCACCAATTCTTCCTTCGAAGTTTTGGCAGCTGCGTTGGCGGTTGGAGTTTCGCCCTTCAGGAGTCCGCACATTCGCGTGTTTGCGTCTGCCACGTGGGCGACCATTTCCCCATAGGTTCGTACCTGCAGAACGGTCCTGAATCCTCGGGGGACACCCAAAACCGGCCATCTGTGGACACCTGAAAACCGGCCAATGAGATAACTGAATCAGGACATTGAAGTGGCGGGAGGATTACTCTCCGTCACGTGAGCAATGTCTTGAGCGAAGAAAAGAAACAGCAGGTCATCGCGCTTGGACGGCTGGGCTGGTCCTTGCGGCGTATTGAAAGAGCAGCGCACATCCGCCGGGAAACTGCCGGCGCATATCTGCGCGCTGCGGGAGTCGCGGTCCGTCCGCCAGGCGGTTGGGGACGGAGTGCGGCAAAACCGGCCATGGAGGTGTCCACCGACTCGGAGGCAGAAAACCCACCTCGGTAACCCGACCGCAGTCCGTCGGCGAGGATCTGCTGGAAATCATCATGCGCCGCTACGAGCGCTTCAGCACGCTGCTCACTTCCAACCGTCCCGTCGAAGACTGGGGCAAGCTGCTGGGTGACGTCGCCGCCGTCAGCGCCATGCTCGAATCGTCTGCTGCATCACGGCCATGTGCTCAACTGCGGTCCACGAAGCTGGCGCACCAAGACCGCACCTGCAGGTGGCCACTGATTCCTGTCGCACTGCATGGCTTGGCAAAGTCTCCGAAAACTCCGTTTCTCAACGGCTGAGATGATCCTCAGCCAGCGACCTGCGCCGCGACCATTCCGACAGGAACTTCCGAAAACTCCTCTGCTCCCAATCGTCTTCTGGCTTCTTCGGCGATGACGCCGCGTAAAATGCTTGGACAGCATCGGAAAACTCACACACGGCCCTCCGCCAGTCGGAGACTGCAACTCGGTGCTGAGTCCCATCTTTCGCGTTCAAGAGGACCACGTCATCGATCTGCACGACTGTGAAGTCTATCCCGGAGTTACAGCCAACGATCTGTACATCGTCCTGACCTTCTATCTCGAAGATGCCATTGCCACAGCAAGGGAACAGATGTTCGGCTATCGGCTGCTGCTTCGTGTGTGGTTGCGATAGGGTCCGCAGCAGGTATAACGCCGCGGCGCTGACTGTCCAATCGCCGTCGCTTGGCTTTACCAGGGTTGTCGCCCCGATACTAAACTCCACGCCGGAGTGCGCGCAAAGATCTGCCGAATCGTCGGTTGAGCCGCCCAGCCAGTGCAGGTTTGTTGGCCGAAGAATAATCATGCGGTGCCCGGCGATTCCGCCACATCTATGCTGCCATAGTACGGACGGGGCAGAAAAGGGTTATCGGAACGCACTCACTGTAGAGCGTTTTCTTTACTTGGGGACTCTGTCCCCAAACCCCTGGGATTTATCGCTTTGCGCTAGAATGCTGCTCAAAGGGCGGCTTACGCCGCCCCATCATTCCGGCCCGCGAGAAGCTCATCGGCGGTGGGGTAAAAAGCCTTCAATGCCCTTTATGCCGAGATCCCCCTGAGTTTCTGTTCGGCGTATCCCGGGGCAGCATCCGGCAGCGCCAGCGCCTTGGCAAGATACGCCGCTCGCGCGGAACGTCCCCTGAGCCTCCTGTACCGAGCCGTTCTTACCGCTCTAACCACGGCCCGGAAACGAGACTCGACATATATGCATTGATTGGCAAGCTCTTCCGGCACATTAACCAACGCGAGTTCAGGTAACTCGCATTCCGCAAGCCGGACGCAAAAGGCGTTCAGCCAAGCAACCAACGGTTCGACGGCAGTCGGCATACCGAGTGATTCCACCGGATCTCGGCGCAAGTGCTCGTACCGAGCTGTTTCGTTAGGACATAACATTTCGCAGATCTGGCACTCATGCACAAGCTCATAATGCATTGCGAGCTCGCCAGAATTAGCGAATGCATTGTCCGATTCAGCTTCGCCGAGTGGGGCGGGGCAAATGCAACAGCGCAACTCCGTCCTGCTGGCTAATTCACTACTGCGCCGGGACATAGCGATTTCGCTCAAAATCCATTTCCAGCAATAAGCACCCGAAGAACCATGGCGTTACAAATTGGGACATAGTTTGCGGATTTAGCTCCCTTGAGCATACGGTTACGCTTCAGTCCTAGGCAAACCCAAGTGAGCCAGACTCGAACAAGCGAAGTACCCTACGGGCCAGCGGAGTGCGGTTCGAACCAAATCCGGGAAGATGGTTGCCAACTCCGTTCCGGGCGTGGCAGTAGAGTCAACAAATCCACCGAGAACCGGCCGAACACCGGTCGCTGTGACCCCCAGTTCTCACCAATCTTCGGGGGCCGCAGGCCGCCCAATTGCCACGCTAAAAGTTGGCGGGGGTTTGGGGGCGGAGCCCCCAAATGGGGGTCTGGGGGCGCAGCCCCCAGCTTCACTTGACTCCTC
>JBDTTL010000372.1:0-4254 GCA_039930665.1 Acidobacteriota bacterium
GGCATGAAGTACTCAGTCAGGGCGGCCGCAATGGCCACGGGCATCACCGAAAGTCGCTTGCGCACCTGGGAGCGCCGCTATGGGATTCCTCAGCCCAGACGCTCGACCAATGGTCGGAGGCAGTACGAGGAAAGAGATCTCGGAGTAATCCGACGCATGACCTCACTCGTAGCGGCGGGCGTGCCGGCGTCCGAGGCCGCCGAGGTTGCGCGCCTGGAGGGTCCTATCGGTCTCAGTGAAGCAGCAGCGGCCCCGCAGCCAGAAAACCCATTGGTGGCTCGCATCGTCGGCGCGGCGTCAAGATATGATGAACTGAGCCTCGTCTTGGCTGTTCGTGAGGCTTACGTCGCTGGCGACTGGGCCACGGCATTAGACCAGGTTGTCTTCCCAGCACTGCGCAGCATCGGCGAAAAGTGGGGCGACGATGAAGTTGTCTCTGCCAACGAGCACTTCGCGACCGAGTTGATTCGCCGCGAGCTGTACGTGGAAATTGCTCGCCAATCACCGGTGGAATCCGACGGCGCGCTGTCGGTTCTTCTGGCGTGCCCAGAGGGTGAGCGCCATGATGTTGGACTCCTGGCGCTTTATCTCATGTTGATAGAGCGCGGTATTCGCGTTATCTACCTGGGTGCTGATGTGCCTGTATCAGACCTGGCTCACGCTGTCTTGGATCTGCGACCAGAAGCTGTATGTTTGTCGGCGACCCTGGCTACGAGCTTGACGTCCTTGCGGCGGTCCATGCGCGCACTGATATCCGCACATTCAGGTTCACGGCTGTACGTCGGCGGTCCAGCTCTGGCCTCCGTGGTGGCCGCGAGGGGAATCCCCGCAGTTCTGCTTCCCGTCTCCATGGCAGCAGCAACCGACGTGCTGGCTAGCGCAGCGATATGAGGAAGGGGACGTCGATGCGGGCCGCCGATTGTCTAGCCAGCTTGCCTTTCTCCTACGGCGAAGCGTTTCCGGGTAGCTATTGCTGGATCCGCCTGGGATTTGGTTAGCGAACGTGAACAATGAGGCGAGGTGGCGGTCTGGCCCAGCCTCGAGGTTCGCGTCACTTTCGCTCAGTTGCCTCCTCCTAGCGTCTCACGCTGACGTGCCTTTAAGTTGTCTGGATTGGTATCACCTGACCCCTTGCCAGGGGCTGCGCTAGTCTCACCTGCTTTGCGTAGTACTGATGATCGACGGGGTCAGACCATCCGCCGGCTCATTAGTCTTGATTGCCGCGGATAGTCGTACTCCACGAAGAGGCGACGTCATGACTAACCACCTGCCATCGAGCCGATCAGGGTAACTGACTGGCCGTCCTCCAAGACATAGCTCAAGGGAAGCATGGCGGAAGAGTCATCGACGGAGAGCATCGCGGAGGGCGCTAGGGCTGGATAAACATCTGCCAGATGATCTGAGAGGTCAGCCACGGTACTGCCAGCGGCCATACTTACTTTTGTTGAGGCGCCGCCGATGATGCTGCGAAGACTTCCGAAAGTTGAAACCGTTACCAGAATCGTCTCTCCGTTTGTCGCTGATTTTGCAGGGTTCAGCGCTAATTCGGTTGTGGGGCGCTGGTTGTTTCCACCAGGCTCCGGGCGCAGGCCGCCAAACCATGCGCCAGCTACTACGCCCAGCGCTGCCAGCCCCAGGCCTGCACCAGTCAGGAGATCGGCCCGCGCACCGGACCGATCTCCCATTCGACCGAGGCTCCTGCGCATCGGCTGCTCCATCACTCGGCCGGCGTCGCCGACGCCTCGGGTGCGCTGAAGACATCCGGATTGGCAGCGCCATCCACCACCAGGTAGCCCAGCGCGCCTTCTTCGATGCGGGAGAGCGCGTGATCCACCAGGAGATAGCGTCCCGGCACCTGCACCGTGAACTCCACTATGGTGGCGCCCCCTGGGGCAACGGTTGTCGTCTGCACGTTGGTTAGCGGCGCCGACGTTAGCGAACCTTCCGGGTAAACCTTGTCAAAGATCTCACCGATAACATGGAATGAGGATGTTAGGTTGGGGCCACCATCGCCGAAATAGATCCGGACAGTCTCGCCAACCTTGGCCGTAAGCGGGTGCTTGGTCGTCAGGGAACCAACTTCACCGTTGAATACAACGTAAGTGGGCTGCTCAGCCATCATTCCAGCGGCGTTGAAGTCCAAGTGGCCCTTGGTGCCGAACGACTGCGAGGTGTAGACGTCACCCTGCATGACGTAATACTCATGGTCGACAGGTGGGAGGCCGCCCGCTGGTTCGACAAGGATCATGCCGTACATTCCTTGGGCGATATGGTGAGCCACGGATGGGGTGGCGCAGTGATAGACGTACAGTCCCGGGTTGAGCGCCTTGAAGGTAAACTGTTTCGTTTCACCGGGAGCCACCTGCATCACCGTCGCGCCGCCTCCCGGACCATTGACGGCGTGGAGGTCTATAGAGTGGGTCATCGTTGCGTCCGGCGGGTTCGTCAAGTGAACTTCCACGGTGTCACCTTCACGGATGCGGACGAAGGGGCCGGGGACCGTCCCATCGAACGTCCAGTAGGTGTACGTGGTGCCATCGTCGAGCTGGCCTTCCTTCTCGACTATGTTCATCTCAACGCGAATGTTCTGTGGTTCGCGATCGCCGATCGGCGCCGGAAGATCGCCCGGTAGATGCGCGACGTCTTCAGCGGTGGCGCCCTGGCTGGTCCCGGTGCCCACGTTCAGCTGCCCCAACATGCCCGCCTGCTTGTGCCCGGTGAGCGTGCAAAAGTACTGGAATGCTCCGGACTTGCTCGCTGTAAACGTGACGGACACCTGGTCGTCCTTCTTGGTGACTTCTTGGGACGTGGCGTGAAAATCGGGAAATGAGATCGTGTGCTGAGAGCCGTCGCCATCGATTAGATTAACTTTCACCGTCGTCCCTTCGGCTGCACTGAGCGTCGGATTGCGCACTCCGTCGATCGCGCCGCCGACGCCCACGAAACCAAGACCATCGTTGTCAGAGACGGTCTTCACCGTGAATTCCTCGCCGGAACCCGGGGAGGGCGTGGCAGTGACTTGCTTCCCGATGTTCTGCGCGCCCCCCTGGCACGCAGCGAGCAGAGGTGTCATTGCGATCAGCCAGGCAAGGACAATTACTACCATCTTGGTCTTGTGACGCCACATTTTGGTCATCGAGCGCCTCCTTGGCCGAACATTGCGTGCTTTCTGTACGTACAGTAGCAAGCTATACATTGAGCGTCAAGCTATACGTATGCTATCTTTCACGCATGGAACTCAAGCTTTCGAAGACGGGCGACTACACGGTGCGCGCGGCCATTTCACTGGCCCGGGGATATGGTCACGGGTATCGAAAGATTCGCGAGGTCGCCGACGAAATGGTTCTCCCTCTGCGTTATACTCCTCAGATTCTGTCACTGCTCAGTCGAGCGAATCTAGCCGAAGCCAAAGCTGGCCGCGACGGGGGATACAGACTATCCCGGGCTCCAACGGAAATCACTTTGCTGGAAATCGTTGAAGCGGCTGAGGGTGCTATTCAGTCCGATCGTTGCACATTGCGGGGTGGCCCGTGCCAGTGGGATAACAGCTGCCCCGTTCACAACGCCTGGGTTGCGGCGGGTCATGCTCTCCGCGAATCTCTTGCCACTACAAGCCTGGCGACAATAGCCCGTGAAGACGCCTCGATGCGAAGAGTGCGCCGGCGAACTATGACCGCCTCGACCGCACTCGCGGCGGACGGTTAGCGCCAACACATCTGATGAGGGATAAGCCTCTGGCTGATTGCCGGCTTTCCACGCTGCCCGAGCAACTCTGTTCGGAAACAATTTGAGATTTCTAACTCGCGAAGAACATCAGTACGCACCCTTCATCGGTTCAGCCATCTTCTTTGCACTGTTCGTCGGTTTTCCTCTGGGCCTGACGCTTGCGCACGCTGCAGAGCAAGGGTCAGGCTTAGGAGGGCGGGTTCCCCAAATGATACAGGTGCACGGCCACATCCAGCTTTTCGGCTGGTTCGGCCTGTTCATCATGGGCATGGGCTATCGCCTTATATCTCGTTTTACGGCAGTGAAACATCGCCACAACTGGTTCGTGCCGGTCACGCTGGGCTGTGCTGTCACCGGCCTGATTGCTCGCGGCATCGGACAAGCGTTCGCCGACGAGGGCACGACCTTCACGGTACTTCTTGCGGCTTCGGGCGCGCTCGAGGTCGTGGCGGTCGCGTTGTTTGCTTCGGAAACGTTGCGAGCGCTATTGCTTGGCCGCCCTGATGAATTTGGGTACAAGCCGTTCTT
>JBDTTL010000373.1:0-4227 GCA_039930665.1 Acidobacteriota bacterium
GCGAACTGGTAACGACGGCGCTGCTGTGGGCGGTGCTTTTCACTTTCCTGATATTTCTGATGCGGGCGCGTCCGTTGTTTGAATTCCTGGTGCGCAGCACCGGCCCCCATTTGACCGTGTTTTACATGTTCTTCTTGGTGCTGCCGCAATCGCTTCCCTTCACAGTTCCTATGGGCGTGCTGGTAGCAACCCTGATCACGCTCACCCGCATGTCGACCGACGGCGAAATTACCGCCATGCGCGCGGCCGGCATACCGGGACGGCGTGTGGCGCCCCCCGTGCTTTTATTCGGCAGCGCAGCTTTGCTCATCGCTGCGGCCGCCTCGTTGTGGCTGACGCCCTGGACCATCCGTGAGCGTTATCGGGTAGAGAACCTGTTGATTGGCAACGGGCTCACGTCTGACGTCCAGCCGCGCGTATTTGAGGAACGATTCCCCCACTCGATTCTGTATGTCTCCGACGTCACCACCGGTGTCACGGGACGCTGGAAGAGAGTCTTTCTAGCCGATATCACCCCGCCCGACCAGCGGCCGCCCGGGTCGCAGGAGCGGGGAGACGAGCCGCGTATTACTCTCGCGACCGAAGCCGTAGTGGTGTCCGAACCAGCCCTGAACCGCCTTCAACTTTCCTTGCGCAATGGGAGCACCTACGAGGCGGGCAAGGATGTCGGCGATTACCGCATCACTGCCTTCCCAGCGGGCGATCAGGCGCTGGAGGCGAATAAGCCCGCCACGGTCCGCGCCACCCGCCCCTCGGTCGAAATGGATACGCCGCCGCTCTATCGGCTCGCTTATCTCAGCCCCAAACTCGACCGCTTGGCAAAACTGGATGCGCGTACCGAATTCAATCAACGGCTGGCGTTGCCTTTCGCCTGTCTGATGATGGCGCTGGTAGGCATCCCCCTCGGCATCACGCGGCGGAGGGCAGGGAAGTCCGCCGCAGTAGTGATGACCGCCGGCCTGGCGTTTCTTTATTACATCGGCTTGATCGGTTTTATCGGGATGGCGCGCCAGGGTTCGCTGACGCCCGAAGCCGCGGTATGGCTGCCCAACCTGGCTTTCGCGATCGGCGGATTGGCCATGCTGGCGCGCCTCGAGAAGCCTGGCGACCTGGATCTGATGGGATTGGTAAGCGCGCGCTTGCGCCGCATCCGAGGGCTCCCGCTCCTCCGCGGGCCGCTTGCACGGTTGGAGCCGAGAACCTGGCTGGCTCGTTTCTCACTGCTGCCCAACATTACCGATACCTATGTTCTTTCCAGCTTCGTGTTTTATTTCGTGGTGCTGCTGGCCAGCTTTGTGCTGATGTTCCAGGTCTTCACCTTCTTCGAATTGTTGAGCGACATCATCCGCAACCGCATCGGCATGGACCGCGTTTTCGAATACCACTTTTTCCTCACGCCCCGGCTGCTCTATGAGCTGGCGCCGTTTGCCGTGCTGACTGCGGTGCTGGTTTCCTTCGGAATCCTTACGAAACACAACGAGGTGACCGCTCTCAAGGCTTGCGGCGTCAGCCTCTATCGTCTGGCGGCACCGATCCTGGTGGCAGGCGTGCTCCTGAGCGGAGGATTGTTCGCCTTCGATCACTATTGGGTTCCCGAGTCTGACCGGCGGCAGGACGCTCTGCGCGCCGAGATCAAGGGCCGCCCCGCGCAGACTTTTTTACGTCCCGATCGCCGTTGGATTTCCGGTCTCCACGACCGCATGTACTACTACAAATATTTCGATCAGGCCCAGCGCGTCATGCTGGGCGTGAACGTTTTCGAAATCGATCCGGCGCGCTTTCGCTTGAAGCGCCACATCGCTGCCGAGCGGGCCCGCTGGGAGCCCAGTCTTCAGGCATGGGTCTTTGAGAACGGCTGGAGCCGCGATATGAATGGCAATACCGTCACGCGATTCGACGAGTTCTCAGGCAGCACGCGTACTTTTCCGGAGCTTGAAGAGCCGCCAGACTACTTCGTAAAAGAAGTGAAGCAGTCCCGTCAGATGAACTTTCACGAACTGGGCGCCTACATTCGCGAGTTGCAGCAGAGCGGTTTCGATACGGTCGCGCTGCAAGTGCAACTGCAGAAAAAGTTTGCTGTGCCATTATTCGCTCTGATCATGGCGATGGTGTCCATCCCCTTCGCCTTCCTGGCGGGCAACCGGGGGGCGATGGCGGGGGTGGGCGTCAGTTTGGGAATCGCAATCGTGTATTGGTCGGTAGGGCAGGTGTTCGAACAGTTCGGAAACTTAAGCCAATTGCCGGTGGAGGTCGCGGCCTGGTCCCCGGATGCAATCTTCTCGCTCGCCGGCCTGTATTTCCTGGCGCGCATGCGAACTTGACGAGCCGGCTCGCGGCGGACTCGGTCGCCAACTGAGACGACCCTCTCCCTCTGGCCTCGGAAACGCTCCAACTGCGCCCCCGAGAGCTAGCCCCTTGACGCTTAAGGAGCATTCGGAGTAAAGTGACGTGCAGGGCTCGATAGGCCCGGGTTGCGAAGAAAGCCTTCCTGGAGAGTGATTATGAAGAAAAGATCTCTTGTTGTCCTGTCCGGCATCTTGTTGGCGCTTGGGGCCGCGCCGGTCTTTGCGCATCACTCCTTTGCCGCCGAGTATGACTCAGCCAAGCCCGTAACAGTTAAGGGCTCGGTCACCAAAATGGAGTGGCAGAATCCGCACGCTCGCTTCTATGTGGACGTAACCGACGAAGCCGGTAAGGTGACCAACTGGGAGTTCGAACTCGGTAGTCCCAACGGGCTGATGCGCCGCGGCTGGACTCGGAACTCGCTGAAGCCCGGCGACCCTGTGACCATCGAAGGCTACCTTGCCAAAGACGGCAGCAAGTTGGCCAACGCTCGCAACGTGACCCTCTCCGACGGGCGCAAGATCTTCGCGGGCGCAGCGGACGACGGCGGCCCCAGTAAGTAGCTCATCCACGAAACTGCTGCATGCGTTTCCCGGTTGCGTGGCGGAAACTCTGCCACGCAGAGCGTGCCTGTGGGACGGCCGGTCAGAACTCCGGCTCTAGTTCGGTCCCCTTTGTGCGTTCAAGGTGCCGTGCCGCGATTCTCCATAAGTCGAGCTGATCAATCGCTTCAAGATGGGTTCCGCAGCAAATCTACCGAAACAATTTGGGGCGGTTTCCGCATGTTCGGGACTCTGACCTGCTAAGGGCGTTGCAAGCAAGCACGCACGAACCTAAAAACGTGGTGAGAAGCAGCATCAACGGTATCACTACCCCCCTCCCCGGCTCATCGGCAGTCAGCCGCAGCTACATTGCAATCACATGTAGGTACATTACAATCTGGTCGCAGTCTAGCCTCAAAACGATGCGACGACTGAAACGTCCCGGAAATCGTCATGGAAGTTTGGGAAGTGGCGGCGTCATCGGCCCGCTGGTGAGATTACGCTAGCCCATCCCTATTGGCGGTACAAAAAACGGGTGACACACCGTATTAGGGGGCGCCACCCGTGGTTGAGAATTCCCAAAGGGGTTGGGGCCCCTCAACGCTATGTGATCGCACCGATGGGGCGCGCCGACTGACCGGCGCTTCAGTGTGCTCAAGGCAGACTATCTGGACTCCGCTCCTCGCGCCATCCCTAAAAGGCATCAGATGTCGTTGATTTATACACTGTAGACACTGCATCTCGAACTCCGGATCAACCCGTATGAATGCAGATTTCCGGGGGCTTCCCCCCACACACTTGCTGTCACCGTGCCGGCTAATGGTCAATCGCAATGATCTCCGCGAGACCGAAACCTTAGTCTTTTCTTCGAAAATGGAACTCCTGCGACAAGGAAAAAGTATCTGGTCGGCCGGTCTATCTGTGAGGGTAGTGTGTACATTTACGAAATCTCATGCCTTTTAGGGATAGCGCAGCATAGCAGACTAGCATAGGCTCGATCAGAAGTTCTTGGGTGGTCTGGAAAGCTGCTGTAGGACTGGGCCTGGAGCACGCAATTTAATCGTACTGGAACGTGGATAGCGGATGACCTTCGCGAGCCCATAGCTTGCGCGATGGCTGCAACGGACGCGTCGGAAACCGCTGTCGAAACGGAATTTAACCGAGGGTGTGACTATGAATCGTTTTTTAAACGGGGCAAGTGTGCATTTTTGGGCCTTTTTGGCCATTTTAGGACTATTGATCGCTGGGGCTCAGCCAGCCCAGGCGCAATTACTCCAAGGCAGTATCACAGGAAACGTAACCGACGCGAGCCAAGCGGCAGTGGTAGGCGCGAAGGTGGTAG
>JBDTTL010000374.1:0-4214 GCA_039930665.1 Acidobacteriota bacterium
TGACCGGGCGGGACTTTCACCCGTAAGCTATCTCCAGTTTCACCAGCGCACCCCGAGGCCTCGTCGAAAGCTCCGGCGCAGAACGTGGCGAATTTTTCCGTGCAGTGGCTCGTAATCGAAATAGTCGCCGGAGACTACGCGGGCGGGACGGCACACTCCGGTAACGCGTAAAGAAGCTGTCGTCAAAGGCCCACGCGGATAGAGCCGATTCTGCACTTCGCTCGCAATTTCCATTTCCGATTGCAGGCGTTCCTTCTCCTTGGCCACCGTGAGCAGATGCCGAATGCTTTCGGTCATGCGGTTGAAGGAATGGCTAAGCTCGGCGAGCTGGTCATGCCCCCGGACTTGGATGCGATGCGAAAAATCGCCCTCGATGGCTCGTTGCGTCCCCTGGTAGAGTCGGTGGACCGCGGCGGTCATGGAGCGAGTAAGACGCACGCCAATCACCAGGGCGACCAACTCGACAATCACAAACAAACCGGTGAGCAGCGCCAACACTGCTAACAGCACTCCCTGCGCCAGGTCCGCATTCGGATCGTACATGGCCGCGGCCAGAGCCGAGGCCCGCGATCGCACCGCCACAATGAGGGGAGTCGAGCGCTCCGCCGGATGATCCCAGTCGAAGGCCGGCACGGCGGCGAACCAGCGAACTTCGGGATCGAAAAAAGAGAGGGGAAAAGGCAGGCGGCTAGCAGGCACGCTTCCAGGCGGGGCTTGCGACAGCCGCTGTCCCGGGCTTCCGGGCAGCGTCCCGAACCCGATCTGACCAATATGGGAAGCGATGGAACTCAAAACTTCCGGCGTCAGAGGCACGGTAATGGTAACATCGCCCGCAGGGATTTGCTGGTGGCTCCACAGATAAAATTGGGGATCGCGCCGGATGACGCCGCGGATATTCGACCACCCGGAAGCAGGCGCTGGCAAAGCCGCATCCGCCGGATAACGCGTTTCGCGATTGGATTCGCGCAACACCGCGGCGATGCCGGGATAACGTTTTAGCGCAACCGGGATGCGGCGTTGCGATGGGCGCGATGCTCTCGCCCAACAACTGGAGCCCTTCAATGCGGCGGTCCAGTTCGCTGGTGACCAAGTACACTGCCAACTGGCTGGCGATGACACGCGCCGTGACGGCCGCGAGCGTAGCGATCAGCAGGACAGGCACTACCGCCATGAACAGGTACGCCGCCAGCAGGCGATTGCGCAGCCGCCAGATGCCCCGGCGAAAGGCCAGGCGTAGCAGCCGCAACCCCAGCCAGACGCCGGCCACATAAACGACCACGCGTAAGAGCTGAGGTTCGCGGAGCCCGAGTCGACCCGAAATAAATAGGACAGCAAGCAACAGCAGGAACACGAGCCCCACCCATCCGATTGCCCTGCGGATGGATTGGAGTCGTAAGAGCATTAGCCCTTACACCTGCGATTTGGCGATGCCCGGCAGATCCTGTTCGTCCTGCAGATAATACCTCGTCAAGCCGGCTTCGAGCTTTTGAAAAGCGGTGTCGACATCATCTGCAAACTGGAACAAGTTCAAGTCATCGGCCGCAATCATTCCGTGGCGCACCAGCGCGTCGAAATTAATCACTTCTTTCCAGAACGTAGTCCCGTAGAGGATCACCACCATCCGCTTCATCAGTTTCTGGGTCTGCACCAGGGTCAGGATCTCGGTTAACTCGTCGAGCGTTCCAAAGCCGCCGGGGAAGACCACCAGCGCCTTCGCCAGGTAGGCGAACCAGAACTTGCGCATGAAGAAGTAATGGAACTCAAAGTTGAGTTCCGGCGTGACGAACGGATTAGGGCGCTGCTCAAAAGGAAGGCCAATGTTCAATCCTATGGTTTTGCCGCCAGCGTCGCAGGCCCCGCGGTTGGCTGCTTCCATGATTCCGGGGCCGCCGCCGCTGCACACCACAAAGCGGCGCGCGTCATCGGGGAGTGCATCGGACCATGCGGTCAGACGCCGGGCCAGTTCGCGGGCTTCGTTATAGTAGCGCCCTAGCGGGCCCATTTCCATCAGCCGTGCCGAGCCGAAGAAGACCACCGTATCGTGAATCCGTTCTCTCCGGAAGTGCGCGAGCGGGTAAAGATATTCGCTGAGAATGCGCATCGAACGGCCTTCCGGCCCGTCCAGAAACTCACGATTGCGGTATGCCAGGGGCAAGTGCCCTTCATAATCCAAGTGTTTTGACATGTTAGTGGCTCGCAGGCTCTTCCGTAGAGCGTATGCGACGCTCCAATTGTCGCACCGCCTTCAGTAGCTCCGGCAACTTCTGGAAAGCTGTGATAGCACGCAACCATTCGCGAGCGTCGAAGGCCGGCGAGCCGCTGATCACTGACCCAGCCGCCACATCGCCGCCCACGCCGCTTTGCGCATAAACCACCGCGTCGTCGTGTATCGTCAGGTGCCCGGAGATGCCCACCTGCCCGGCCAGCAATACATTCTTTTCGAGCACGCTGGACCCGGCGAGTCCGGTCTGCGCACAAATGATATTATCCTCGCCGATCACGCAGGCGTGTCCCACCTGCACCAGGCTGTCGATTTTCGCGCCGCGTTTGACGCGGGTTTCGCCCACCGTCGCGCGGTCAACCGAAGTGAGCGTCTGGATCTCGACGTCGTCTTCGATCACGGTGATACCGCTTTGCACGATCTTATAATGCGTACCATCGGCGCGCTTCGCGAAACCGAAACCGTCGCCGCCGACTACCACGCCGTTCTGCAGCGTAACGCGATGGCCAATGCGGCAGTATTCGCGCATCACCGCGTGCGAGTGCGCGTAAAAATCGTCGCCGATCACAGCACCCGCATACACGACAACGTGCGGCTGCAGCACGGCGTTGCGGCCTATGGTTGCGTTCTCACCGACCACGGCATAGGGGCCAATAGAAGCGTTTTCACCAATCCGCGCCGAGGGGGCGATGGACGCCGTGGCGTGAATTCCGGCCGGTGGCCGCGGTGGGCGATAGAACTGTTCCAGCGCGCGCGCGAAATCGAGGTAGGGATTGGCGGAGATCACTTGGGCCGGCGCAATCCCATCCATCGGTTTAGTGACAAGAATGGCTCCGGCGCGCGTTTGCTTCACCTTGTGCGTGTACTTCGGATTGGCAAGGAAGGTGAGCTGATCCTTCCCCGCTTGTTCCATGCCGGCCACGCCGGTGATTTCGAGACCGTCGTCATCGCTGCCGCCGCCACGCGCGTGGAGCTCGCAGCCCAAGGCTCCAGCCAAATCGCGAAGTTTCATTCTTCTAGATTACGGCGCGGGTAGGTTATAGCGGAGAGAGGACGCGGAAACATGCGCTCCGGACAAAGCAGTCCAAACCCCGCACATGGCAAAATGGGACATGACTGAAAACGTTGCGAAAGCCCTGGAGCAGGCGCTGGCCTACGAATACGTGAACCTGCGCGTGCTTACCAACGAACAGGCGGCAGTAAAGCCGGCGGGGGCCGATTCCTGGTCGCGCAAGGAGGAACTGGGACACCTGATCGACTCGGCCGTCAACAATCATGTGCGTTTCGCGGGAGCATCCCTGCAGAACGAATTCAAAGGACCCACTTACGAGCAGGATGGCTGGGTGCGGGCGCACGGGTATCACGAAATGCCCTGGCCGGCGCTGCTCGATTCCTGGCGGCAGCATAATGAATTGCTGTTGCGGCTGGTGCAACGGATTCCCGAAGAGCGGCTCACAACATCGTGTCGCATCGGTTCCAGCGATCCCGTCACCCTGCGGTTTCTGATCGAGGACTATATCCTGCACATGCAACACCATCTCGATCACATCCTGGGCCGCGACAAGCTGACCCAGTACCCCGGCGCAGCAGCGGGCATTTGAGACGGCGCCATGACGCAACCGCAGCAGCCGTCACTCCGGGATCGCCGCGAATTCCAGGAGAGTAGTCATGCTACGACAGGCACCATGAACTACGCCGGCCGACACTTGATCGTAGTGTTTCTCTACCTGCAGCTACTGGACATTATGTCCACCATGATCGGCTTCAGCCTGGGCAACACGGAGGCCAGCCCCTTCGTACGATTATTGGTGCACTGGGGTCCTCTGGCCGGGGTCGTATTTTCAAAGATGATTGCGGTGGGCCTCGCGTTCGTTTGCTTGATGCTACACCAGAGAAAACTAATTCTCTGGATCAATTATTTTTACGCGGCGCTGATAGTCTGGAATCTTTACACCACACTCCGGGTGCTCAACACGTGAAGGCGGCATCGGCG
>JBDTTL010000375.1:0-4202 GCA_039930665.1 Acidobacteriota bacterium
CAGGTGCTCGGCTCGATAACGTTCCGTGCGATCCCGATCCTTCGCGACGTGGCGAACGGCTACGGGGGCCTAAAGCCCTTCGGGACCAACGGCAGCTCCTCGTGCCAAAATACTTCTTGGCTGCTCAAGTTGACAATGCCAGCCAGCTTCCCCCCTCCCCGCCTGGACCGGGACATCTAACAAATTAATTCCACCGGACAACTAGCGTGCTAACGACACTCTTCACCCTGTGGCTTCACCCTGTCGCTTCACCCTGTGGCTTGACACGCCTGTCAGCATGGAATATCCTTGACGGCACTTGTCGACTCAACTACTAAGCGGGGGGTAAGATGCGTCTTTCACATAGAGTGGGGCTGTTAAATGTAGCTGGTATCTCGCTCTTCTTGTTGGTGGCCGTGAGCGGACTTCACGCTCAGCTCGGCACTGGAACGATGTCGGGTACCCTAACCGATTCGACGGGAGCCGTAGTCGTCGGTGCCAACGTCCTCGTCGTCAATACCGACACGGGGTTTCGGCGGCAGACGGTGTCGAATTCGAGCGGTCAATTCGCTTTGCCAAATCTAGTTCCGGGCATGTACGACGTGACGATGGAACTTGCGTCCTTCAAGAAAATTGAGCGTAAGGGCTTAGTGCTCCAGGTTGGTCAAAACGCCCGCATCGACGCGGTATTCGAGTTGGGATCGATTACCGAAGTAGTGGAAATTACCGCACAGGCGCCTCTCATTGAGAGTCAGAACGCGTCTTTGGGTGCCGTAGTCGACACGCAGAAAATTTTGGCGTTACCCCTGAACGGGCGTAACTTTGTCCAGCTAGCCCTGCTGGTGCCTGGAACGAATACCGGGGCTCCGGGGCAAACTACCGGTGGCGGATTCTCCGTCAGCGGAAATCGGTCCGAGCAGAACGCGTTTCAAATGGATGGGACTTCCAACACGGATGCCTTCGATAACAACATCAACATCACGCCATCCATCGACGTGATTCAGGAATTCAAAATCCAAACCAATAACTACTCGGCAGAATTCGGCAAAGGGGCTGGCTCGCAGGTGAACATTGTCACAAAGTCGGGTGCCCGCCAATTCCACGCATCCGTATACGAGTTCCTGCGCAACAACGCCACTCAGTCCCGCCGGTTCTTCGATACAAATTCCAGTTCCTTCCCTTGCGATAAGAATGATTCGAATGTGGCGACCCGAAAGGCCTGCGCTCCGCCATTTCACCAGAACCAGTTTGGGTTTATGTTCAGTGGTCCGGTGCGCCTGCCGCCCAAAGCTGAGCCCAAGACGTTCTTCCTGGTGGGATACGAAGGTTTCCGTCTGGTGCGGGGCAATGCGACGGTAGCCACGGTTCCAACGATCGCCCAGCGAAACGGCGATTTTTCTCAGAACCTGATTACGGGCAGAACCACTTCCCCAGATGCTCTCGGCAGGGTTTTCACCCAGGGTCAGCTCTTCAACCCGTTTTCCTCCAGACCCGTGACAACGGCCTCCGGACAGACGGTCAATATTCGGGACCCGATCCCGGGTAACATTATGCCGAAGGGCCTGTTCGATCCGATCTCGGCCAGGATGCTCGCCAACACGGACTATATTCCGTTGCCCAATGCTCCCGGGTCGAACACCGCTAGCGGCAACATCGTCAACAACTTCCTGGACGGCCGCTCCGTGCGGGACAATTTCGATCAAGTCAATACCAGGATCGACCGACAGTTCAGCGAACGGGATACAATATTTGGGCGCTTTAGCTATAACGATGGCAATACATATGATCCCTTAACTTTCCCGGGCTATGGGAATATCAAGAACCAAAGAAATTTGAACGGCACCCTTAGCTACACAAGAATCTTTACGCCCACGACGGTGAACGAATTCCGTTTCGGCTATCAAGGATGGTTCCAGACATCGGCAGCCGAAGATCATATTAATGGCGTTGACTCGATCAAGCAGTTCGGAATTACGGGTCTTGCTTATAGCAGCCAACCAGCCCTGCTGGGTTCGACCGTCGTCGGCGTCGCCGGGTTTTCCAACTTTGGGAATGGTGGCGGACCATTGCTGCGCAGAAATAACACCTTTCAGCTCATGGATGGAGTCTCGTTTAGCAAGGGTCGGCACTTCATGAAGGTGGGCTTCGAAGTCCGCCGCGTACGCGAAAACGTGGTTCGTGCTAACAATGCTCGGGGCGCCTTCAATTTCGGCAACACCGCTTGGTCGGGAGAGCAAGGAATTGCGAATACGGGAAATGCGTTAGCCAACTTTGAAATGGGTGTGGCCACCAGTAAATCCCGCTCGGTAAGCGACTGGGATCTGCGGCTTCGGGCGACCGAATATGGGGCGTACTTTCAGGACGACTACAAAGTCAGCCAACGTCTGACACTGAACATAGGGATGCGCTATTCTCTCTACATCCCACCCAAGGACACTCGAGATCAGATTTCAACGCTCATTTTCCCCGGCGGCTATTGCCCCGACTATAAGGTCTGTGCGACGGGCTTTCTGGTTTCCGGCGTCCCCAATGTAAATAATCCCTTGGTGCCAACGTGGGGTCTCGCGGGCAAAACGCTGCCCCGCTCTTTATCGCCTGTTGACAAGAAAGACTACGGCCCGAGGTTCGGATTCGCTTACCGGCCATTCGGCGGCACCAAGACGGTGGTTCGTGGTGGGTACGGGATTTTCTTTGATACTCCCCCCGTGATTCTCAGTGAAGACACGATCGAGAACTATCCTAAGGTGATCGAGGACCAGCAACAGCTTGGTCTCTTCCAGAACGGCCTGCCGCCCTCGGAGGGGCACATGGACTATGTGATCCGAAACCCAGGACTTGGGCCGGGACCGGTTTCTCAGTTCATCCCGGGGCCGAACGTCTATGCGGCTGACTTTCGTAACGCCTACGTTCAATCCTGGAACTTCGGAATTCAGCAGGAACTTCCGGGCCAGATGGTGATCGAAGCTACCTACGTGGGCACAAAGGCAACCAGATTAAATCAGCGACAGGACATCGACTCCGCCGAGCCGCTCGGGATCAGAGCCTCTATTGGCGACCTAACGAATGATCCCAGGATTCCCAATAACATTGGCTTAGGTCGAAATCAGTTTCGCCTTCTGGTTCCGTACGCCCAAGCGAATGGAATCATCGTCCCGTTGGCAGATATCTTTACCACGGTGTCGCATGCAATGGCGAATTACCATGGACTCCAAATGCGCGTCGAAAAGCGCTACTCTCACGGATTGTCCGTGTTGGCGACTTACTCTTTCTCTAAAGCGATATCGAACGCAAGTGGATTCCAGAATGGAGGCAATGCTGGGACTGGTAACCGAGTGCAAAACTATTTCGACAACAAGGCCGAAAAGGGTTTGGCCGATCTGGATCACCGGCAGCGCTTCACCGCGGCTGCAGTTTACGATCTTCCGTTTGGTAAGAACCGGCATTTCGCGTCACATCTCCCGGCGGCGCTCGATAAATTTATCGGCGGATGGGCCATCGATACCATTCTCACGGTTCAAACGGGTTATCCCATTACCGTGACGCGATCCGGAGATCCCGGCAGCGTGGGTACTTCCGGATCTCTGCGTCCTGATTTGGTTTGCAATCCAAATTTGGCGGCGGACCAGCAGACACCCCAAAGGTTTTTCGACACCTCCTGCTTTGTGGCCCCTGAAACCTTGATTCCCGGTGACATCCGTTATGGGAACGCGGGCCGGGGAGTGGTGACGGGCCCGGGGGTAGTAAACGCCGACTTTTCGCTGCGGAAGACCACGGAAATCAACGAGAGGATGAAGGTTGAGTTTCGAACAGAGGTTTTTAATGCCTTTAACCATCCTAATTTCATTTGTGAAAATAACTGCCGGTCATTTGGTACCGCCCAATTCGGACGGATGGTGACTACGCTGGATCCGAGAATCATTCAGTTCGGACTGAAATTCCAGTTCTAGTTTCTTGAGTTGACAGCGACAAATCTCTTCGCGAGATGAATAGGAGCAAGAGTATGAGAGCGAGTACCATGCTGGGTGCCGCGCTTGCATTGCCGCTTTTCGTGCCGATGCCCCGGGCGCAGACGCAAGACCAGGTTAGCTTATTTGAAACAAAGATCCGGCCCATCTTTGCCACGAAATGCGCCCCCTGTCACGGTGAGAAGATACGGATGGCGTCGTTGCAACTCACTACGGCTGAAGGATTTCTGAGGGGAACTGATAGTGGACCAGTCGTGG
>JBDTTL010000376.1:0-4192 GCA_039930665.1 Acidobacteriota bacterium
AGCGCGTCCACGTCGGGAGCGAGGAGTTCGCCGCCCGAAAACCCCAGCCGCCGGCGGTCGAGAGCGCGGACGTGAGGAACGGAGCGTGCTGCTCATACTTCCAGACCTCATTCAAAGTCTTCACATCGTACGCCGCCAGCTTGCCGATATTACCGTTAGTGCCTGGCATCGGCAGGAATTTGCGGTCGCCACCGTTCCCTCCGCCGGCGCCGCTGAAATCGACTTGGCGCGCGGTGAAGTCCATGCAGGATTGGCTAAGCGGCGCGATAATCAAACCGGTCGGCTGGTTGTAGCTCATGCCCTGCCAGTTCTTTCCGCCTTCAGTGCTGGGACAAACATTCACCGGCTTGTTGATCTGCATCTCGAGAAGATCGGATCGGTATCGCGGCTCACCGGTCTTTGGGTTGATCTCAGCCCAGACCGTCTGGTTCACCATTTGCTTACTTCCGAGATACTGTCCGGTGCGCCGATCCAGTTTCCAGAGGATGCCGGCCTTGCCGGCGCTCAAGGATACTTTTTGATCGCCGATGTCAACCAGCACGCGCTCGAAGACCTCATCGAGATCGAACGACTCGCCCGGCGCATGCTGGAAATACCAGGCCAGCTTGCCGTTATCCGGATTCAGCGCAACAGTTGAGTTCGCGTAGAGCGTCTTGTCGAAAGGCGTCAGATGGCGGCTGAGGTAATTCCAAGGCTTCGACTGGGCCACGCCCCAATAGGTCAGGTTGAGATCGGGATCGTAACTGCCGGCGACCCAAGTCTCCGCGCCGGCGCGGTTGTTCATCGGCAATTTGCCCCAGGTCTCGCTGCCCGGTTGCCCTTCCCTCGGTACCGTATAAAATCGCCATGCACGCTTACCCGTGTGGATGTCGAACGCAGAAATGTAGCAGCCTTCACCATCAAATCGCGCACAGCCAGTCAGACCCATCAGAACTTTGTCGCCGATGACGATATCGCCGCTGGTCGCAACATGTGGTTTGTCTGAAGCCGGTGTGTCCCATAGAATTGTCCCGTTGCGCGCATCAATCGCCACCATGTGTGCATCGCTGGTCGCCAGGAACACCTTATCTTCGGCCATCGCAATCGTTCGGATGCCGCCGTATCCCGGCGCTTGATCCGGACCCACGCGCGTTTCCCAAATCAGATCGCCCGTCTTTCCGTCGAGCGCTTGCACGATGTTGCTGGGGCTCGCCAGATAGATAATGCCGTTGTGCACCAGAGGCGTGGTCTGATTCGCGCCGGAATCATTCATCGCCCAAGTCCACTTCAATTGCAGGTTCTTTGCGTTATCGCGCGTGATCTGATCGAGCGGGCTGTAGCTGTGCCGTTGATAGTTCCGCCCGAAGATGAGCCAGTCCGATGCCGGCGGATTCTTGAGCATTTCCGGAGTCACGGGGACGTAATTCTTAACCTCGCCGACTACAGTCACGCCGCGCTTGGGTGCGGTTGCGCCGCTGCGCCCGTCAGCCGATCCGGCCCCGAACACTCCTGGCGGCCGGCGATTGCCGCCTAGCGCCGGAGAATTTGCCGGCGCCTGACCGGTAGCGATCGCACTAATGAGCATCGTCGCTCCCGGTGTCAACGCTTGCGGGCCTGCCGCCGCGCCGTTACGCTCCAAAATAAATGCGGTGGAATTCAGCGCCGCTGCCTCACTCAACGATCCCGGATCGTTCGCCGGCATGGTCTGCAGGATCTCCCCAAAGAGCTCGCTCACCATCTTCGGACGCCACTTCAGCATGAAGCTGCCACCGACGAGTGCCGGCGCATCTCCCGAGCCTTCCATGTTGATGCCGTGGCACGCGGCGCAATTTTGCGAGTAGACGCTGTTCCCATTCGAGGCCTGCTCCGCCGTGAACACGCCGGCGGGTTGCTGGGCGTTTAGTTGCGCCGATGCAAAAGACAGCGTCACCAGGCCTACTCCCGCACCGAAAACTAATCTAGATAATAGCGCCGAGCCGTGCATGCTGGATCTCCTCAATTCAAAATCCATTGGACATAATACTCTACCAGTCCCGCCCTCCCGCGCGAAAGTGCCAAAAGAGTTACGCTACGCCCGTAATCCGTCCTTAAGAGTCATTGGCAAGGCGCGGAACATATATGGGAGCGCGTTGGGCACGTTGGAAGAGTTCACCCTATGGGTGGCGGCCCGCAAACGGCGCATGGCGGACTTGTGCCCGTGGTTCTTGCGTCACCCTGAGCCCCTGGTGCGCGAGTGGATGCTTACGGACGGATTACGCTGAGACGGTTTCACAACGTCACGCGCAGTGATAACATGCATAACGGTAAGCGCGTCAGGCTAACTGGAGGAGCACCATATGGAAACTCGTTTCACGCGGCGAAATTGGTTGCTCGCGGCGGGCTCCGCTGCTCTAGTGCCCAGAGTGGCTGCGGCAGCAGACGCGGAAACGCGGGGCGCGGGCAAATCCTTGCAAGGCGCCTTCATGATTTTGTCGACGCCCTACACGGCGTCGAAAGCTGTCGATTATGAAGATCTCGCAGGCGAGGTGGATTTCCTGGTTCGCTGCGGAGTGCAAGGTTTGGTGTGGCCGCAGAACGCGAGCGAGCAATCGAAGCTTTCAAAAGACGAGCGCATGCGCGGCATGGACGCGATCGCCAAGTCTGCCAAAGGTAAATCTCCCGTGCTGGTGCTGGGCGTGCAAGGGCACGACACCGCCGAAATGCTCGAATATGCGCGGCACGCCGAGAGCCTCGCGCCAGATGCGATGATCGCCATACCGCCCACGAAGGCCAGTTCTCTCGAAGACTATCGCGAATACTATCGCGCACTCTGCAAGACCACCAAGCGGCCCGTCATCATTCAGACCTCAGGCGGCGCCCCGGGCTTGGTAGCTTCCGTCGAACTCATCCTTGAACTGGCCCGCGAGTTTCCCAACTTCGGCTACATCAAAGAAGAGCACGATCCGGTGATCCCGCGCATGCGGGAAGAGATTGCTCACCGCCCCGATCCCATCAAGCGCGTCTTTTGCGCCAACCGAGGCGCGGGCTTCCTTTACGAAATGCGCCTGGGATCGGACGGCACCATCATCGGCGGCGTCCCCTACGCCGAGGTCTTCGCCAAGCTGTGGAATTTGCAACAGGAAAAGAAGTTCGACGAGCAGCGGGAAATTTTCAGCAAGCTGCTGCTGATGCTGAACCTGGACAATCGAATCCCGGGCGTCCGTCCGTACATTCTGAAGAAGCGCGGGATTTTCAAAACCACAGTCACGCGCGAGGACGATCATCGATTGACACCAGAAGCAATCGCGGAGATCGAATACAATTTTGCGGGATTGAAACCTCACCTGATCAAAGGATGAACCACATGCGCTTTCATCGAATAAGCTTGCTTGCGTTGAGTTGTATCGCCGCAGCCCTCGCCCAGCAGGGCAGCGTCCCGCGCCTGGGCCCGAACGCCCCCAGCGGCGGTTACAAGGAAGTGCCGGACTGGCCGACTAGGCTGAAGAATGCGGCCGGCACGCCCGCTCCGTGGAATTTCATTCAGGTGTCCGGAATCGCCGTCGATTCGCGCGGCCACATTCTGGTGCTGCACCGCGGTGCGCAGGCGCTGCTGGATTTCGAGAGCAACGGCACGCTGGTGAAGCAGTGGACCAGCATCACTTTCAGCGAGGGGAAAGTCGCGGGCGTCGCGAAAGCGGATCAGGTTCCGGGCAAATCCAAATACTCAGCGGTGTACGGGGCGGCGGGATGCGATTCGTGCGGCGCGCATTCTGTGCGCATGGACCCTGAGCACAACATCTGGGTGGTGGACGCGCCCGGTCAAGTCATCTATAAACTGGACCCCGCAGGGAAGATTCTGATGCAGCTCGGCAAAAAGGGAGTGGCCGGCGCGGGGCACTACACCTTCAATCTGCCGACCGACGTGGGCTTCGCGCCCAATGGCGATTTCTACGTGACCGACGGATACGCCGGCGCGCGCGTGGTGAAGTTCACGCACGACGGGAAATACATTCTGGAGTGGGGCAGCAGAGGAACGGGTCCCGGGCAGTTTGAGCTGCCGCATAACGTGGTGGTGGATAAGCAAGGGAAGGTCTACGTCACCGACCGCGAGAATAAGCGCATCGAGGTGTTCGATCCGACCGGCAAGTTTCTAGCGCAGTGGCCGACCGTCGAAGGTGTCTCGGGACTCTTTATGACCAAAGACCAGCACATCTGGGCAGGCGGCGTGCTACTG
>JBDTTL010000377.1:0-4186 GCA_039930665.1 Acidobacteriota bacterium
CCAGCGGCTGTTGCGTCGGTGAACTACGCTCCGGCAAACCCATCCACGCATTCTAAGGCCCGCCTGCACCCATCGGGTGAAAACCCACAACCCTTCTTCCCAAATACTGTCTTGACTTCAACCATCACTCAACTTCCCTTACGGACGGATCACGGGCGTTCGTGAATTGCCTGATACTGCTGCTGACCGCATCCTTGGTGTCAGCTGATGTGCTAGTCCTTAGCGCGAATGCCAACCAGTTCACCGGAGGGATTTTCAGGTTCGACCAGACGGGCGGATTTCTAAACCAGTTTGATACACCGTCCCCATGCAGCTTTCCCTATGGCCTCGCCTACGGACCTGACGGGAAATTGTATACAGCTACGCAGTCGCAGATCGATAGGTTCGATCCAGTAACAGGAAAGCTCCTGGCTTCGTTCGGCTACTCCGGTGGAGCTCAAGGAATAGCGCTAGGCCCGGATGGACTTCTTTACATAAGTTCTTTTAGCGGCGGCAACATATCCCGCTACAATCCAGCTGATGGCAGCCTTGTCGACGTGTTTGCCACCGTGAATTCCCCAACGGGCTTGACGTTTGGACCCGATGGAAAAGATGTCTATGTGTGTTCATACGGAACAAGCAGCGTAGTTAAGATCAACATTGCCGCACATACTGTTTCCATATTCATTTCTGACCCCGGTCTTCTCCCCCCTATCAATAGTCTTTGGGCCAGACGGGAATGTGTATCTCGGAACAGATGCAGCGAATCAAGGTGTCTTTCAAACTACCAACGTGCCTACTGGAACCAGGAGATTATCGGGAAGCGCAAAACACCACTCGCCCTCTTCGACTACCGACCGCCCGGCACGTCCCGCGACGACTTCCTCCGTCGCTACGCCTTCGTCGACTGGAGCAAAACGACCTGCTGCTTCGAGGGCTTCACAAAGGATACGCTCGCACATATTTTTGCAGACGAGTGACCATTACAACGGAGAACCAGAGCGCACTATGGGCATCCGTTCCCTAACAGTCCCTTTAGCGCCGCTTGGTGCGAATCATAATTGGTGTTCCCCTGAAATCGAAGCGTTCACGCAGACGGTTGGCGAGATAACGCTCGGCGGAAAAATGCAGTTTGCCGGCTTTGTCGGTAAAAGCCACGAAGGTGGGTGGACGAACATTGGCCTGCGTCATGTAGTAGATCTTCATGTCGTACTCCCACTCGAGCGACGCCACAAACCGATTTAGCTCGCCGGTTGTAACGCGCCTGGAGGCGGCTTCGTAGGCCTTCTTGATCAGCGGAAACAGCGCCGATGTACCCAGGCGTTTTTCGGCTGAGATGAAAGCAATGGGCGCGTATTCGAGGAACTTCAGGTTGTCGCGGATCTGTTCGATGAACTTCTTTTTGTTCTTGTCTTTCGACATGTCCCACTTGTTCACCACCAGAATGATCGCGCGGCCTTCCTCGTGTGCGTAACCGGCGATGGTGGCATCCAGCGCGAGCACGCCCTCGCTGGCATCCATCACCAGCAGCGCCACGTGCGACATGCGCAAGTGGCGACGCGCCATTACCACGCTCAACTTCTCCGCCATCAGCTTGGTCTTGCCCTTGCGGCGGATGCCGGCGGTGTCGACGAATACATATTCGGTTCCCGCGTCGGTAATCTTTTCGTCGACAGCATCGCGTGTGGTGCCGGCCACCGGGGAGACGATGGCGCGTTCGGTGCCGGTCAGCGCGTTCAGCAAGGTGGATTTGCCCACATTCGGTCTGCCGATGATGGCGATCTTGATCGGCAGCGTGCGCTCTTCTTCGGGCTCGGGTTCCGGACCCGCGTCCTCGCCCCGCACCTTCTTGCGTGTCGCGGGCTCAGCCGTGAACGCTTCCGTTACGTAGTCCAGCAGATCTTCGAATCCCAGGCGATGCTCCGCCGAAACCGGAAACAAATGTTTGAAACCGAGCGAATGAAACTCGTGCGTCAGCGCCTCGCGTTTGGGGCTGTCGATCTTGTTCACGGCCACCGACACCGGTTTGCCCAGCTTGTGCAGCATGCGCGCCAGGTCGCGGTCGACACCGGTGATCTCGCTGCGGCCGTCGATCAAGAAGATCACATGCGAGGCTTCCTCGAACGCCATCCGCGCCTGCTTCAGGATCTGCGTGGGGATCATTTCTTCGTCGTTGAGGATGATGCCGCCGGTATCGATCAAGTCGAATTTGCGGTTGCGATAGGTGGCTTCGCCATAGATGCGGTCCCGCGTGATGCCGGGCTCATCGCCTACGATCGATCGCCGCTGGCCGATGATCGCATTGAACAGAGTGGACTTGCCCACGTTGGGCCGCCCGACAATTACCACCGAGGGGAGTGAAGACACTGCTTCTATGATCGCTTAGGCCAGCGGGGACAGGAGACGCGCTTGACGAATGGCGATATAGTATTGCTCATGCTTAGTCGACGAACAGCAATTCTGGCTTCATTGGCGGCGGCGGCCGTCCCGGCGGTGCGCGCGGCTGGCGGCAAGATGTCGCTTAGTCTGCATCAGACCACATCGTTGGGAGCCGGTTTTCGCAAGGGGCTCGAAGGTTGGTCCCGCGCGGGGATCAAGAATGTTGAACTCTCCGATCGAATCCTGGACGAGTTTCTGAAAACCGATACTCTGGCGGGCGCACAAAGCCTGGTGAAGGACCTGGGCTTGAAGGTGGTCTCCTGTTCGGCGGCCCAACCCGACTTGTGGATTCCCGGCGCGACGCAGGTGACTTCGCTCGAGAGGTGGAAGAAGCGTTGTGAATTGTTTGCTTCGTTTGGAACGGAGCGGATTTATAGTCCTGCCGTCACCACCCGGAAGGCTACTACGGAAGACTACAAAGGCGCTCCAGATTGCATCCGCCAAGCGGGAGATGCGGCCAAACAGAACGGCCTGATCGCGATGATTGAGTTCACGCGCAGTTCGACTTTTATCTCGACTTTGCCCACTTCGCTTAAACTGATCCGGGAAGCGGGTCATCCCAACGTGCACCCCATGCTCGATTGCTATCACTACTGGTCCGGGCTGAGTAAGTTTCAGGATCTGGATCTGATCCGTCCCGGCGAGGTTGCTCATATGCACTTCCAGGATGTGCCCGACATGCCCCGTGAGTTGCTGGACAACACGACACGAGCGATTCCGGGCGACGGGGTTTCGCCGCTGGTGGCGATTTTGCGAAAGATGTCGGAGAAGGGCTACTCGGGTGCGCTTTCGGTGGAGTTGTTCCTGCCGGAATTCCAGCAGACTGACCCTTACGAAATGGCCAAGCGGATTCGCGAGAAGGCCGAGGCAGTAATGCGCAAGGCGAAGGTTATTTAGGCCGGGGATGTTGTGAGCCGAGGAGGGGTGTTTTGAAATATCTGCTGATCGCGCTCTGCACGCTGTTGACCGGTACCGCCGCTTTCGCGCAGAAGCCCTCGAATCCGGCGCTGCTGGTCCCGCAGGTTGCACCTGAGATGGATTTTGTCGCGGTTCCTAACCCTCTTCCGCTGCCCGAAGGGATCAAGATCGGTGCGCCTTCGACCATCAAATTCGATTCCAGAGGCCACATGTTTTTGTTGAATCGCGGACAGTGGAACGTCGCTGAGTTCGCGCCGGACGGAACGTTCCTCCGCTTGTTTGGCCAGGGACTGCTCACCTCGAGAGCACACGGGTTGCGGATCGACAAGGATGACAATCTGTGGGTGACGGACGGAACCGCGAACATCGTTATGAAGGTGAGTCAACAAGGGGATATTTTGATGACCATCGGCACCAGAGGCGAGAAGGGCGAGTGGAACGAAGCGACCGGGTCACATCGCTTCAATCAGCCCAATGATTTAGCCTTCGGCCGCAATGGCGAAATCTTTGTAGTTCAGGGGCACACGCCTGAAGGGGACGGTGGAGATCCGCGCGTACTGAAGTTCGACAAGAGTGGAAAGTTCATCAAAACCTGGGGAGGCAGGGGAATCGAGCCCGGCAAGTTTACTGAAGCGCATGGGATTGCAGTGGATGCGCACGGTCTGCTGTGGGTGGCGGATCGGGAGAATCAAAGGATTCAGATCTTCGATCAGGACGGAGAGTATATTCGCGAGCTGAAGTATGCGGGCTTGCCGAGCAGCCTCGACATTGGCGGCCAATATATCTATATGACCAACGGATTTGCCGAGCAACTTCTCAGACTAGACCTGAACGGCAGGGTGCTCGCCGC
>JBDTTL010000378.1:0-4164 GCA_039930665.1 Acidobacteriota bacterium
CCATGCCCGAGAGTTTTGCCGGGAATACGCAGGGTGGTCCTCAATTCGAGGTGTACATGCACACTGCGGATGCCGGCCTGGAAGTACGCATCCCGGTCACCGCAGGCGAACATGAAGTTGGGGTTTCGTTCGTCGGGCGTCACTGGGAGCCGGAAGGAATCCTCCAACCGCCGGAAACCGGTTTCGGCCGCACGACCAACGAGTATTATCACGGCAATCCTGCAGTGGAGTTTGTTCTCATCGGCGGCCCCTACGGTAAGGGCGCGCCGGGGGACTCCCTCAGCCGCCAGAAAATCTTTACCTGTACTCCCAAGGAAGCCGCTTCCGAAGAGCCCTGCGCACGCACGATTTTATCCACTCTCGCCACGCGCGCGTACCGGCGGCCGCTCTCGGAAGACGATATTCAGACGCTGCTGAGCTTTTACCGCGCGGGCCGCGCCGACCAGAGTTTCGACAATGGCATCCAGAGAGGTATCGAACGTATCCTGGCCGCCCCCAGCTTTCTGTTTCGCGTGGAGCAGGTGCCCGCCAAACTGCCGCCCGGTTCGACCTACCATCTGAGTGATCTCGACCTGGCGTCGCGGTTGTCGTTCTTCCTCTGGAGCAGCATCCCCGACGACCAACTTCTGGATGCGGCCATTCACGGAAAGCTGAAAGATCCCAAGGTGCTGGATCAGCAGGTACAGCGCATGCTGCGTGATCGGCGCTCACGGGCCCTGGTGGATGAATTCGCCAACCGTTGGTTGGAATTGAGCAAGCTCCCCGGAGTTGTTCCGGACAATGACGTATATAAGGAGTTCGATGAGAACCTGCGCGATGCCATGGCGAAGGAGACCGAAATCTTCATCGCCAGCCAACTGCAAGAGGACCGCAGTGTAACGGAATTGTTGACCGCCGATTATACCTACGTGAATGAACGGCTGGCGCAGCACTACGGAATTCCGAATATTTACGGAGATCGTTTTCGGCGCGTGACATTTAGCGATGGCGTGCGCGGTGGGCTCCTCGGCCAGGCCAGCATACTGGCGGTGACGTCTTATCCCAATCGGACCTCCGTAACGATCCGCGGCAGATGGCTGTTGGCGAACCTGCTGGGATCTCCGCCACCTCCTCCGCCGCCGGACGTGCCTGCGCTTAAGGACGCCGGAATGGACGGTGCGCCGCGGGCGCTGCGCGCACGCATGGAACTGCATCGCAAGAACGTGGTGTGCGCTTCCTGCCATCAGCGGATGGATCCGCTGGGGTTCGCGCTGGAGAATTTTGACGCGCTCGGAAAATGGCGCACGGAAAGCGACGGCGCGCCGATCGATGCTTCTGCGTCTTTGCCGGACGGGACTCGCTTCAACGGCGTCGCCGGTTTACGCACGCTGCTGGCGAGCCACAAAGAGGATTTTGTGCGCACGCTCACCGGCAAGCTTATGGCTTATGCCGTCGGCCGTGGCATCGAATACACGGATCTGCCCGCGATCCGTAAGATTACCCGCGATGCGGCGCAGAACGATTACCGCTGGTCGTCGATCATATTGGGGATCGTCAACAGCCCGCCGTTTAGCATGAGCATTGTGGGGAGCCCGCGCGAGCAGCCAGTGAGCCTCGCGCAAACACGCTCGCAGGGGCGAGACAAATGAGGAGATTTAGAAAATGATTGTCTTTAAGAAGGCGATTCCGCGCCGCATAGTTTTGCGCGGGATTGGCGCAACGTTGGCGCTGCCTCTATTGGACAGCATGGTGCCGGCCTTCCAAGCCATGGCGGCGACACCAGCCAAGCCGGTCAATCGCTTCGGCGTCGTCTACGTTCCGAATGGGATGATCATGCAGAACTATCTGCCGGCCACCGAGGGCTCGACCTACGAACTCACACCGACGCTGAGCGCGCTTGCGCCATTTCGCGATCAGGTGCAGGTCCTGAGCGGGCTGAATTGCATCCCGACGCCGGGACGTCCGGGCGGTGCGCACGCGAAGGCTTCCACGCGATTTCTGACCGACATCTCGCCGCCTACCAGCGAGACTTGGCTCGACGCCGGCATATCAATGGATCAAATCCTGGCGCAGGAGACCGGCAAACACACGCAACTGGCGTCGCTCGAATTGGCCATCGAATCGGGGGAAACGGCCGGCGCATGCGATACCGGGTATGCCTGCCCCTACACCAACACCATCAGTTGGAAAAGCGCCAACACGCCGCTGCCGACGCAGAACAATCCGCGCATGATATTCGAGCGCCTGTTCGGCGATAGCACCAGTACGAACCCGAAAGAGCGGCTCAACCGCATGCGGGAACAGCAGAGCATTCTCGACTCGGTGACGGAAGAGGTCGGGCATCTCCAGGGGACGCTCCCGAAAAGTGATCGAACCAAGCTGACCGAATACCTGGATGCTATTCGCGGCGTCGAGCGCCGCATCCAGATCGCCGAGGAACAAGGCAACCAGGAAGTGCCGCTGATCAACCACCCGGTGGGAATTCCGGCCGACTGGGAGACGCATGTCAAGTTGATGTTCGATCTGCAGGTGCTGGCTTACCAAACCGATCTCACCCGTGTCATCACCATGATGCTGGGCCATGAGCACAGCGGCATGACCTATCCGCAGATCGGCGTGCCCGACGCCCATCACCCGATTTCGCACCACCAGCACGAACCCGAGAAGGTTGCCAAGGTAGCCAAGATCAACGCCTATCACGTAAAGATGTTTGCGTATTTGCTGGAGAGACTGCGCGCTACACCAGATGGCGACGGCACACTGCTGGATCACATGACGTTGATTTATGGCGCCGGCATCGCCGATAGTAATACCCATGCTCCCGTGAACATTCCCTTCCTGCTGGCCGGCGGCGGCGCGGGCAACCTCAAGGGCGGACGTCATACCCACTTCACCGACATGCCGCTGGCGAATTTGCACCTGACCCTGTTGGATCAATTGGGCGTGCATATCGATAAGATCGGCGATAGCACCGGAAGAGTCGATCCGCAGACGCTTTCGCTGACGTAAAGAAAATGCGATTCCATCTCCAGCGCGCGGCGTGGATCGGTTGCCTGGCGGTCGTAGCGTCCAGTCTCTCTCTTGCGGGCCCCAGCGATTTGCGGCTGATACAGGCCGTGAAAAGCCAAAACGTACAATCGGTGCAGGGATTGCTGAAGCAGAACGTCGACGTGAATGCGGCGCAAGGCGACGGCTCGACCGCTCTGCATTGGGCGGCCGATCTCGACAATCTCCCCATCGCCGATCTGTTGATTCGCGCCGGCGCGCGGGTGAGCGCCGCCAATGACCTGGGCGCAGGGCCCCTTTACCTGGCCTGCAGGAACCGAAGCGCTTCGATGGTCGACCGGTTGCTCGCGGCCGGGGCGGATGCGAACGCCAAGCTGCTCAATGGCGAGACGGTGCTCATGGCGTGCGCACGCGCGGGGGAGCCGAAGACCGTAAAGGCGCTCCTGGTCCACGGCGCAGATGCGAAGGCTAAGGAGCCGGCGCACGATCAGACAGCCCTGATGTGGGCGGCCGCTCAGAGTCATCCGGAAGCGGTCGCGATGCTCATCGAATTCGGCGCGGACGTGTGGGCGCGCTCCCGCGCCTACGAGCAGACCGTGGTGGGCGAAGAGACGCAACGAGCAGGTCGCGAAGAACTCAACTATACAGTCATCCGCGGCGGTGGGACGCCGTTGCTGTTCGCGGCCCGGAATGGCGACGCCGAGTCCGTGAAGTTGCTGCTCGCGGCAGGCGCGAGTGCCGACGATTCCCTGCCCGATGGCACCAGCGCTTTGGTACTGGCAGCTCATAGCGGACAGACGGATGCCGCCATCGTTCTGCTCGACAAAGGCGCCGATCCCAATACCATGGGCGTCGGCTATACGGCCTTCCACGCTGCGGTTCTCAGAAGCGATTTGAAGCTGGTGAAGGCGCTGCTGGCGCATCGCGCCGATCCAAACCTTCGGATGACCAAGGGCACGCCGGTGCGCCGCGACACGACGGATTTTAATCTGCTGGCGCCGCTGATCGGCTCGACCCCCTATCTGCTTGCCGCGAAATTCCTGGAGCCGGAGATCATGCAGGCTCTGGTTGCCGGAGGCGCGGATCCAAAACTCACGATGCCCAATGGCGCCACGCCGCTCATGCTGGCGGCCGGCATGGGCTCGGGCTTCGAAAGGAGCCGCCGCGGTATAGCGGTTA
>JBDTTL010000379.1:0-4137 GCA_039930665.1 Acidobacteriota bacterium
GGTCGCGTATCGGGCGTTTGTGCCAGCCTTTTCTCCGGTTGGGGAATAGAGGGTCGAACTCATCCCGGTAGTTTTTTATGGACGCTGGCTTTGAGCCCATCGCATAGCCAATGACGTTGAACGCCTCGACGAAGCTGTCAAAGCCGAGTTTTTTCAAGCCAAGCGAATCGTATTTCGAGAGATACAGACCCGTGAGGATGAGTTTCTGTCTCGTTGCGATTTGTTGCGAGCCTGCGATCATTCTCAATGGCCTTGCGATCTTGAGTGCCGTATGTATGATCCATACCTACTCATCAGTCAGGAACTGCTGCGAATCGCCGAAGCCCCTATGTGTTCTTGATCTCACATTATAAGAACTTTTCCGGGCTCCCCCACTCCGCATCCCGCTCCCACCATCCACTATGTTAAAATTCTAACGTCCGGGTTCAAGTGGGGAATGCTCCCCGCGTGGGTCCACGTCGCCCACCCGCGGTTTCTCCGCGCGGCGCACCTTGAGCGTAGGTTCAAAGGCAGTGGGTTAATGGCGAACAGCGCTTCCGACAAAACGTTTTCCTTCATCCTGAACGGCCGAAGTGTGACTGTCGGCGGCCCCGGCGTCCGCACCACCCTTCTCGACCTGTCAGATCGAAGGCGGATTCATCCAAGGCGCCGGCTGGATGACCGTGGAAGAGCTTTTGTGGGACGCGCAAGGCCGCGTGTCGACCGCTGGAGCGTCCACTTACAAATTGCCCTCGTGGTCCGAAATGCCGGCGGAATTTAACGTCGCTTTGCTGGGGCGCGCCGCCGAACCAGGCGTCGTCTACGGAAGCAAGGCCGTTGGCGAACCCCCGCTAATGCTGGCGATCTCGGTGCGCGAGGCGATTCGCGATGCCGTGGCCGCCTTCGGAAATGGTGGACCCGTGGCGCTGCCGCTCCCCGCCACGCCCGAGAAAATCTTCTTCGCCATCCGCCGCGCGCGGCGTGAGCGCGAAGTCCCGGCCACCAATGGAGTCGCAGCCGGAAAGACCACAGGGTCCCCTCCATGAGTGCTGCCGAACGCAGCGAAATCCTGCGGGCTCCGCTGTTTCACACTCCGCACAATCCTTTCCTGAATGGGCAGGGTCTGGAATCCCATCAGGATGGCGCGCTGCTGATCCGCGCCGGAAAGATCGCCGCGTGCGGCGACTATGCCGTGGTGCAAGCCGCCCACCCCAACGTTCCGGCTACCGATCTGCGTGGCGGATTCCTGCTGCCCGGCTTGATCGACACCCACACGCACTTTCCCCAGTTGCGCGTGCTCGGTGGATTGGGTCGCGAGCTTCTCGACTGGCTGGAATATGTAGCCTTGCCCGAGGAAGCGCGCATGTTCGACGACGCCTACGCCTGTCAAACCGCTCAAGGATACGTTCGCGCGCTGGCCGCGCACGGTACCACCACCGCCCTGGTCTTCGGTGCGCATTTCGCAAGCGCGACCGCCTCTTTGTTCGAAGCGGCAGCAGCGGCCGGCCTGCGTATTGTCAGCGGCCTGGTGGCCTCCGATCGCCGCCTTCGTCCGGAGCTGCATCAGCGTCCCGAAGACGCGTATCGCGATTCCATCAGCCTGATTCGCCGTTTTCATGGGCAAGGACGCTTGCACTACGCCGTGACCCCTCGCTTCGCGCTCTCCACCTCCGAGGCGATGCTTGAAATGTGTCAGACGTTGCTCAACGAAAATCCCGGCGTGCGCTTTCAAACTCACCTGAACGAAAACCGGCAGGAAATTGCCGAAGTAAAGCGCCTCTTCCCGTGGGCCTCCGATTACCTGGGCGTGTACGAGCGCTTCGAACTTTCGGGCAGCCGCTCCGTAATGGCCCACAATGTCCATCCGTCAGATTCCGAACTCGAGCGCCTGGCCGCCAGCGGAACGTCAATCTCACATTGCCCCTGCAGCAACGCCACACTAGGCAGCGGCCTGTTCCCTTTACGGAGGCACATGGCGGCCGGCGTGAAGTGCGCGCTTGGAACCGACGTCGGTGGCGGCACTGGATTCGGGATGCTTAAAGAAGGATTACAGGCGTACTTGGTCCAGCGCCTCGCGGTGGACGGCGCGTTGCTCGTTCCCGCGCACCTGTTGTACCTGGCCACTCGTGCGGGAGCGGTTGCACTAGGCATGGATGAAGAGATCGGCGATTTTAATCCCGGCAAGAGTGCGGATTTAGTGTATCTGCGCCCTCCCCAAGGCAGTCCACTCCAAGCCGTGGTCGAGCAGGCCGACAGCATGGACCGGATCCTGGCGGCGTTGTTCACGCTCGGCGGTTCGGAAAGCGTTTGCGAAGTTCGCGTGGAAGGGTCGACCGTCTATCGCACGCCGGAAGCATGACCATAGCGGAACTGAATTCTGTGGATCACGCCCAGTTCGTCGCGGGGCTCGATCGGCTCACTCCAGAAGAGTTCGATCGTCTCCGGGGATTCAATGACGCCTATCGTGGCAAGTTCGAGTTTCCGTTTTTGTTTGCGGTCAAGGGCAGCACCAAGCGCGATATTCTGGCCGCCCCCAGCCATTTCCGCGGCCGTGAAAGCCAGATCGAGCCCCAGCCTTTGCTCGGCGACCCAGCCATCGAGGTTCGCGCCCTCGTTCCCCCCGATGCAGGCTTCGATTTCGCGGTCAAACACCATGACCTACCAGCCCGGTGCCACGCTGCCGATGGTGGAAATCCATTTCATGGAACACGGACTCCTCATGCTCTCCGGCGGCGGCATCTACCGTCTGGGCGAACACTGGTATCCGGTAACCGCCGGCGATTTCATATGGATGGCTCCCTATTGCCCCCAGTGGTTCGGGGCGCTCGGCAAGACTCCAGCGAAATATCTTATTTATAAGGATTGGAATCGGCATCCCGCGGCATGAAAATTAAGATCGATCAAAACCTCCTCAGTCACGATTTACAAACCCTGAGCGCCATTTCGGAAGCTCCCGCGCCCGCCGTCACGCGAATTGTTTTCAGCAGCACAGATTTGCTCGGTCGCGATTTCGTGAAGCATTTGTGCGTGCAAGCTGGCCTCGCGGTGCGCGAAGATCCGGTGGGCAACACTTTCGCGCGCTGGCCCGGGTCGGACCCGGATCTCGCTCCCGTGGCCACCGGGTCGCACATCGACGCCATTCCCAACGCCGGCATGTACGACGGAACGGTGGGCGTTCTCGGCGGACTCGAAGCCATCCGAGCGCTGGCACGCAGCGGATACCACCCGCGCCGCTCGATCGATCTGATCACATTTACTGCGGAGGAGCCTACCCGCTTCGGCATCGGATGTTTAGGAAGCCGCCTAATGGCGGGCATGCTGAACGCTTCGGCGGGAGAATCGCTGGTCGATAAAAATGGTCAGACGCTCAACGAAATTCGCCGCGCCGCACGTTTCGTCGGCCCTCTGTCGGAAGTGGCGCTCTCGCCGGGTCATTATTCCGCCTTCGTCGAACTGCATATCGAGCAGGGTCCGCTCCTCGAAAAGAAGCAGCTTGAGATCGGCGTGGTGAAGGCCATCGCCGCGCCCGCCAGCCTGCGCCTCATTATCGAAGGGGAAGGCGGTCATGCTGGCGCCGTCCTGATGCCGGAGCGCCGTGACGCGTTCCTGGCAGCGGCGGAGATCGCGCTAGCCATTGAGTCCGCTGCAAAGTCGACCGGCAGCCGCGATACCGTAGCCACCACCGGAGTCTGCGACGTCTTCCCCGGAGCCGTCAACAGCGTCCCCAGCCGCGTGCGCCTGGAAATAGACGTGCGCGATATCGATCTAGACCGTCGCGACAGCGTATTGCGCGCCATCGCCTCCGCCACCGACGAAACCATGGAGCGCCGTGGCGTCACCGTGTGCACCGAAGTCGTGAACGCCGATGCCCCCGCGTCCTGCGCGCAAGGCATAGTCGATGTGCTGGAACGCGCCTGCAAAACCCACCAGGCATCTTACGAGTTGATGATCAGCCGCGCCTATCACGATTCGCTCTTCATGTCGGCAATCGCGCCGACGGCAATGATCTTCATCCCCTGCCGCGGCGGCGTCAGCCATCGCCCCGACGAGTATTCCTCCCCCGAAGCCATCGCCCGCGGTGCACTCATATTGGCGGAAGCGCTGTCGGAACTGGCAGCCTAGCCCGCACCGCCATGAGAATTCGCTTGCTTCATTCAC
>JBDTTL010000380.1:0-4134 GCA_039930665.1 Acidobacteriota bacterium
AGAGCTTTCGGTACCTCCGGGTGAGCGGGCAAGCTTCGAATGCCGCCAATAATCTGTTGAGCGTCATCGGAAGCAAGGCGAATGCCTTGAGCGGCGGCGGTCATTTCCAGCGCCGCGCGGGCAACCTCGCCGAAGTTCCGATAGTCCCCCGCTAGCGTCATTGCCTCCGCGAACTGGATGACCTGGTTGAACCATTCGCGCAACATGGACTTGTCGCCGAAGACGCGCTGGAAATGCGGTGACAGCGCGTTCAGGTCTAACAGCGTCTCGTTCACATCGAAAACCAAGATGCGCGGCATAGTGCCTCCTGTGATGCATTGAGTTCGCCCAACTTGCGCCGCTGCAGCCGCAAGCGCGCCCCTTAACAGCCTTCGTCGGGAGGTATAAATTGAGATGGCCACCTATTACACTTTTCTCTGCAACACCGCCGGTGGGCGTTGCGTGTCCAGCTTTCCCACCGCGAATGTCCAATTGAGCGGGATCGATTTGGGGAGGAAGCACTCTTTGTTGTCCCAGGCTTGATAGTGAAACGTCCCTTCTATCGGGAGTATTCGTTCGGGCCCGCTGAATGATGCGATCTCGTTTTCCTGGCCAATCACGATGTCGCGGGTGATGCGAATCTGGCGGTCGTAAATCAACACGTCTCCTTGATTACGGCTAGATTGAGCGTGTGCGATGGCGGGTAGGTAGTTGAAACCGATAAAACTGCATCCATGTTTCCCCAAGTTTATCGGATTATGCCACGTTGCTATACCCGCTTTGTAGTTTCCCTGCTGCCGCGGTCATTATCGCTTACAGCATCGAGCCGGCGTCCACCACAACCTCCAGGCAGAGCCTAATCAAGTGCGGCGAGTACGGCGTCAAAGTCGGAATACAGGCACTCGTAATCTCGACGTCATTCACGTTTAAGGGCTTGTCCGCCGAGACAACCATAAGATTTCGGTTCTATAACTGAGGGGCGGCTACCCTGCGGCCTGGCTCTGCTATGGGCGTTAGATTTCTGCTTACGGGATCATGGATTCATGCCCCTAAAGCAGCGGCGGTTTCTTTTGGCGATTACCGCCGTGTTATTCGTTGGTGCGGGTGCTCTTCATTTTCTCAAGACCGAGTCCTATTTGAAGATCATGCCTCCGTACGTACCCTGGCACCGGTCGTTGGTCTATCTCAGTGGGATCGCGGAAATTGCTGGGGGAATCGGTCTCATGGTACCGGCGCTGCGTAGGGCAGCAGCGTGGGGTTTGGTCGCGCTATTGATAGCGGTGCTTCCCGCTAATGTCTACATGGCTACGGACCGAATTCAGGTGACGAGCCATTCCATACCGCAGGCTCTCCTTTGGATTCGCCTACCTTTGCAAGCGCTCTTGATTTGGTGGATTTTATTTTCCACGTCGATTCATCGCTTCGGGAAGCGTGTGCCCTCAGCGTGGCGCTGTGGCGATAACGCCTAGCGCGGCCATTTGTCTCTCGCGCCGTCTCCCTGCCGCGCCACTGCGACTCGCGCCTTGGAGGCAGGAGAAGAAACAATCGCAATGGGTGAATTAGCCGTAAGGTAGGCTAACGCTAAGGTCATTCGAGCAGGTGGATGCGCTTGCCCAGGCACACCTTCGAAAACCGAGGCCGATCCGAAGTTGATGATGCGGCCCCAGGCTCGCCGCGCGAGAGGAGCTTCCAGTGGGCGAATTTCGATGCAGCAACGGGCAAGTTCCTTACAGCGGCCAAAGGCGATCTTTATCAACAGGCCCTGATCCATCCGGACCGCAACGATTTCGCGCCGCGCATAGGTTTTGCGTACTCGCCCGCTTCCAAGACCGTGGTCCGGGGAGCCTATGGAATCTTCTACAACCATGCCAATCGACTGGGACGAGAGGGCCTTCTCGGCTTTAACCTGCCGTTTATCATCCTCGCCGATTCCAATATCTCCGGCAGCCAGAATTTGAATTCGAGCAATGCCATCTTCCGGCTTCAGGACGGAATTCCGGCGGGATTCGTCGATATCAGCCGCGTGAATCTGACCTCGGTGGCGCGCAAGGCGCAAGATCCGAACCAGCGCTCGCCGTACGTGCAGCAATACAGCTTCGGAGTCCAGCGGGAAATCATGAAAGACACAGTCCTGGACATTTCCTATGTCGGGAATCATGGTGTGAAGTTGCCCTCCTTCCGGAATCTGAATCCCAATACTTATAGCTTCAATTCGCTGGGACTGCCTGTGGTTGGCGCCCGCGAGCTGAGTTCCCTGGGCTTCAACGGAGACATTCAAATTCTAGAGAACCTGGGACGCTCGAATTACAATTCTCTGCAGGTCAAATTTGAACGTAGACTCTCCAAGGGTCTGACGCTGCTGGTTTCCTATTCCTACGGGAAAGCACTGACGGACTCCGTGGACCATCTATCCACCAGCGGCGCCGGAAACGGAGTTGACGTCGGTGAATATAAGGAGCCCCAGGATCCGCACAACCGCCGCGCGGAATACGGACCCTCCGAGTTCGATATCACACACCGTTTTGTGTTGTCCGGTGTGTGGCAACTTCCATTCGGGCGAGGTCGGGCCATGGGAAAGAACTGGTCGCGGCCGGCCGAACTGGCTTTAGGCGGCTGGCAGTTCTCCCCCATATTTACCTGGCAGGGTGGTTTGCCGCTGACGATCAATCAAACGCAAATTGTCAACATTGGCGGTGAGCGCCGGTTCCGTCCTAACCGGATTGCGAACGGAACCCTGCCCTCGGATCAGCGCACGGTGGATCGGTGGTTTGACACGAGTGCATTCGTCCCTCTGACCAACGCTACGACCAACCAAATTTTCGGCAATTCGGGTGTGGGCATTCTCCGGGGCCCTGGCATGGTGAATTTCGATTTCAATCTCGCCAAGGATTTCGCGGTGACGGAACGCATCGGCATGCAATTCCGCGCGGAATTCTTCAACGCCTTCAACCACACAAACTTCGGTGTGCCGGGCGTAACAATCGGGTCTGGGTTTGGCCAGATCGTCAGCGCCGCGGATGCGCGCATCATTCAATTTGCACTGAAACTGAAGTTCTAGCAAGTTACGCTGTTTTGGCAGCCCCGGATCTCGTGACCTGGATTGCTGCCAACCCCACGGCTGGCGAACTAATCGAAAGGAACGGGGCGGTGCCGGCAAGGCAGGTCTGGCCGGAAATCGCACGGGAAAGAGTGGCGGCCACCGGATCATAACATTACTTTGCTGGGACGGACATTCCGATTTTCTTGCTCAACATCTTCGCCAGGAACGAGAAAATCGACTGGGCACCGAAAGAATGCCATGTCTTGAAGGCCGTCCCGGCGGAAATGGCCAAGGCCTACAGGTCTATCGGAGTCGAGATGGGCAAGAGCAAACCCACCGCGGGTCCAGCGAATGATCGAGAGTGCCAGGCAAGCGCTCGCTTTCGAAAGGCTAAGGAATCTCGCTCGTGTTAAAGATTGGTAAAACATTTTGGTGTCAAACTGTTTGGCAATTGCGAGGAGCATTTCATGCCTGCTCCTAGCAAACCAGTGTTACGGAACGATTACGCCGAGTCTCCGCGGAACTTAAAGGCAGGGCAGGCGAAGTGTCAGGCTGAATGCTAAGGAAGCACGCATGCCAGACCGATTCACGCCCCGCATCGTAGAACGCCTGATCGAAGTCCTGTCTTCGGTACACGCCCGCCGTCTGAAGGTGGAAGCGTAGATGTCGGTTGAGTTGCGCAAAGTCGCTGCGCCGTACCGGGCCAGTGCGCGAAACCTGGTCCACTACCTCGGTCTTCGGCAATATGACCTGCGCGGCTTCCAAGGGGAACTGTCCGCATTCGGCCTTTCTTCTTTAGGGCGAGTGGAAGCGCAAACGCTGGCCGGCCTAGATGCAGTGCTGGCTGCCCTGCACAAACTCGATCGGCGTAAATTGACCAGAACCAAGGAAGCGTTGCCGCCGGTGGATTTTGAATCAGGCCCGCATAGTCTTACTCTTCACACCAACGAACTCCTCGGTCCGGAACCGGCGGGACGCGGAGTTCGCATTATGGTTACGATGCCATCTGAAGCTGCTACCGAATACAAACTGGTGCGGGATCTGATGAGGGCCGGCATGGATGTGATGCGTGTAAATTGTGCCCACGACGATACCACCGCATGGCAAAGCATGGT
>JBDTTL010000381.1:0-4130 GCA_039930665.1 Acidobacteriota bacterium
GACTACTCGATCTAAATATTCTTCCAGCGTGAGCTTTCCCTCTTCGTAGGTAGCGAAATTCAGTTGATGCCGGTCTTCCATCTCGGCCCACTTCAGCTTGAAGTTAGCCACCGCCCGCTTGCGCGCATGATGATCCCACCCGTTGGTGAGTAGCACCCCGCCGATATCCAGAAACACGCAGGTAACAGCGGTTGCTGTCTGCGTCCGCTTCTTCCCCGTCGCTCGGGTCATCGCTGGCCTCCGTATTGTTGCGTTCTTCCGTGGGACGCGGTAGCGCAGCGCCATTCGCGCTTGGTACTGGCACGCCATGCTGGGAGCGGCGCGAAAACCCCGCTCAAAACGCCTGGACCCTGTCTTAGGCTATCGCAAAGGATGGCCGCTCCGGCGACCAACCGCGCGGCAATCAGCCATGCCGCGCCCGGCGCCAGAGCCGCCCCGATGGCGCCAAACCGAAAACAGCCGCCGCGACAATCAGTAATTTCCGCGTCCCAGACGGCCTGCCAAGATTCCTCCGCCAACCGCACCGCCGAGCGATCCCAGAAGAACGGAGCTGACAACAACTTCCTCCATGCCTGGGGAAAGAGAGAACTCTTTCTTGATAAACAGGATGGCCCCGGAAATGACGCCGATGTCATAGCCGAAAAGCATCCCGCCCAGCGCCGAGATGGCGGCGGCGAGGTAGACATAATGCTTCCCGTCCGCCGTCGCCGTTCTCTTCACAACTCTTACTCCCTCTACGCAGCTCTAAGAGGCTGGGCGGCTCACTAAAGATTCTGAGCCGCGCGCGTCAGCAAGCGATCTTGGCCTTTTAAGCGGCCCTGGCCGAAGGGGAGCGCGCTTATTTCCTAGCGAGAAGGTGCAGGCGTCCCATAGATTTCGATTATCTCGATCTCCTCACCGCTCGGCCTCACCGCCTTCACCGGCGCCTTTCTCATCTCGACCGCGTCCGAGTCCTTATCCGACTTCATCGACTTTGTCATGTAGCCGTTGAGGTCAGAACGGGTAGCGAATACCGGTTCGTTGTTGGCTCTGGCCAGTTCCGCAGCTTCATCATGCGGGTAAACAAATTCTTCTCCCACCCGCGCTCCGGGATAAAACCATGCCTTCAGAGCTTCGGGTGATCCGGCAGGGCGTTCCGCAAACCGAATCACTGTCTTTCCGGTCGCTTTCAGCCGCTTGTCAGGTATCGTCAGGAATGTTCCCTCAATTTGCGTCTCGCCAGCGTTAAAAACCTGCACGATGTGGCGATCACTGGCTGAATCCATCAGTTTGAAGATGTAGGTTCCCGCTGGAAGCACCTTGCCCGGAAGCTGGACTGGCTCACTGAATTCAAGTTTGGTTTTATGGTTCCATGTGTCTGCTTGCGCCATTGGCGCAAGCAGTAAACTAAATAGACCCGCCGTAGAGGCGAGCGACAATGTGAACTGTTTCATCTATATTCTCCTTAAATCGTCTCACTGAATTTCGCCGATTCGGATTCTGAATGGACTCAGGGTCTGCCGAATCGGCCAGCAACGTGAAGTTGAAAGCAGCGAACTTCTATGCCGCTCGCATGGATATTCCACGCTGTTCCATTGACCCGGACCCTTGCTCTTCCGCCGGGGAAAGAGTCAAAACACACACCCTCTGACCTACGGCGAATCTTTGTAAGAGTACTTCCATCCCGTTTTGAAAGAGGACTGCATCCCGGAAAGTGTTTACGGCAGCAGTCCTCTGAGTAAAAACCGCCTCCTCCATATCCGCCCGAAGACAGCACTCTTGCTGCAGCTTTGCTGGAACGTCGCGTACCAGCAAGCGGGCGCCCGGGGGAATACAGACTGCCGGAATCGGCGGCCCACTTGAAGGGTTGAAAAACTTCTTGAGCCTGTCCCAAAACTTGTGGCTCTGGGGCTTTCGCCACTCCTGTCTTCTTCGAAGATCGTCGGGCGACGCCAGCCCAACAACCGATCCTGCCTCGAATCTGTGGATAACGAGATCTTCTCCACAGACCGCCAAGCGATTTGGAATCGCCATTAGAGAATAGTCACACATTGTTTCTTACCTCCTTCGAGAAAAGGAACTACAACAAATCGGACCTCCCGCACCAGTCAAACGCCACTCGCTCCCTCACTTGTTGCCTAACCTCCGACTTCATGTTCTGTTGCACACCGTTTACGAAATACTGCAGAGGAAGCATTTCAATCTTTCGTCTTTCAGGCGCTAATCTCAGTGCCTGTCAATTCCTTTAGCACGGCGGACTTCCTTAATTCGCCGAACTCGGCGCGTTCCTGGCAGGCGATGCAAAGAGAAGCGTGCGGAAGTGCGGTCAACCGCTTCATGGTGATCTCTTCATCGCACTCAAGACAACAACCGTAGGTCCCATCGGCGATACGGTCCAGCGCTGCCTCCACAAAGCGGACCTGGGCAAAACGCTTATCCAGACTCCAGATAGCGAGGTCACGCTCCCAAGCGAGCTCTACATCGTCCAGGACGTCTGGAGTTCTTTCGACAGCGACATTCTCGCGATTTCGCAGACTGCTCCATAGCTCCTTCAGGCGAGTCTCCAGCTTGAATCTGAGTCTTCCGAGTTGAGTTGAGCTCACCGTTCCATCTCCTCGTGCGGGATTCACTGGCCGCTCACTTGACCAGATGCCGTCTTGCGAGCCAACACGCCGTCGATCTCTCCGAAGTCAGTTCTGAAGCCCCGCTCCGTCCGCACGCGCTTGCGCTCGAGCACAGAACGGACGCGGCTCGGTTCTCCCAGGTCACTCCAGCCGAGCCCGTCGGCGCGAAGCACGGCAAGATCGTATGGCTGGACTGACAGGACATCCTGAGAAAAGCTGGTGGCGCGAATACTGGAGTAAAGCCCGCACAGTGCCGCTCGCTCGTGTGCTGTAAAGAAAGATGACCGAATCGATTCGAACGCTTCGAGCAGTTCGGGCAGTGCACGGCTGATAAGGTTCAGGAAAGCGTGAACATGGCCGACCATGACAAAGCTGTTCCACAGACAGCCACGCTCCATCAAGGAGGAAGCAACGGAGCCGGAAGGTTTTTCCCAAAAACGGCTGACGCTGCTAACAGAATCCGGAATAGGGCTTCCCAAAGGGAGTCCGGGTTCGATCCAACCATACTCCGCCTCTGGCGTTTCGGGCGAAATGCCCAACAAAATGACCATCTCAGGCCGGGAAGCGGCCGCGGCGTAAGCCGTATCAATGTGGCGGTTGAAAGCGTTATCGTCTGAAAAATGATGATCCGAGGGGAAAAAGGCCACAACACCTTTGGGATCCATTTCGCGGAGGCGCAGCAGGCTGTACAGAATCGCGGGCGCCGTACCTTGGTTGGAAGGCTGAATCAACAATCTCGAAGACGGAATACCCGCGACTTCATCGGCGTAATAGGAGTTATGCGTGCTCGTCAACACTAGCAAAGTCCGCCACGACTGAACTACGCGAGAAACCCGCCGTTGCGTCTGGTGCAAGAGTGTTTCGCTACCCAGGACTGGGCAAAATTGTTTAGGTCGATCGTCGCCCGTGATTCCGCGCGTGAGCGGAAGCAATCGCTTTCCGTCGCCCCCGGCCAGGATCGACCCCCAGCGGTGGCTCCGCGAATCGCTTCCGTCGATTTTCATTGAGCCTGACTCTTCATTCGCATTGCACACTCCTGGCGTTGCACTTGGCACCTGCCTCTACGCTCGCGGTTCCGCGGAATCCCGATCGTGGGGAGCTGCGCGAAGACCACCGCCGAAAACACCAGCGCCACAGTTGAACGTTATCCCAATGAATGTCAAAACGACGTCAAAAATGGGGTTCGACTGAGAAGTTTTGGCGTGCCTTGAATTCGGTCTGCGTTTTGACGGCGTTTTGACATCTCTGGTTCCATACTGAATTTGGATTGTGGGCACCGGCCGCAGAACGGAGTGGTGGAACCGTGATCGAGAAACCAATACACATCGAGCCATCAACGCCCGTTGAGGGCGAAAAGCCCTCCACGAATGGAAGTCAACACCGCATCGCGGGAAATTCACCCAGGATAGGAGGCCGGTATAGACTGGCGATTGCCGGAGCGATCTCGATCATCGCTATCTTGGCGTTCATCCCTGGCTGGATACAGAAATGGCTGTGGATGGACCAGGTGGGCTACAGCAGCGTCTT
>JBDTTL010000382.1:0-4117 GCA_039930665.1 Acidobacteriota bacterium
ATAAAATAGCCGAGTTTTTGCATGCGTACCACGAAAGTAGACAAGACGAGATTGTGCATCCACGGTTGAAGGAACAAGAACGTTCGACATGAGCGATATTTTCATTTGCTATTCCAGGACCGATACCTCGATTGCTGTTAGCTTGGCGGACCGGTTGCGGACGAATGGGTGGTCAGTTTTTCTCGACTTCCAAACCCCCATTGGACGTCGCTGGCACCGGGAAATTGAGAAGGAACTCCATACTGCCAAGGCAGTGGTAGCACTTTGGTCAGCGAAGTCATGCGACAGTGATTATGTGCTGGAAGAGGCGGAATATGGCAAGCACAAATCCATCCTGTTCCCTGCATTTATTGAACAGGTTGAATGTCCTTATGGATTTCGCCGCATACAGACGGCGGATCTGACGGGGTGGGAAAGGAATCAGGACCCTCCTGGTTTGAGTAACCTTTTGGAGTCATTGAAATTACATCTCAACGTCCACCCAATCCTATCTGCGCCGGTACTTGTTCCGAAGGAAGACAAACCATCCCCTACAGGCCGACCCACGCCGCCTCAAACCTTCCGAGATAAGCTTAAAATAGGCGGCGAGGCACCGCTGATGATGCCAATCCCTGCCGGGCGGTTCCTTATGGGTTTTCCCAAAGATGAGCCTAACCAGCAATACTACGAAGAACCCTTGCACGAGGTGCGCATATCCGATCCGTTCGCTTTAGGGGTGTACGCGGTCACTTTCGATGACTACGACCGGTTCTGCGATAGCACTTTTCAAGCAAAACCCGACGACCAAAACTGGGGTCGAGGGACACGCCCCGTCATCAATGTTTCCTGGGAGCAAGCACAAGCATACTGTAGCTGGCTTAGTGAACAGACCGGGCGGGTCTATAAGTTACCGAGCGAGGCCGAATGGGAATACGCTTGTCGCGCTGAAACCGTGACCGCCTTTTATACTGGCCTCCGAATTACATTGGATCAGGCAAACTTTAATGGGGACTACACATTTAACGGGTCGGCAAAGGGCGAATACCGAAAGCAGACTGTACCGGTCGGGACCTTTTCTCCTAACCCCTTTGGCTTATACGAAATGCACGGCAATGTGTGGGAATGGTGCCAGGACAGATGGCATTGGAACTATCAATCATCTCCATTGGATGCATCTCCTTGGGAAAGCGAAGGAAGCAAGGAGCGTGTCCTGCGGGGAGGTTGCTGGAGCAGTGAGCCAGGCAGCTTACGCTCGGCAAAGCGCAACCGTTTTAGCGCAGGTGATCGTTACCCAACCGTTGGTTTCCGCGTAACTTGCTCGTCTCCTAGTTTGGGCTTACGCCCCGAGATACTAATATCGCCACAATTTCCGTCGTCAGTTGAAGTCAATCACGTTCATGCCCCAAAAACTCGCATTACAGAGTGAACGGAAATATCCACATTATCAATAACTTACCGGAGCTCTGCCGCTTCGTTACTGGCTTTGCGTACCGTTACTTATTGCACGGAAACGAGGGGCCCCCTATACACCAGATTTGACTATAGCCCTCATGACAAGCCACCATTTCTTGATTGCCTGCGTGACTACATTCATTATAACCTCGCTTTATCATATAACTCTTAGCGTGAGAGCCATCGATGTTACGAATTCTTATAAGTTACAGTTGGAAAAATATGCTTCTCCGCGTGGCACTCGTGCACATAATTGAGGAAAACGGGTTTAAGGCCGTTTGGGACGAAAGAGAAATTCCTCCCGGCGAAAACCTTAACGAAGGCATCATTATTATGCTGAATAGCTCAGATGCCGTGATTGCCTGTTTGACAGAGGATTCCCTTAAATCAAAAGCAGTGCTAGAAGAGTTAACGCGAGCACATCATCAAGGTCTAAGAATTTACGCGGTTGTTCACTCTTCCGTCGCTACAAACTTGCCCTGGTTTCTACGAGAGACGGTTTATCTCTCCTATGAGACTGAGGAACAATTGACAGCCACGTTCAAAAAACTAGTACGAGAAACCATACAGAACGATGCCGAGTTACTGAAGGCCGGCAGAATCCATAGCATTATACAAAAGCTACATCGGACTGCTACCAAGATGTTAGACCGAAACAGATTTGGGACATCGGAAGGCAAGTGGTCACATGAATTAGCTACCGCTGTATTGAAGAACGCCAGTGATGAATTGAAATCCTTATCGATCTCTCATTACAAAGCCATCGTTAGCAAGGGTGCAAATTTCTTAATGCGCGCTAAACCAGTGTTTGAGAGAGCGTCGCAAGTCTATGCAGTAAGTCTTGATACGGTCTCGTCCTTTTGGGTTAGTGATGAAAACCATGATCAAGCGCTTGCAAAATCTTACCTTAGCACCCAGCCAACCAACACAATGCGTTTGTTTGTTTTTTCGACCCCAGACAGCGCTCAAAACTATGCCAACGTGCTGAACAATCATGCGGCAAGGTATGGAGCTGACGGCCGTGTTTTTATTTGCACTAAAGCCGCATACCAGGAAATAGTAAGGGCTGCCGATGACGATAAGGAACTATTTAACTGTGATTTTGCCGTTCTTGAATATAAGAACTTGGGGCATCTCAGCGATTTGAATGACCCAATCATCTATGAAGCGACATTAGATCGTAAGTTTTTTAAAGTCGAGCGTGTCAATAATCGACATCTTCTGCCAGTGGGAGAGGAAACGGAAATGCGATGCGTCTTTGATGATCTCAAAAAATTAGATGTGGGGGAAATTCACCCGCGTAACAAGGTAATGCGCTGGAAAATGTATCTGGAACGAAGCAAGGATGAATGGGCGGCGAAATTACATGAACTTTTCCCGCAGATGGATAGGGATTTTCTACATTTTGTACTCTTCACTAGAGAGGCTATACACAATAACAGCGCGGAGTTGAGGCTGCGTGAATGCGTTCATAAAATCCAATGCGCGGTGGCGAAATTTGCAGAGGACAAGAACCCTAAAATTCGGGTAAAAGATGTGTGGTTTGGAGAGAGCAGCATAGTTCCTGCCTTTGATGGACGGACGGGCGGCCGTTTAATCAGCGACGAGTCGCGGCATTTTCCCTATCTTCTTTTTATTCGTTTCGAGAATCAGCATAGTCTTGAAGAGTGGTACAGGTTTCCGGAGCATTTCGATATGCGTCGCAGTCTGTTTGAAGCTTTTGATCCGACATTGAGGAGCCTGTTTACTGCGATCGATGAAATCCAATCGTCTAACCAGGAAGGCGTTAGGACAGTTGCTTCAATATATGAAGAGATTGAACGGCGCGCTGCAGCTTTTATAAAAAGACTGGATTACAGTGATACCGATACTATCCGAGACATTGTCGACAGAGAGCCTTTTAGCCCCTCTCGCTAAACGGTAGTGGGCCAGTGCTAACTCCAGCACATCCTGATTCTCCATGATTCTAGCACTGGCGACCGATCAGACACTCCCTCTATGCCAGATACCGCGATCATGACCGCAGCGGAGATTGGGCAGGCTACCGTGAATGCCACGTTAAGCCCGACCTGCTACTAATCTACCGCAAGTCGGATACCGACACATTAATTGAAAAAATTCTATTACTCACGCTTTAAGTTCTCGGAAGTATCTCTCCGCCCAATCCGGTACTGAGTATGTGCTTCTTCGTACCCATTTTGAAAAAACTCCTTCCGGATGAAGTCCACATCGAGCTATTTCCTCTATTTCAGATCGGCTAGGCTCCGGATTACTATGTGTTGGCCACCACTGACCCTCAAGAATATTATTATCAATTATCTTGTAGAGTGAAAATCCGTCGATAGACTTATTGAACCACTGAAAACGAGCAAACCAATGCTCTCCTACCGATGACCAGTCAGTATAGTGAGCCGTCAGGTGGTCATTTCCGCTATAACAATAGGGCATATAAAGGGAGCCGCGAATGAGCCGTGCGTAACCATGCGAGTCAGTAGCTGGATTGTGCCAAGCGCCCACCAACTGCTCCAGTTGGGGTATGGACGGCTCAGCAGGGACATTTGGCTGCAAGTTAAGCGAAGCTTTCGGATTCCAGTTTTGCACGAGATCACGAACCATATCCGTTAAACTGCCGACTTGGGATTCGAGACGCGTAACTGCAAGCTGATAATCAGCAGCTGAATCAGGT
>JBDTTL010000383.1:0-4103 GCA_039930665.1 Acidobacteriota bacterium
CCAACAGGGTACCAGTGCGGTGCGGAGGGACCGGTCCGTCACCTCACTTACTTAGGGTGGACTCGACCGAAGGCGCGCCTATCCAGCAACTTTTCGTTCATTGGAGCGGCTTCGTTTCAACTCCGCGATTCCGGCTTTTTTCGCTTCATTAAAGGATCGATGAAGAGTGCCCGCGACTGTCCCAACGGTTTTGGATGCTCCCTCAACCCTAGACACAAGACCGTCCGCCCCCCTTTCGACGAGTCGGGCCATCCCTGCGAACACGGCCGGTAGGACTAGCGCTGTACCCACAACACCCAAACCGATGCCCGCGACCAGTAGACCTGCGCCAGCGATTGCCATCTTCTGCTTGGTTTCCATTTTTTTGGTTCTCCTAACCTAATTGAAGCAGACATGGCCCGGACGAAAGGTACCGTAGGCGGAAGCCCTGCTGAGTTGGGCTTGCAAGGGAGCCGTAGTATTCATCTACCGCGGTATCGAACTGTGCAGCAAGCGTTGCGAGAAACGACGTGTCCATCGTCCCCGCTTCCCTTTCAAAATCCTTCATTGGCTTTTCTTTCTTGATTTTAGGTTGAAGCTGCAATCTTGTAAGTGCCATATGGACTCGTTAATCTCGCTTGCTAGCAATACGTTCGCCAATTCGGTCACAATGGTTCAGGAATGAAAACTACGGTGTTGCGCGCTCTTCCGCTGTGGCTCGTGTTCCTCAGTGGCACGGGCTGCCGGCATCGGCCCCCGATCGTCGCTCCGGTCGAACCGGCCAAACCGATCTCTCTGCTTGCCGGGACCACACTCGCATTGAGAACAGCACAGGCGATTGATTCCTCTTTGAGTACGCCCGGTCAGACCTTCGCCGCCGTGATAAGCCGCGACGCCAATGACGCCAGCGGTCAAAACGTACTGCCGAGCGGAAGCCCTGTCACGCTGATATTAGTGCGCAGCCAGAACGCGGCCCCAAATACCGGGTTCGAACTGGCGATGGCATCTGTCACGCTTAACGGCAACTCTTATTTGGTACGCAACCAGGCGGGCGCCTCCGATACGCCCGGTTCCGGCGCCCAATTGGGAGCATTTTTGGGTGGCGTTCCAAGCACGTTTCGTATCCCGCCATTGCAGCCGGCTGAGGGAGGCAGTCAGCTCGTGATTTCGCCGGAAAGAATCCGCGTGCCTCTGGGTTCTCTCCTTACGTTTCGCCTGGATCAGCCGGTATATTTCGTCGGTTCGCCTTGAGTGGCGCTCGCAGAGGAGGTGGCGATGACGCGTGTCCTTGGATTCGGTAAATATTGTGCGACTTTCGCGGTGGCGGTTCTGTGCCTCCTCGCGATGCGAGGAGCCGCCGATGCTCAGCAAACAGCCAAAGCTGCAGAAAACATCGGAACCGTGCGCCAGATCTACGACGGCGCGCTTTTCCCCGACATTCAAGTCCGGACATTTCGAAACATAGAGCGGCTGTTCCCAACCCGGACTGCGAACCGAGGCGTGACAATATATCCGCTGCCGAAGAGCGACCATCCCCTGCGTGGTGTCCAATTCACGTCGGCGGGCAAGAAGTACGACCTGTTTGATTACCTGTCCTTGAATCGCGTGAGCGGGCTGCTGGTCCTCAAGAACGGCAAGATCGCCTTCGAGCGTTACGAGCTGGGAAATACGGAAACCACCCGTTGGATGTCCATGTCGATGGTGAAGTCCATTACTTCTACGCTGATTGGAGCCGCGCTCAAGGACGGTCACATTAAGAGCCTGGACGATCCGATCACCGCCTACCTGCCACAGCTTTCCGGAAGCGCCTACGAGCAAGTTACGGTGCGAAATCTGCTACAAATGGCTTCCGGCGTCAAGTGGAATGAAACCTACACAAATCCGGCGTCCGACCGGCGACATATGTTGGAAGCCCAACTATCGGGGAGGCCGGGTTCCATCCTGGAGTTGATGGCGAAGCTTCCTCGCGCCGCTGCCCCGGGAGCCGTATGGAATTACGATACGGGCGAAACCCAGGTTGCCGGAGACCTGCTTCGCGCCGCGGTGAAACGTCCGCTCACGCAATATCTGTCGGAACGGATTTGGTCGAAATTCGGCATGGAATCCGACGCGACCTGGTGGCTGGATTCCCCCGACGGCCAGGAAATCGGCGGAAGCGGGTTAAGCGCGACGCTAAGGGATTACGGACGTTTTGGGCTGTTCTTCATGAACGGCGGAGTGGCAGGAGGCGAGCACATTCTTCCGGAAGGCTGGCTCACCGAAGCAGCCACCGCTAAGACGATCGGAGGAAAGCGAGTCGATTACGGGTACATGTGGTGGATTCTCGACTCCTCGGGAAATCCAGTGAACGAGGGATCGTTTCAGGCAAGTGGTATTTTCGGTCAATCGATATACCTCAATCCGCGGGAAAACTTGGTGATCGTCGTTTGGAGCGCCCGGCCGAAGCCTACCGGTATGGATGTGATTAACGATGAGGATTTCTTCGCCGCCGTAGCAAAAGCCTTGCAGTAATGTCTGACCGGACTAGAACCGGCGCCGCGCATCAAGTCTGCAACAAGCGGCGGGCTGCATAGTCCTCGGGTTTTGCAACCGCAGGGTTGAGCCATTCAATGACGGCGGCATAACCTAAACTTTCGGGATCGTGCCGTAGGTAGTTACTGACCACGGCGATGACCTCGAACCCTTGATTGAGTTGAAAGGATAAAGTCGGGTCGCGGAGTTCCCGGCGCGAGATGCGAGACACGTATTCTTCGGCGCTCATGTTACCAGCGTGCTGGTGATAACCGCGCAGACGTGCCCCGGCGCGAATCCGAAGTAAGCCCAGCCTTTCAGTGAGTTCGAAGCGCGCTTTGTAGAGCTGCTTGCCGATGCCTAGCCCCTGCGAATCGGGGTGAACCATCACTTCGGCTCCGTAGAGTGTCCGCCCATATTGTGGGTCGTGGTTGGTGAAGTGGCCACTGGCCGTGAAGTCGCGCCAACTTGCACTGATCGCATAGTCGTCCCACAACATGACTAGGCTGGCGGCCATGCCCACCAGACGGCCTTCCGGCTCAATGGCAACGAACTGCCCCTTCGGAAATACCGACAAATGCGAGTCGAGCTGCTCGTGGGTCCACGGTTGAGCATCCTTATACACCGCTCGCGTCAATTCGACGATTCCCTCAAAATCACTGGGCTGAGTGTTACGAACCACAATCCGCGGTGGATCTTTACTCATAGAATCACAAGCTCGACCTTGGACGCGATCTCCACGGAGCGTTTGCTATCCAGCAAAGGCAGAACAGTACCGGTGCTACGGCTCTCAGCGATTGTCTTCAGGTTTAATTCGCCCACCACCATCATTTCCTGATTGGGAATACCTTCCGCCAGAATTCCATCGCGCGAGAAGGGGAAATCGCTCGGCGTCAGAATAGAAGCCTGCCCGTAGTTCAACGAAACGGCGGGCACCATCGGCAGCGAACCGACGGTACAGGAATGAATTACGTACATCTGATTTTCAATGGCGCGAGCTTGCGCGCAGTAGCGGACGCGCAAGAAGCCCTGACGATCGTCAGTGCAACTGGGGACTACGAGAATATGCGCGTCTTGCGACGCGGCCGCACGCGCAATTTCGGGAAATTCGACATCGTAGCAGACGGCAATCGCTACCCTGCCGAATTCGGTTTCAAAAACGCGAAACTGTGAATGGGGGGAAACAATCCATTCCTCGCTCTCAAAGCGCGTCATGTGCAGCTTGCCTTGAGTGCCCACCGCGCCGGATGGCGCACAAAAGTAACACTCATTAAATACCTGATCCGGTTCCGGTCCGCACACCGGTACTGTACCCGCCACCAGGTGTATTTTGAAGCGTCGGGCAAGACCGGACATCAGTTCTTTGACCCTGGGGGCTTGGCCGGCCAAGTCGCGGATCTGCTGGCGAATCGGCCGCTTGAGGTTGCCCAGCGTCAGCAACTGGGCGGTGAAATATTCCGGGAAGACCGCAAGCTGGCACTTATAATCGGCGGCGGTTTCGACTAACGCTTCTACTTGTTCACGAAACTGTTCGAACGTCTGGACAGGCCGGATGAAGTATTGGAGAGAAGCGACTCGAATGCGTTCCATCATTTTCCCTCGCCGATTATTGC
>JBDTTL010000384.1:0-4101 GCA_039930665.1 Acidobacteriota bacterium
CAGCTTGCCGACGGATCTATAGTCACGTTCGACGACCTTCCAGTTGGATTTCGTTCCATCGATGGCGGAACCGAAGCGGCGGGCGAGTCGGGGATCGCTTTGAAAATGAATGGAACCCCTGTCTTTTGCCGCGGCGTTGTGTGGACTCCCCCCGACGTAGGCGCGCTCACTGCTTTGCCCGCCGTCATCCGCCAGCGCTTGCAATTGCTTCGGGACGGTGGCTTCAATCTGATTCGGTTGGCGGGAGTCACGGTTTACGAATGCGAGGAGTTTCATAGCCTCTGCGACGAATTGGGCTTGCTGGTCTGGCAAGACATGATGTTCGCGAACATGGACTATCCCTTCGAAGATTCAGGCTTCTGGGAGACCGTGCGTGCCGAAGCGGAGACTGAATTATCGCGGCTGGCGCGGCACCCTAGCTTCGCGATCCTCTGTGGCAATTCGGAAATCGAACAACAAGCAGGAATGTTGGGCCTGGACCCCATGATCGGCAGCGGTAGTTTCTTCGGCGAAGAACTGCCTGGCATTGCCTCCAGATGCTGTCCGGGCGTACCTTACATTCCTTCTGCCCCTTGCGGTGGGGACCTGCCGTTCCGCACGCGCAACGGCGTCGCAAACTATTTCGGCGTTGGTGCATATCTGCGGCCGCTGGAGGACGTCCGTCGCGCCGAAGTGCGATTCGCATCAGAATGTCTCGCATTCGCCAACGTTCCCGAACCCGAGATGCTGGATAAGATGGCGCTCGCTGCTCCGGGCGGAAGTTCGCCCACGCATCCGGCCTGGAAGCGGGCTGTACCGCGGGACGCCGGCACGGGCTGGGACTTTGAAGACGTGCGCGACCATTATCTAAAGTTGCTGTACTCCGCAGATCCCCTGGCGCTCCGCTGCTCCGACACCGCCCGGTATTGGGAACTGTCGCGCATGGTTTCGGGCGAAGTGATGGCGGAAGTTTTCGGCGAGTGGCGCCGCCCCGCCTCTCCCTGCGGCGGAGGAATCATACTATGGAGCGCAGATCTGGAGCCGGGCGCCGGGTGGGGCATCCTCGATTCTGAAGGCCGGCCCAAAGCGGCCTATTGGTTCTTGAAACGAGCCCTTGCACCATGCACCGTGTGGACCACCGACGAGGGTCTGAATGGCGTTGACATTCATCTAGCCAACGACCGCTCAGCACCGCTGGATGCGTGGTTGCGCGTGGCCCTGTACCAAGCTGGAGAGCGCCCGGTCGCCGAGTCCGAGTTCGCGGTTACAATTCCACAGCACCGAGCATTGACCCTCGGCGTGGAACAGATTCTCGGCCGATTTGTCGACGCTGCCTGCGCTTATCGCTTCGGCCCTTCCGGGCATGATGTGATCGCGGTCAGTCTTCACCGGGAGCGCGGCGATCTCCCTTTCGCACAGTCATTTCGTTTCCCGACAGGACGGACAACGCAGCGGATACCCATCTCCGACCTGGGCATGGCGGCCGAATGCCGCGTGCTCTCAGATGGAACCATCGAGACGCTGCTCAGCTCGCGACGTTTCGCGTGGGGCGTACGAGTCTCCGCGCCGGGCTTTATGCCGGATGACGCCTATTTCGGCATTGAGCCTGGGCGAAAACGGCGGATCCTCCTGATCCCCCTTCAGTCCGGGGAGGCGCCGGCCAACCTGTCCGTGACGGCTTTCAATGCAGAGGGCCGCATCCCGGCTGCCCTCAAGAGGATGGCATGAACACTATTCATCGCTGGTTCCGTTCGGGCGGCTACTCGCTGATGGGGCATATCGACCCTCCAGAAACACCCTCCGAGAGGCTGGGGGTCCTCATGGTGCCGCCGTTCGGATGGGAGGATGTCTCTTCCTATCGCCCCTTGCGTTTCGTGGCAAGGACGCTTGCGGAAAACGGCTGGCCGGTTCTGCGTTTCGATCTCCCTGGAACTGGCGATAGCTCCGGTAGCGCGCTCGACTCAGGATTGCTGGATGCCTGGATCCAATCGGTCGACGATGCGGCGGCTGAATTGCGCGCCGCCACCGGAGTGAAGGACGTCGTCGTTTTAGGCATCCGATTAGGCGCACTGCTTGCGGTGAGCGCGGCTGGCCGGGGAGCGAATCTGCAGGACCTGGTTCTTTGGGGGCCGGCTGCGAGCGGACGCGCCATGCTCCGCGAACTACGCGCTTTCGGCCGCCTGGAACGCATAGAATTTGCAGATGGCGACGACTCTCCGCCGCAACCCATTCCGGGTCTTGAAATTGGCGGGTTTCTCATCGCTCCGGAGACACAAGCAGCGCTTGAAGCCCTTGCGCTTTCAGGCTTGCCTGACATGCGAGGACGCCGGGCGCTCTTGCTGACGCGCGACGGTCTTCCTCCCGACGCGAAATTAGTTCGCGTGCTGGAAGCGTCGGGGTGTGCGGTCGAGGTGGGAGCCGGCAGTGGCTTTTCCGCAATGATGGCGCTGCCGCATGAAGCGGTTCCTCCAGCGGAGACGGGCCGCTTGATCGTCGAGTTTCTCAGCAAGAACTCGCAGCGGCCACCGAGAGAGGAGCAAAGCGCCGGCTTGGCAGCAACGGGCGTGACAGAGCGTTCTACCTCCGAACTCGCGAGAGCCGCGATAACGAGTGCGGGCGCCAGAGTTTCGGAGACGATCTATACGGTCAACCATTCTGGCAATTCCCTCTTTGGGCTCTTAGCGGAGCCCAACCCGAGCGTGCAGCCCGCGACCTTGTGCGTTCTATTCCTGAACGCAGGCTCGGTTCGCCATATCGGTCCGAACCGCATGTGGGTGGAAGCGGCGCGGCGCTGGGCAACACAGGGCGTGCCTAGCCTGCGGCTGGACCTGGAGGGAATTGGCGAAAGTGACGGGGAACGGACCCTAGGAACCGAAGGTCTGTACCGGGAGCGAACGGTGGAGCAGATCGAGATCGCGATGGACTCCTTGCGGTCCCGCCTGGGCGTCCAAAGCTTCGCCGTTATCGGACTCTGCTCCGGTGCATTTTGGGCGTTCCACGCCGTTGTCCGCAATCGCGACATTCGCGCCGCGATTCTGCTGAATCCGCGCTTATTCTTTTGGGATCCAGAAGTCGATCGCCGACGGCTATTATGGCGCACAGTGAAGGGCTTGAGTGAATGGGGGGACTGGTATCGGCTGGCTTCTGGCGACGTGCCACTCGAAAGATTGAAGCAAGTGGCGCGAATGGCGTTCCACAGGATTCAAGGCACCCATAGGAACCGCCAGTTACAGATCCAACCGGAAGCCATGGCCCAGGCCTGGGCAGCCATTGATCGTAACCGTAGCCGGGTTACGCTCGTCTTCTCGGAGGGAGAACCGTTGGTGCGGGAAATGGAGGAAGAGGACCAGATGCCGCCCGCGAGCTGTTCTCGTGTTCGATGCCTCCGGGTTGGAAATGGCGGTCACACATTCCGCCCACTGTGGGCCCAAAAAGTCGCCCATGAACTCATCGATAGCGAACTTTGTGAGGCCCTGCGCGAGAGCGCGCCGGACTCAATTTATGGAGGCTGGGAAAAGCAATGCGCAGTCAGCGAAACGCGGCATGCGTGAAACCAAATCCGGCCGATCCCGAAACCAGCCGCGCTGCGCCCGGCAGCGCCATCGCTTTGCCCCACCAACATGAGATCAACCGCGCGGTATACAATTCCCCCGGCGTATACCGCTACTACCTGTCGCGATTGCTGATGCCCGCCGAAATTTCCTGCCTACTCAAATACCAGCCGCATATTTCTCAGAGGGATGTCCTGGACATCGGTGTCGGCGCCGGGCGTACAACCCGCTATCTCGCGCCGTTGGCGCGGCGCTACGAAGGAGTCGATTATTCATCGGTTATGGTCGGCTACATGAAACAGGCGATGCCGCAAATTCAAGTGCGCCAGCTAGATTTTCGGGACTTGACGGTATTCGAAGACCGATCCTTTGACTTTGTATTTGCGACCGACAACGTAATCGACGCGTTACCACATGACGATCGGTTGCGGGCGCTGAGCGAGGCCCACAGGGTGCTTCGAAAGGGCGGCGTCCTGGCGTTTTCGTCGCACAATATTCGCTATGAGAAGGCTTTCTTGGGCCCTCAGTTGAATTGGTCGTCCAACCCGGTCAGACTTGCGGCCAACTGTGT
>JBDTTL010000385.1:0-4059 GCA_039930665.1 Acidobacteriota bacterium
GCCGGGAACTGGAAGACGCTTGCAGCTTCATCGGCTTCTGCTGCGAGCGGCACTTGGCTCTCGCTTTCCGTGCGCCTCCCTTGGACCGAATGATCGATCGGGACGGGCCCTCGCGACGAGAGCATCGCTTTCAGAACATCCAGCACGAATAGAGGCAGGACGCGTTGACGTTGGAGGCGGCTAGGTTGCGCGATCAAACGATACAACCACTCGGTGCCGGTCATCGAAAACAGCGCCGGAGCCCGAGTTGCGGCGCCGCTGATTACATCCAGGCTGCCACCGATTCCCATGCACAGACACGGTTTTAGACGGGACAAATTCTCAGTGATCCAGAACTCCTGGCGCGGCGAGCCCATGGCTACGAAAAGCAGTTCCGCGCCGCTCTGGTTGATTTTGTCGACCACCGCTGTAGGATGCTCAAAAAAGCCGTGTTGCGATCCTGCGATGCGCAACTCCGGATACTTGGCCCTCAACTTGCGGCAGGCTGCTGCGTTCGATTCCGGCGAAGCGCCCAACAGGAAAATCCGCCAGCCTTCCTGTGCGGCGACGGGGATCAGCCGCGTGAAAAGCTCGATGCCGGTACAGCGCGGCAGCCGGCGGTGCTCCAGCAGCAGGGCCGCGATCGCAACGCCAATCCCGTCGCAAATCCGAACGTCCGCTCGATCGATTGCGTTTTTCAGCTTGGCATCGCGGGCCGACCGATAGACTTTCTCGGGATTGATGGCGACGCAAAAAGTGGGGCGGCGCGCTCGAATCCGTTGCCGAATCATCTCAGTGGCTTCGTGATACGACCGGAAACTGTTCAGCTGAACTCCAAGCACCGCAAATGGCTCTGATGACAGGTCGATCATAATCTTCCTTTGTACTGATTAGCGTGCAGGTTCCGGCTGAAGCGCCGGTTGAAAGATAGTTTTTGGGGACAATCTTCGGGCGTTGTTACGCGTGCGTAGCCTGACTAGCTGACTAGCGTCCTTGCTCCGGGCCCCGTCTCCCAGCCATTCTTTCATCCAGAAGTGCAGACCTAGCAGCAGAAAAATGTGGCGTTCGCGGTTTAAGCCCGACGCGTGTTCGTCCAGGGTTCGTTCCACTTCAGCAAGATCGATCCAGGAGGAGAACGGAGATCCGCGCTCCAGGAGAATTTCGCGGACTTCGTTGCGGGTGCTGAACCAATTGCCGGTGGGAGACAGGAATCCCTTCTTCTTCCGGCGGACTATGGAAGCCGGCAGGACGCTTTCGGCGAACCGCTTGTGCAGGCGCTTCCCTCCCCCAAGCCCGACCCGGAAGTGGCAAGGTAATGACTCCGTAAAGCGAATCAGATCCATATCGAGAAACGGAACGCGGCACTCGATGGAATACCGCATCGTGATCTTGTCGGTATACAGCAACAAGTCGTCTGCCAGATTCATTCTCAAATCGGTGCTCATCATGCGCTGTGCGCTCGTCCGCTGATTGGCGCACTGCAGCAGATCGAACCAGTATGCGATTCGCTCATGCGCCAGCGCCGGCTCGTGACCGGTGAGCCGCTGAATCTGGGAGGCGGTAAACACGCCGTGAGCCGCTTCAAAACGGCGGACGTCGTCCGTTTCTGCCATTGCCTCCAGGCCCCGCAGAAGCCAATCGCTGCGCATCCCGGCGATCCCCGCACCCTTCCGCAGCAGCGACGCGGCGCCGGATGGCACGAATCGACGCAACAACTCCATCCGGTACCGCCGATATCCCCCAAGTGCCTCATCCGCGCCCTGACCGGACATCACGACCTTCGCGTGCTCTGACACCAGTTCGGACAAATAAAACATCGGCACGACCGAAGTAGAGGCGAGCGGTTCTTCTACGGTTGCGACAATGCGCGGCAACACGTCGAGAAATTGGGGAAAGCCAATACGCACGTCATGATGTTCGAGCCCAAGCAACGCCGCAGTCTCGCTAGCCTCGGCGATCTCATCGGCGTCGGCGCGCTCAGAAAACCCCACTGTGAACGATTTCACCCGGTAGGCAGCGTGCTTTTGAGCAAAGTGTGCCACCAGCGCCGAGTCCACACCGCCGCTGAGCAAGATCCCAACCTCTACATCCGACAGCAACTGCCGCTGGATCGCCTGCTCCAGCAGGAATCCATAACGCTCCTTGGCGTCGGCTTCGGTAATCGATTCCATTTCATCCGGTGCAGCGGCGAGATACGGATATTCGCGCAACCAAATATCGCCTTCACCAAGATCGACCTCCACAATGTGTCCGGGCCTGACCTTTCGAATTGTTTTAAACAAAGTATCCGGCGCAGGAAGGTATCGGAGACGCAGCAACTCACTTAGGCGGTCGACGTCGAGGGAGTCATCGACCAGAGCTCGGATGGGCAGGAGCTCCGACGAAAAAATTAGCGACCGTGAGTCCGACCAATAATACAGGGGCTTGACACCGAATGGATCGCGAGCCAGGAATAGCTTCTGATTCACGGCGTCCAGAAACCCAAAAGCAAAGATGCCGTTGAACTGTTGTACGGAAGAGATGCCTTTCCGCGCGAGCTGATAGAGGATCGTCTCGGTGTCCGAATGCCCGCGATAGCGAACCTGAGAGCCGTCCCTGAAATCCAAATGATTATAAATTTCGCCGTTGAAAACCAGGGCGTGCTGCCCACCCGCGCTCCACATGGGCTGATGCCCCGCCGGCGAAAAGTCGAGAATCGACAGTCTTCGGTGGCCCAGCGCAACCGCATGCCGGCCCACGATCATCCGTACCGTGCCGGCGTCGTCCGGACCACGGTGGAGAATGAGATCGAGGATCTCCTGATCCAGCGAAATGTTTAACGTACCTAAAATTCCGCACATAGTTTGACCCTGCTAGACCATCTGCGATGCTGCATGCAGGAACGGCAGCACGGCCCAACGGAGCGTGTTCCGGTTCCTTCGAGTGCCCGTCTGATCGATTTGCGAATAAACGTCCCTTCCGCGGCAAAACTCCGCGCGTATCGAAGCGAGAAGCGTCACGGCGAGATCGCGATCTCCCAAAAGGACGGCGAGATTCAACGCTTCGGCATTGTCATAAAGATCGAAGCGAACGATGCTCGGCTTGTTCGCCAGAGAGAAGCGCCTGAACAGGCGGCACTTCTCATCGAAGAAGGCGCTCTTGACGTATGCGTAACCAGCTGCTATCAGATCCTCCGCGCCGGGTAGGCGCATCAACTGGTTCGTCTTGAACACATTTTTCAGAACGATACAGGAATGGAAACAATCGATGAAGGAGCGGCCCTGCGGCGAATAAAACCAGCTCCCATCCGGCCGTTGCTCCCGCTGAATGTAGCGGTACAGCTTGCCGATTTTCTCCGCCGTCCGCGGCTGGGGCGGCCGGCCTACATAGGGGAGTGCTAACGCGAGTGAATACATGGTGTAGGACAGCGCATTGATCACGATGCGATCGCGGAACGGCCCGTAGGACGTGGCCATAGACTCGCGATCTTCCGCCATTACTTGGATGTCCCTGTCAAAAAATGTGAAAATGCGGTCAATTGCGCCAGGGAGCCGTTCGTCTCCGGTCACCTCCGCGTAGCGGACCATCGCTTCCAGCGCATACGGGGTCATGGTTGAGAGCGGAGTGTCCGCGTTGTAAACCACTGTCGGGCCCGCCCCATAAGCAAATCCAAGACCCCAGCAGCAGTTCTTCGGTCCGCCGCAACTGTTCTCGATGAGCCAGTCCAAATGACGGCCCGCACAGGCGAGTAGGTTCTGCTGGCCTCCCTCTTCGTACCGATTGAGGAGGCACAACACAGCCAATGCCCGCACGATGGCGTACTCCTGCCGTCGGTAGCCGATCCGCATCCCATTGTTTACGAACGTGTCGAAAACCGTGAGCGTGGCAGCAGGCGCCAAGCCTGCCCAAGAGTGCCGATTGTAAAACTGCTTTACCTGGAACCCGCAGGCGGTCTTCCAGATGTCGTAGGGATCGCCGGTCGACAAGTCAGACCCGGTGCAGAAGCGCTCAATGAGCGGATCTAGCCACGAACTGGTACACGCTTTGAAGGTCGGCGGCGATTCGCGAAGCTGCGAAATGTTTTGCGGCATATCGACGATT
>JBDTTL010000386.1:0-4044 GCA_039930665.1 Acidobacteriota bacterium
TAGGCAGACCGAACGAGGATGCTGTTGCCGCCAGCACCACCAATGACGCGCGCGGTACGCCGGCCACGCCTTTACTGGTTAGCATCAGCGTGAGCAACATCAGGATCTGCGTGCCTAGGGAAAGATGAATGCCGGCTGCCTGCGCGATGAATACGGAGGCTAGGGCCAGATAAAGCGTCGAGCCATCCAAGTTGAAGCTGTAGCCGGCGGGGAGCACAAACGCTGCGATGTGCTTGGGTACTCCGAAGCGCTCAAGGTTTTCCAGCGCCTTGGGTAGCGCGGCTTCGCTCGACGCGGTGGAAAAGGCGATCAGGAAAGGCGCGCGCGTAGCTTTGATGAAGCGGCGAAGGGGAATGCCCGTGATTGCGACGACGGCTCCCAGCACCGCCACTACGAAGAAAGCTTCGGCGGCCCATAGCGTGGCTACCAATTTGCCGAGGCTCAGTAATACTCGCAGGCCTCGCTCGCCGATGGTGGAGGCGATCGCACCAAAGACTCCGATAGGCGCGAACCACATGATGTAGTCGGTGAAGCGGAACATGACTCCGGCTAGCGAGTCGCAGAGATCGAGTACGGGCTTTGCGCGGGCTCCGATGGTGGCGCAGGCCATGCCGAAGAGCAGAGAAAACACTACGATCTGGAGCACTTCGCCGCGCGCCATGGCGTCGACAATGCTGGTGGGGAAGGTGTGCTCCAGAATTTCAGCCAAGCCAGGGCCGGCTGTGGCCGCGGGCGCGGTGAGATCGCGTGGAAGCGCGACACCGGCTCCGGGCTGCGCTAGGTTCACCGCGGCCAAGCCGACGAACAATGCGACCGTCGTAACGACTTCGAAGTAAATCAGCGCCTTGCCGCCGATCCTGCCCATAGTCTTGATGCTGCCGGTGGAGGCGATGCCGGAGACTAGGGTGGCGAAAATCAGCGGCGCGATGATCGATTTGATCAAACGCAGGAAGATCGCTCCCAGCACCCCAACTTGTTTCGCAGGGCCAGGGAGCAGCGTGCCGAAGACGACGCCGGCCACCAGGCCGATCATGATCCAGGAGGTGAGCGAAAGTTTTTTCATCGGCCACCCCACTGCAGCTTCTCGCGAAGCACATCGAAGAACCGCACGCCGCCCGCGCGAATCAATTGCACGGTCTGCTCGGACCGGCGGCAGATCACGCGGTCGCCCTTATGAAGTTGTTCGCCCACTTGGCCGTCCACCGTAAGGTACGTGGTGTTCTCGCCGCTGACCTTGATCTGGATGACGGCTTCATCGGGTACGATCACGGGACGGTTGGTCAGCATGTGCGGGCAAATCGGCGTAATGCAGAAAGCGGCAACCACGGGAACTACAATGGGTCCGCCCGCCGAAAGCGAGTACGCGGTGGATCCCGTGGGCGTCGAGACGATCAGCCCGTCCGCCTTATACAGGCACATGAAGTGATCGTCCACTTGCACCTCCAGGTCGATAATGCGGGCGATATCGGCTTTGGCGAGGGTAATGTCGTTAAGGGCTTCGTAAGTGCAGGTGCAGGTGCCGCCACGCCACAGATCCGTATGCAGCATGCGGCGGCGGCTGATTTCGTATTCGCCCGCGAGCACTCGCTCGAGCTGCGGATAAAGTTCTTCGACGGTGATGGCGGTCAGGAATCCCAGATTCCCCAGATTCACAGCGAACAGGGGGATGTCGCGGCCCCGCAGAGCCCGCGCCGCCGAAAGCAGAGTTCCGTCGCCGCCCAAAACAATCAGCAGTTGCGCGCCATCCGGCACGGCTTCTCGCGGCAATCCGTTCTTCGGTCCCACGCCGCCTGCCAGGTACGCGGCGGTTTCCGCGTCGCAACGGGCGCCCACACCGCGTTGCGAAAGCCACTTCACCAGAGCGGGCGCCACCACAGCCGCTTTTTCGCTATGCGGCTTGGAGATGATGCCGGCGGTCAAGATTTTACTATTGGGGTTCGCGGCTGGCATAAAGCAAGAATTCCCGATTACCCTCGGCGCCCAGGATGGGACTCTCGATGATATCAGTCCGGAACCCGTGCGCTTCTACTGCGACTCGGACGCGATCGCAGGCGGCTTGGTGCAATGCGGGCTCACGCACGATTCCTCCCTTGCCAACCTGACCGCGTTCCACTTCAAATTGAGGCTTGACCAGCAGCACCATCTTGCCGTGTGGAGCGAGCAAAGGCACCAGTGCGGGTATCAGAAGCGTGAGCGAGATGAAGCTGGCGTCGCATACGACGAGGTCGAACTGCTCCGTAAAGTCCGCCGCGGTGAGGTAACGGGCGTTGACGCCTTCGCGGATCACCACGCGCGAGTCGCTGCGCAGTTTCCAGTCGATCTGCCCGCGGCCAACATCGATGGCCCACACTTTCGCGGCCCCACGCTGCAGAAGGCAATCCGTGAATCCACCGGTAGACGCGCCCACGTCGAGACAGAGCCATCCAGCGACGTCCAACGCCCAGTGATCCAGCGCGCCCGCGAGTTTGTAGCCGCCGCGGCTGACGTAGGCCATTCGCTCCAGAACTTCGACCTGAGATTCCACGTTTACACTGTGGCCGGCCTTGACCGCTTTCTGGCCGTTCACCAAAACTGCACCGGCGATGATCAGCGCCTGCGCTTTTTCGCGCGAATCGGCGAGCCCGCGTTGGACCAGCAGTTGATCGATGCGGATTTTCGCCGGTGATGACATAGTTCCAGCCGTCATGCCTGCCGCCGCACCACGAGATCCGCCAATTCCCGCAACCGCTGCGCGCGGTCGTCGAAAGGCTGCAAGGCCAAGTGAGCGGCCAGCCGTTCCTCCTCCGCCATTCCTCGCGAGGTCTCGATGCCATACACCGCCGGGAACGTGATCTTTTGTTGCGCGGCGTCCTTGCCGGCAGTCTTGCCGAGGGCTTCCGAGGATTGCTCCACGTCGAGGATGTCGTCGACGATCTGGAACGCCAAGCCCACGTGCTCGCCGAAACTGGTGAGCGCCGCGAGTTGATCCGTGTCCGCCCCTGCGTAGATTGCGCCCATACGAACGCTGGCGCGCAACAACGCTCCGGTTTTAGCGCGATGAATCGATTCGAGCAGGTGCGCGGTCGGACGCTTCCCTTCCCCTTCGATGTCGTTGACTTGTCCGCCGATCATGCCGCCCACTGTGCCCGACGCCGTGGCTAGTTCACGCACCAATCCGATTCGGGTGTCGGCGTCGGCGTATTCCATCTTCGCCAGGACATCAAACGCCAGCGTCAGCAGCGCGTCGCCGGCCAGGATCGCCATGGCGTCGCCAAAAACTTTGTGGCAGGTGGGACGGCCGCGGCGCAGGTCGTCGTTATCGAGCGCCGGCAAATCGTCATGAATCAGCGAATAGGTGTGGATCATTTCCAGCGCGCACGCGCAGGATTCGACCCCGACCGGCGCATCGGAAACCGCTTGCGCCGCGGCAATGGCCAGCAGCGGACGGATACGCTTGCCGCCCGCAAACAGGCTGTAACGCATGGCGCTGTGGATGGTAGCCGGATTCTCATCTTTGGAAGGGACCCAGCGGTCGAGCGCCGCGTCGACAGCCGTCTGCTTGGCCGCCATGTATTCGGCGAGCGTCATGCTTTGTTCGGACGGAGCGGCTCGGGATGAACCTCGCCGGCGCGCTTCATGAGCACCTCGACGCGGGTTTCTGCTTCCTCCAATTGTTTGCGGCAGGCGTCGCTGAGCTTCATGCCGCACTCGAATAGTTCCAGGGCGCGCTCGAGCGGAAGTTCGCCGCTTTCCATTTCCTTGACGATGGCTTCCAGTTGCTGAAGTCCGTTCTCGAAGCTGAGGGGTGCACCTTCGGTCGGCGCTGGCGGGGGCATGAGTAGATCCATTCTAGCGAATGCCGGTCCGCAGGGCGAAATTGGTGAGGCGCGCGCAGCCGTTGTTTCGGCACCTCGCAGAACTGGAGAGGAGGCGCGGCTCGGGCCCAACGAAAACGGGTTCGATTTCGTTCCGATATCCGGCAAACGCGAGCTTAGTTTATAATGAGTATTCCGGCCGCACTAGGGCGCGTAGCTCAGTTGGTTAGAGCGCCTGCTTCACACGCAG
>JBDTTL010000387.1:0-4027 GCA_039930665.1 Acidobacteriota bacterium
TCGCGCAGGTAGGCCCCAGCCGCTCCATTCGGCTCGATCTTCACGCTGATTCGATAACGTTCCGTCGAGACGGGGCCCGAGAGCGAGTAGCTGCGATAAAGCGGCGGGGCGCTGCTGGTCGGCTGAAGACGTAAGACCACGTACTGGCCCGGCAGAGCCGTTTGCAGCGGTTGACCGTCCCGGCTCTGCATCGTCAGCGAGAGGACGTCCGCGGACTCGGGATCGATTGCCGTCACAGCGAGCGGCCGAAACCCTGGCGCAGACGGATGGGCAGCGGCTTCCGGAGCGAGCCCTGCGTTCCCGCCTCCAGCGGCAGTTGTCGTCTCGCTCTCCAGTAATGCTTCAAACGAAGAGCGCCATCCGGGCGAAAGCGCTTCGATCCGCAATGCCCGCTCCAGCAGATCGCGTGCATGATCGGGCAAATAGAGAAGCGCGTTGATCTCTGCGACGGGCATTCGCTCTTCCGCTTCTCCCACCTTCAGGATTTCGTCGCCGGCGCCCACCTCGCCTTCCCGTAGGACACGGAAGTAGAACCCAGGCCGTCCGCTGGATGTTAATAAGGCCGGCATCCGTGGTTCGTTCATCCGAATGCCGACGCGATAGCAGGTCACGCGAGGCTGTGTAACCTCGAACAGCGCGCTTCCGATCTGATAACGGTCGCCGATGCATACGGTATCGTCGGGCAATCCTTCGATCGTAAAGTTCTCGCCGAACTGTCCGTGGACGAAGTCATCCCTCTTCAGATGCTCCTGCCAATAGCGGTAGGATTCAATCTGGTAGACAAAGACCGCACGCTGCTCGCCCCCGTGCCCGGCCAAGTCGCCTTGACCGTCTCCATCTAGATTCAACCGGCCGACCCGACAGCGGCCATGCACCGGATACTTCCAGATCCCGGTATGCACGGTGCGGCCCTTCCAGTCGATGTTGCGCGGAAGTCCAACGTTTATAGATATTAGTCGAGCCATGTCAATCGCTTCGTAGAGTCCTCGCAAACCTTCGAATGAAGAGCCGCGTCGACCGATACGACGCTGATCGTTCCAAGGGCCCCGCCATTGTAACTCCAACGGCTTCGTTCAGCACGTCATTGCCGGAAGGCAACAGATCAAGATCTCGTTCTGTCTTGCATCCCGTTTTCTGCGCTTCGATCCGGGTGACCACGGGTTTGGCTCCACTCCGTCGCATTGCCGCAAGCTTGAAGCAATCGATATCTGCGTCTCTAAAGTGGCAGACCGATTCTTTGCATAAGGTTCCTGTAGCGGGGATCTGATCGGACGCCATCGAAGTACATAGACGGCAGTTCGCATACTCGCGTGGCGCGAGCCTGATAAGCTTTTTCCATCCATTGGAACGTCGAGTCCGCATCACCCAGCCCAGCGTAGACTACGGCAAAGTCCACGGGAGAAACGTACCGTCGCCCGTTCAGCGCAGTCAGCTCTTCTAAACTTCTGAGAGCCTTGCCTCTGTCTCCCGCGCGCCCGTAGACATGGCCGAGAAGCGCTCGAAATAGTGGTCCGTCATCTATACTTCTGGCCTTTGTGAGAGCAGCGATGGATCTCGGAAAGTCATGATTCCCCGCGTACGAGAGACCCTGCCACCAGAGGGCGTTAATGAATCTCGGTTCAAGATCAAGCGCCCGCTGGCTGGCCCCAATTGCTTCGTCATAACGGCGGGCACGGAACAGAAGCATGCCGCGATTGCCGTGGCTGTTGGGCGAAACGGGGTCCATTGCGAGCGCTCGCTCCGATTCCATCAGGGCTTCGGCGTATCGTCCCATCCGGGCAAGACACTCTGCGTACCACAATCGCGTCAATAGATGGTTGGGATTCAACTGGAGCGCACGCTTATACTCCGCTTCCGCGCCCGCTAGTTCCCAGTCATAACCCTTTTTAACCTCCGCCAACACATTGTGAGCGCCGGCCGACAGTTCGTCTATTTCGAGCGCCTTCAGGGCGGCTAGCCGCGCTTCCCGGTACGTCTCCGCGGACGGGCGGAACCCAAAGATTCCGGCGTAACATAGCGCCTCGGCTAGACTGGCGTGGACGTCAGCCTGCGAAGGGTCGATCTTGATGGCTTCCCGGTAGAATTCGACGCTCTTCGCGATTCCCCTGATCCCTTGGTTCAGAAAGAAGTTTCCTCTGAGAAAAGCTTCGTAAGCTTGGGGATTCACTTGGCGGGTCCGGAGGGGGTTGCTCAGATCCCGCGGCGTCAGCTTGATCTGGATTTCGCTCGCTATCGCACGCGCCACGTCGCCTTGCAGCGCCAGCACATCCGTAAGGTCGCGCTCGTACTGTTCCGACCAAAGATGCCGGTCATCGTATGCGCGGATCAACTGCGCGGTAATCCGCACCCTCTGACCGGACTGCATCACCGTTCCTTCCACGATCGCATCAACGTTCAACTCGCGGGCAATCTCCGGCAACGGCTTACGAGAACCGCCCTTGTACCGCATCACCGAGGTCCGCGAGATGACCCGTAGCGAGCCGATTTGGGCTATCTGGCCGATCAGCTCGTCCGTCATCCCGTCGGAAAAGTATTCCTGAGCGGGGTCACCAGAAAGATTTTCGAGCGGCAGGACCGCTATCGATTCGATTCGCCGCGAGGGTGATCGGAGAAGGCGGTAACCGACCGACAACAGGGGCACGGCAATCAACCCGCCGGCGATCGCGAATAAACCGCGCCGCTTTATGGAGGTGGGAACGCTCGCTGAAACGTCCGGGGGGGCGAGCGCGGGGGGTGTAAAATGGGGCTCGGACGCGGTTTCGACGTGCCCCAGGAACCGATACCCCCGCTGAGGAAGTGTCTCAATGAATCGAGGGTTATCGGCATCGTCGCCCAGCGCATCGCGCAGACGATTAATGGCTTTGTTGAGGCCGCGCTCGAAGTCGACGAAGGTGCCGGGGCCCCAAAGCTTTTTCTGTAGCTCTTCCCGCGTGATGACATCACCGGGATGCTCCAGCAGCATCACCAGAACCTGGAACGGTTGGTCCTGAAGTTTGACCTTGACCCCAAGCTTCCGCAGCTCGCCAGACTGACGGTCGACTTCAAAAACCCCAAAACGGATTGGCGGCGAGAGACGCTTGACGCTTTCCGTAGTGCCTCCAGGATCTCTCAGTCTAACATTCCCGGAAACCGCAGGCCGTCGAGGGGATTTCCCTGGAGAACATCGTTTGGCAATGTATTGATTCCCGGCCTCGTAGCACGGAACCCACGCGCCACAAGGACGGAATCTGCAGGCCATTGAGGTCTCGATGCCCCAGCGTCATAGTTGACCCGACCTAAGGGAGGTCATATGAATATGAAACCAACTTTGAGAATTTCCGTACTTGTAAGTCGACTGGTGATCGTTTGCGGCGTGTTCGCGTCGGGCTCCATGGCGCGTGCGGACTCCTGGGACAACAAAGACGGAGTATGTTCGAATCGAATGCTTCGAGGCGATTACGGCGTCACTATCGAAGGCCAGATCCTAGCCGGACCTAAAGCCGGTCCCGTGCGGGGCGTGTCGATGGTTCACTTTGATGGGCGAGGTGAGATGAGGCAAGTGGACCATGTGGTTATCAATGGAGTTCCACCACCGGGTGAGTGGAGTCCTGCCAGCGGTACCTATACGGTGAATTCGGATTGTACCGGTAAAGCAACACTGATGTTTACTGACGGCAGGCCTCCGATCAATATGAAGCTTGTCGTAATCAATTTGGGAAAGGGAATCTACACAGTAACCTCTGAGCTGAATATTGCTGCCACTAGCATTGGCACGAGAGTCGAATAGTCGCCGCGATTCCAGGTCGTAGGGAAATGGCGGCCAACGGCAGTAACGAATGCTTAAGTTGCGCGCGTTGGCAACCGCCATTCCCGAGCCATCAGCTGGCTCAATTCGACAGGCTGCTCCCTTCCCAAATAGTGCCCCTTGTGGGGGAACGGCGCGCAACGTGGCGTCGTTCCAACCGGCTGTCGGTAAAGGCACGATTCAGGGCGCCAACAGGGTACCAGTGCGGTGCGGAGGGACCGGTCCGTCACCTCACTTACTTAG
>JBDTTL010000388.1:0-4015 GCA_039930665.1 Acidobacteriota bacterium
CCGGAAGAGCAAAACGTGTCGATGCGGATATCCTTCGCCTCCACCGCAATTTCCACTTCATCGGCTTCCGGCAGCACCGCTACCGTGACAGCCGAGGTATGCACACGGCCCTGCGTCTCGGTGGCTGGTACGCGCTGCACGCGGTGAACGCCGGCTTCATACTTGAGCTGGCTGTATACCTTGTTGCCGCTCACCAGGGCCGTCACTTCCTTGAGGCCGCCCACCGCCGATTCGCTGGTGGAAGTGACTTCCACTTTCCATCCCCGCGTCTCCGCGAAGCGCGAGTACATGCGGAAAATCTCATCGGCAAACAGGGTAGCTTCGTCGCCACCGGTGCCGGCGCGGATTTCGAGCACCACATCTTTCTCATCCAGTGGGTCTCTGGGCAGCAGCAGGATCTTCAGGTCGTCTTCGATGCGCGCGACCTCCGGCTCGAGGCGCGCCACTTCTTCCTCGGCCATGCTTCGCAATTCGGGATCGGATTCCGTCAGCATCGGCCGGGCCTCTTGCAGGTTCCGGGTCGCGGTTTTCCAATCGCGGTACTTCGCCACGATCTCGGCCAGCTCGTTATGCGCCTTACTCACCTTGCGATACAGCGTCGAGTCGCCGATGACGGCCGGATCGGCCATCTGGCCGTTCAGGTCTTCGAACTTGCGTTCGATGTCGTCGAGTTTTTGCTGGTATTGCATCGGTCGGCTCCGTACGGCGTCGCTTAAGCGATCACCAGTTCGCCGCCCTGCTTAGCTTCGAGCGTCATCGCGCCTTCCAGAGCATGGATCGCCACCGCCACTTCGCGGTCGTCCGGCGGCTTGGTTGTAATGCGCTGGAGCCACAGCCCGGGAGCAGTCAGCAGACCCATCGCAGTCCCTTGGCGCTTAGCCGCGAAGCGGATCAATTCGTAGCTGAGTCCCGTAATCAGGGGCAGCAGCGCGATGCGTGCCAGGAATTTCGCGGTAAACGAATCGAACGGGAGAAGTGCGTAAACGATCATCGAGATCACCATCACCACCAGCAGAAAGCTGGTGCCGCAGCGCGGGTGAAAGGTGACAAACCTCTGCGCGTTATCGATGCTCAGGGGCTCGCGCGATTCGAAGTTGAAGACGACTTTGTGTTCCGCGCCATGATATTCGAATACCCGGCGAATTTCTTTCAGGCGCGAGATCACAAACAGAAACGTAAGGAAGATCGCCATGCGAATTACGCCGTCGGTCATATTGGTGGCGAATCGCCCGGAGAGCTCCGGCACTGCCTTGCCCAGAGCGGTGGCCAGAAACAGCGGGACGAATTTGTAAAGGAAAATGAAGAAACCGAGAGAGAACACTAGGTTCGCGGTCATTAGCCAGGAAGAAAGCTCGGCTGGTTTCGCGCCTTCCTTCTGAGTTCCATCGTCCAGCGCCGCGTTCGCGGAAAATTTGAGTGCACGATAGCCCAGCGTCATGGCCTGGCCCAGCATCCCCAGGCCGCGCAGAATCGGCTTTTTAAACAGCGGATACTTTTCCGACACGCGTTCGATCGCCTGCTCCTCGGTGACGATCTCGCCCGAAGGCTTCCGTACCGCCACGCAGTAGCTGTGCGGTGCGCGCATCATCACACCTTCCATGACGGCCTGCCCGCCGACCAGCGTTTCTTCGCCGCTCTCCAACACCGGCATCATCTGCAAGTGGGCGGACATCTTCAGGAATCGAAGGATGTTCATGTTCTCCCTATTATAGCGTGAGGACCCGAAAAGGGACCCGCGCGGGCGTCGGGTAGTGCGCTAAAACACATTTAGCGACAACGGGCTCACCAGAATGCGTTTGGAAGCCTGGGTTGAAGTGGAAGAAAATTATCGTTGGCAAGTGGGTAGCGTCTCATTGAAGCGCACTGGGCGTCGGCGCGTTGTATGCTTGTTGCCGGTAGCGTCTATTCCTGCGCGAAAGGACTGTTCCCATGCTCCGTCTCTTTAGCGTCGCCTTTCTGATCTGCCTGACGACTGGCTTCGACACGGCAATCGCCCAGGCTCCCTCCGCCGCCCCACAAGCTCCGCCCGCGGCCCCGACCCCCGCGCGTCCGACGCCGCCCACGCGCGATCCGCACACTTCCGGTTATGTCACGGCGAAAGAATTGCCCGACGGGGCCAACGCTCCCGCCGACGCGGATGGAAACTTTATCATCGGTCCAAGCCACAACCCCGCACCGGAGATGACGGTCCAGGACGGCGTCCCGCAAGGAACCGTCTACAACTTCACGATGAATTCGGCCGATAGCAAGATTTATCCCGGCATCGCGCGCGAAACCGGCACTTTCGGCGCGCCCGACCCCGCCGATCCCGCCAAGCTGATCGTGACCACCAGCCATCCGGCATCCTATACGCGCCGGGTATCCGTGTATGTCCCGAAGCAATACGTCCCCGGCACGGCGTCGCCGTTCATTATTGGGGCGGATGGGCCCGACCCGTTGCTGTTCGCGGCGTTGGACAACCTGATCGCGCAGAAAAGAGTGCCGGCGATGATCGCCATTTCCCTTGGCAACGGTAGTGGCGACGCACAAGGCAGCGAGCGTGGCTTGGAGTACGACACCATGTCGGGGCGTTACACGGAGTTCGTCGAAACCGAGGTGCTGCCGCTAGTGGAAAAACAGTACAACGTCAAACTGACGAAAGATCCCGATGGCCGCGCGACCATGGGCGGCAGTTCCGGCGGTTCGTGCGCCTTGATCATGGCGTGGTATCACCCGGAGCTTTATCACCGCGTCCTTACCTACTCGGGTACCTACGTCAACCAGCAATGGCCGCCGAATCCCGCGACCCCCGGAGGCGCCTGGGAATTTCATCAATACTTGATCCCGTCGAGTCCCGCTAAGCCGATTCGGCTGTGGATGGAAGTCGGAGACCGGGACCTGTTCAATCCGAATGTCATGCGGGACAACATGCACGATTGGGTAGTCGCAAACGAAAACATGGCCAAGGCGCTAGCCGCCAAGGGCTACCACTATCAGTTTGTATTTGCGCGTAACGCCGGCCACACCGATCGCACGGTGAAACAGCAAACGCTGCCCGAGGCCTTGGAATACTTGTGGCAGGGCTATGGAAGAATGCATTGATTACCATCCTTGGCGCGGGCGGCCCGATAGCAAATGGACTCGCCAAAATTCTCGCTGCCGGCAAGCAGCCTTTCCGTCTGGTAAGCCGCGATCCGAAACCATGTGCTGGTGGCGAACGATTCGCAGCAGACTTGGCCGATCTTGACCAGACCATCCGTGCAGTCGCCCGGTCAAGCGTGGTTCACCTGCTCGTGGGCCTCAAGTACGACACCCGCGTCTGGCAGGATCTCTGGCCAAGAATCATGGCCAATACCATCGAAGCCTGCAAGAGCGCAGGCGAAGCTGGTCTTCTTCGATAACGCTTACATGTATGGGAAGGTGAATGGCGCGATGACGGAGGAAACTCCGTACGCTCCCTGCTCCAAGAAGGGAGAGATCCGCGCAGAGATTGCCAGGATTCTGATGATCGAAGCCAAGGCCGGCAGCCTAGGCGCGATGATCGCTCGCTCCGCCGATTTCTATGGGCCCGACTCCGACCACGGCGTGCCGAACGTTCTGGTGTTCGACGCTCTGGCAAAAGGGAAGACGCCTTCTTGGCTAGTCAACGCCTCGGTGCCCCACTCCCTGACATTTACTCCTGACGCGGCGCGCGGAGTCGCCCTGCTGGCAGAGCGAGAGTCGGCTTGGAACCAGGTGTGGCATCTGCCAACCGCGCCCAATCCGCCAACCGGGAAAGAGTTCATCGCGATGGCCGCTAAGGAATTCGGAGTGGCCCCTAAATACCGCGTATTGTACCGGCCGATCCTGCGAGTGGCCGGCTGGTTCAAATCGGATATCCGCGAGTCTTACGAGATGCTCTACCAGAGCGATTCGCCTTATGTCTTTGACTCGACAAAGTTCGCCAAGGAATTTGGCTTCGCGGGAACTCCTTACGCAGAGGGAATCCGAATCGTCGCGAAAAGGCGAGCTACTTCGCGGCGAACTTTCAGCCGTT
>JBDTTL010000389.1:0-4006 GCA_039930665.1 Acidobacteriota bacterium
GGTCATGACGAATGCTTCGCTTTCCCAACCTTGGTCGCCCGGACGATAAACCGTTCCGGGGCGTTTCCGATATAGCGAAACGGATAGCAAGTAATCAGCGTCAGCATGGAGCCGTCGCCCGGCTTCAAAACTTCGGTTTGATTCGGCTGCACGATTTCAGTCGACTCCACTTGATACGCAAATTCGCCATCGGGACTTTTGATGTTCACCTCATCGCCTCGCCGTATCCCCCGCAACTCGCGGAAGAAAGTGTCGCGATGACCAGCTAGCACCAGATTCCCGCGCTCGCCAGGGGCCGCCGATCCACGCAGATGTCCCACGCCGCGCGCCAGCGTATCATCGCTGGTTCCTTCGAACACGACCGCGGAAAGATCCAAGCGGGGAATATCGATGCGGCCCACCAAGCTGCCCTCTGCTGCATCCGGAGGGCGTTTCGAAGGCCCCGCGACTGTCAGCGGATCCCCCGGTAGCGTATGCTCCAGCGCCCAATTACCTTGTGCCTGGTCATACTGAGCGCGCCCCCACAGGAATGCGCAGTAGCCCAAAGCTAGGCAGCCCAAGGTCCAGAGACAGACCTCAAGCCACCCCGGTCCTTCCTTAGAACCTCCGCAGCTTACGCGCTGTGACCGCACAACCGCTCTAAATGTCTTCATGGCGACCTAAGATCAGTGTAGAGAGTTCCTAGCCGCTACTGGATCACCGAATGGCGCAGCCGTGCGGCGCACACAACGCGGCGCTGACCACGCGCGTCTAGCACGGCGGCATCCCGATTCCCAGTGGATTCATCGCGGGCGAGGCGCTCATCGCTGAGTAGGTTAGTGGCGAGCACTCCCAATCACCTCTAAATCCAGCCCGCGGAATTGCCGAAATCCGGCATCGAGAGTCACCAGTCTTCTAGATGCGCTAAGGGCGAATGCGGCCAGATAGGCGTCGCCGACCAGCTTTCCCGTGGGAACAGAATAGCTCAGCAGGGAAGGGAAGAAGTTGTTGAAATCGGGCGGCTCGGATACAAACTCGACACGTTCATCCGCTAAAAGTTCGTCGATCAAGTCCCATGCCGCCACAGCGGAGATCGCATCTGATCCCATGATGGATCGATTGCCCAGGAGGCGAATCAGGCCGAGTTGAACAAAACGGCACAGGCCGGCTTCAGCGGCATCAAGAGCCTCATACCATTTCCGCGCGATCCTATGATGCTGGTGCTGACGGACCAGCAGACTCAACCAAATGTTGACATCCACCAGAGAACGCTGCATGGCTTCAGCCGAACATCGCTTTGTCGATTTGTTTGGGCGTCAGAATGCGAATCCGGCGAGCCTTCGGGTTCCCAATCGCGGGCGGCGGGCGGCGCGTCTTTTCACGGCGCTGCTCCAGTTTTTGTTCGAGAGCCTCGATGAAGAACTCTTTCAGCGAGACGCCGGAGAACGCCGCACGGCTCTTCGCGGTGTTCAGCAACTCATCCGGGAGTTCAATGGTCGTCCGCATATGTCATAAGTATGGCATATGGGCGAACCCGGAGCGAGATAAGCGGCTATCGAGTTGCGCCTAGGCTCTGGCCTTCGGGCCCCTCAGCAAATCCAGAACCAGCAGCGTAGCGCCGACGGTAATGGCGCTGTCGGCCACATTGAACGAAGGGAATTCATAGGAGCCGATGAACAGCTGCAGGAAATCCGTGACCGATCCGCGCAGCACGCGGTCCCACAGATTGCCGAAGGCGCCGCCCAAAACCAGGGCCAGCGAGGTTGAGGTCAACCAACTCGCGCTCTTAGGCAGCCGCCACAGCATCACGCCGACACCAATCATCACCACCACGGATACGCCCACCAGCAGCACCGAACGCACCAGCGGCGGAGCCTCGGCAAGCATGCTGAACGCGGCACCCGGATTCTCCATATGCACAATGTTGAAGATTCGCGGGATCACTTCGGTCACGTCCCACGGCGCGTAGGATCGGCGGATGTAGATTTTGCTCAGCCGGTCCAGGATCACCACCGTGGTGGCGATGATCGCGGACCGCAGCCGCAGGTTCATCTCAGCATTTCCCGCAAGGCGTCGGTGCACCCCTCGCACACCGGGCCCGTGAATACCGAATACTTCCAGCAGCGGTCGCACTTGGCGCCTTCGGCGCGTTCCACGGTGACTTTCAGTTCCCCGCTGGTGTTCAAGGCAGGCTCCAGCACCACTTGCGAAACGATGAAGAGCGCGGGTAAGTCGTCCGCGTAATCGTCTAGCTGCGCCCCCGCCAGCCGGACTCGCGCTTCGAGCGACGTGCCGATGGACTTCGCCTGCCGCGCTTCCTCGAGCACCTTCAACACCACGCCGCGTACTTCGAGCAGCCGCTCCCATCGCGCCAATTTCGCTGCGTCGAGACCCGACGCCAATTCTTCAGGCTCCGGCAGCAGGGCCAGGTGAACGCTATCCGGCGCGCCCGCCGGCTTGCGCGTGTGACTCCAAACTTCCTCGGTGGTGAACGCGAGCAGCGGAGCCGCCAGCCGCGTCAGCGCATAGTGGACTTTGAACAGCGCCGTCTGCCCGCTCCGCCGCGCGCGCCCCTTGGTGGCTGCCGTATACAGCCGGTCTTTGAGAACATCGAAATACACCGCACTCAAATCGGTAGTCGCGAAATCGTAGATCGCCCGATACACTTTGTGGAACGCGTTATCGTCGTAGTGCACCCGCGCGCGCCGAACCAAATCTTCCGCCCGTGACAGTATCCACCGGTCGATCTCAAGTAATTCGTTCACAGGCACCGCGTCGACTTCTGGATCGAAGTCATGTAGGTTGCCCAGCGTATAGCGGAAGGTATTGCGCAGCTTGCGGTACGCTTCAATCAAGCGGCTGACGATGGTGTCGGAGAAACGCACGTCTTCCGTGAAATCGACCGACGCGGTCCACAGGCGCAGCAACTCCGCGCCATATTTGTTGATGACCTTCTCGACTTCCTCCGCCCCCTTCGATTTAGAGAGCGCGTGACCTTCGCCATCGAGCGTCCAGCCATTCGTCGCTGATGCCCGATACGGCGATTCGCCGCGCAGCCCGACCGCGATCAAGAGCGAACTGTGGAACCAGCCGCGGTATTGATCGCCGCCTTCGAGGTACATGTCGGAGGGCCACGGCAGATGATTCTCCGGAGTCAGCACCGCCAGATGGCTTGCGCCCGAATCGAACCACACGTCTAAGATGTCGCTTTCCTTGCGGAACGTCCGGCCGCCGCAGCGCGAGCACTTCGCATCCGGCCCAACCAATTCGGCCGCGTCGGTCGAATACCAAATGTCCGCGGTGTGGACGCGAATTAAATCCACTACGCGATCCAGAATCTTGCGATCGGTCAGCGGCTGCTGGCAGCCGTCGCAATAGAACACGATGATCGGCACGCCCCACGCCCGCTGGCGCGAGATGCACCAGTCCGGACGCGTCGCGATCATGTTGCCGATGCGCTCCTCGCCCCACGCCGGGTTCCACTTCACCTTCTTGATGGCGGCGAGCGCATTCTCGCGCAGCGTTCCGCCGTTCACCACGCGATCCATCCCGATGAACCACTGCTCCGTCGCGCGGAAAATAGTCGGATGATGGCAGCGCCAGCAATGCGGATAGCTGTGCTCGATCTTGCGCGTCGCCGCCAGCGCGCCGGCGTTCTTCAGGATCTCGATGACGATAGCGTTTCCGTCCCAGACACTCTTGCCCAATAGTTCTTCGGGGAGCTTGCCCGCCGCGCCCTCGGCCTGAAAGAACCGGCCCGCGCCATCCACCGGACAATACACCGGAAGGCCGTTCTCGACGCCAATCACGTAGTCTTCCTGGCCGTGTCCGGGAGCCGTATGCACCGCGCCGGTTCCTTGTTCGAGCGTGACGTGATCGCCCAGCAGCCCGATGGAATCGCGCTCCAGAAACGGATGCCGGAAGACGGTGTCGGCCAGTCTCTCGCCCGCGAACGTCGCGAGGACTCGCGGCGATTCCCAACCGCACGCCTCCGCCGTCGCGTTCAGCAAATCCTGCGCAACGATAT
>JBDTTL010000390.1:0-3991 GCA_039930665.1 Acidobacteriota bacterium
TCTCGTGGTGACGGCTACGCGAAGCGAGCCATCTTTCAGCCGCCGTTTTCAAGTCGGCCAACGAAATGGCTCCGTCATGCCATTCAATATGGATTGCGACCTCCAGCAGCAATGAGTTGACGGTCTTCGCCCGGTACTCCGAATGGCCTTGTGACCGGAAGTCCTGGATGAATAGGTCGCGCTCACGGGCCAGGGGCGCTCTTTCGTAGCGCGTCTGCGCCGCCGAAGTCTTAAGTACAGTTTCAAACATGGATCACCTCTCTCAGCCCTGGGGCTGTGCGATCCAGTATGGAGGGAAGTTATGTTGCCATTCGCGGCCGCAGATGCGCGCCAATCCGAGGTGTCCAGATCATGAACCACATAACCTACATCGCCACATATCTCAAGTTATGTGTTCCACCACATAACCTGAGATAGTCGCTGATGCAGGTCAAAGCGCCCATGCGCGCACGCTCCTTGTTTCCAAAGAAAGGCAAAATGATGTGAAGGGAATAGGTGGGGCAGATGACTCGTCGCGCAGCCTGCTGAAAGACATTCCCGGGCAGGCCGCCATCTGGCTTGAAGTCACTTCTCGAGTCGCGCGTTATGGGAGTACCGTTCGAGGACTCCGTATAGGGAAGTGACTCTGGCTACGCCGGGCGTAAGTGCGATCCAGTAGAACGTTCACCTGGCGAACTGAAGGTATCGTTCCGACGAGTCCAATCCCGCCTCCAAACTGCTCATGCACATCCTGGCCGCCGTGGCGCAGTTCGAGCGGGAACTGATTCATGAATGGGTCAATGCCGGGATGCGCGCGGCCAATGCACCACACGGAGACGGGGAATGCGATCGGCCGCCCTCGCCGGGTCTTCGATCGCGAGGAAGTCGTACGGCTTCGCAAAGCAGGGCTTTCCATCCATAGAATCGCTGACCAAATGAGCATCGGAGTGGGGACCGTTGCTAGGATCATTCAGGCCGTAGGTGGAGTGCCGATCCAACCGTGAGCTGTCGTCTCCGAGAACCACCGCCTCAAGGACTTCAGGTTCGCGTGCACCGTTTCCCAATCCCACTCACGTTGCGGATCGATTCAGGACAAGAGCCGGTCTAGGGTGGCACGCGACCATGCTGTGGTGGCCTGCGTCTAGGGGAACTGACTTCGAAGGCGAACAGTCTCGTGTCCGGGTGTAACGGAAGAAGCAGATCGAGGAATCGATTGTCGAACTCGAACGCCCCGCCTCAGGACAAGGCAAAGAAATTGGCGAATTCCCCTCGTGGAAAGGGCTTGCGAGATTAGAAATTGCCCGCAGAAATATCCAGCGAGAGTCAGACTCGTCGTAGTGAGCCACCTGCGTGCGGCCTGTGGCTTTCCCGGCGAACACGAAGCGCCTCGCTGGCCATCTCGGCTCTAACCTGGAATCACTCCGCCGTGACGGAGCTTTCGTCCAGATGCTCGGGGTTAACGGGACAGCACCCGTTGACAGCAAAATCTACAACTTCGTCTTGCCGTGCTGGTCGATGTCGCTCACGTCCGCCGCTTCCCCCTTAACGTAGGCCCTCGCCGATTCGAACATGTACTCCAGCTTGTTCATGCCGCGGTTGTCCCAGTATTCCGCCTCAGACGGGTCGAAGGCGATAAGTGCGATGTTGGGGTCATCCGGCCCTTCAGGGAACCATACCTTGTATGGCTCTTTCCACAGTTCCCTAATGTTCGCCGCGCCCTGAGTGAGCTTGGCCCGCCCGCGCAGTGAAAGGTACGCGGAGTTGTCATTCTGAAAGACCAGCAGGGTCACGGCTTCCTTCTGGAGTTCTTCCATCAGGTTGCTGCCCTTCCCGGTGAAGAACCATATCTCCCCAGCTTCCTCGTCGATGTGCGCCATGTGCATCGGTCGCGCCGTCGGACGGCCGCCGGTCCCGAGCGTCACGAACATCGCCGTGGAGAAGCCCTTCAGGATGTCGTAGACTTTTGCTTTTTCCGCTGTTTGTTTGATCATCGTGCACTGGAAGAGCACGTTCCTAGCCAAAGCCCGACATGCCCTCATCACAACGCATAATGACGCCCCACGATGATTCCCTTGCCAGACGCGTTGCCATGCCGTACTGACGATCCAACCCGCCATCATGGCAGGGCGTCATGACGGAGCGTCCAGATGATCGTAATTTTGGCCTCGAACAAAGGCGGGGTTGGTAAAACGACCACCGCCGTGCTGCTCATAAAGCCCCCAATCGAGGAAATCTTCTTGCTGGTGGAACGGGGCGCGTAGCTCAGGATGCGTTGAAAGTTGATCCTGCCGACCTTGATCGCGGACACAATGCCGGTGCGGCCGGGCTCAATCAGGGCGACTCCCGCAGCCGACTTGGCTACGTCTCTTCCCCACGCGGGAGACAGCTCCGGCGTGTGAGCTAGTCCTCGTTGTTGATAAATGACGCCAGGGTGCGGTTCTTAGTTAGGCCTTAGATACGGACGCCTGCATCCAAATCCTCAATCATTGCGGATACACACCCGTGGACGGATTCGCCGTCGCCGACTTCACAAAGATCACAAATGGCCTGAACGCCCAGGAAACGGAAGTGTTTCTCCGGGTTTACCCGATGCGCATCGTGACTCAGGGACGGCCTTAGATACGGACACTTGCATCCAAATCCTCAATGAGTGCGGATAAACGCCCAACTGCGGCCTGGGTGTAGACTGAAGTCGTCCCGGACCCAACAGAATGTCCCGGATCGAGGAGACTAAATCGTGAAACAAATTCTGAGATTCTTTATTCTGGCCGCGATGGCCTGTGCGGTCGCCGTCGCTGCTGATCAGACCTGGACAGGTCAAGTCAGCGACAGCATGTGTGGCGCAAGCCACGCAAAGATGACGGGTGCACACCCGGGGATGACCGACCGTGAATGCGCGCTGGCTTGCGTCAAGGGCGGCGGTAAATTCGTTTTCGTCAGCGACGGCAAGGTTTACAAAATCGCCAACCAGGATAGCCCGTTGCTTCAGATGCACGCTGGCCACGCGGGCGTGACGTTAACGGGCGACATGAAAGGTGACACGATCACCGTTTCCAAGATCATGATGCCGGCTAAATAACGCCGTCGTTTTACACCGGAAAGCCGATTTAGTATTGCCCGCCTCTTGATGGACGTCCAAGCCTTCGGGCAGGAAAGAACACCACCAATGTCAGATTCAACACCACTTCCGGAAGGGCGTGAACTCCCAAAAAAGAAGGGCCCGCACGACCCAAACGAGATCAATCCGAAGCTTTCCTCGGATATTCACTATTGGGCCGAGGAACTACATGTTAGTGGCCAGCAGTTGCATGAAGCTATTCGCGTGCACGGCACGCACGTAGCCAAAGTTCGCGAGGCACTCAAGCACCACAAGCAATAAAGCCCCGGCGCATTACCGTGCTCCAGAACACACGCAATTTCGCGAAAAATCCCCAAAACTCCCTTCATCGCTCTGATTTGACGTGGGTTCCCTGGATTGTTTCTGTATGGTCTGCAATTGGGAAACAATCCTCTTGGACGATGAGTCGCATGTCGGAGATCTGGCAGGGGGCTGTATTAGACAGCTTCCAATGCCAGGATGGGCGAAGATGCTTCCGGCGGCACTGCGATGAGCTTGCGTTTTATGCCCGTGCTCAAGATGCGCAACATCCGGAGCTTGGTGCCCTTGATTGCTACGGGTGAACAGTTGAACCCCAGAAGCTCTTCCACCAATCCGCGTCGGTCAAGGTCCGCCCGGAACCATTCAGCCCATTTAGGAAGCGCCGGGAGACCAAACCTCACAGCCAAACGATGGAGCACGAACTCGGGTGAGCCGTCGTAGAGAATCGTCCGCCGCGCTTGCCCATCGGCTCCGAGCGTGGTCTCAAAGAGCGTCTGCGAAACCGCAGCCAGATGCCGCATTGGTCGTTTCCGGCCGGGAATCTGGAGCGATGCCCGGTACATCACCGGCTTCTCACCCAGGTACCCGAGCAACTCGGTCCCGCCAGGCAAACTGATCTGAAATCGTTGCTCA
>JBDTTL010000391.1:0-3960 GCA_039930665.1 Acidobacteriota bacterium
CTTGAATCGACCACCGACGCCATCGCCGCCACCAGAGTCGGTAATCCCGAACACTCCAAGTTCTGGACTCTGCTCTATGCCACTCTTCACGACAACGAGGAATATGGATATCTGGCGGTGTATTTACGGTTAAAGAACCTCGTGCCGCCGTCGACCGATAGCCGGTAAGGTCAAAGCCGGTCAAGATTCTTGTAGATCTCGCCAATGTTGATGTTGATATCGCCTTGCAAGCCCGCGGCGGGGCCGAAGTTGGGGAAGGTCTTGTACGCGTTGTCCGCCACATATTTGGCATAGCCGTTGGATTGCAGCGACTTCAGAGATGCGACGGTCACGATCTTCTGCAGATCGGCCACAGTTTTGCCTTCTCGTTTGCCTTGGTCGACTCTCGACGAGAGTTCTTCGATGTAATTGCGCAGGCTGCTCATCGGCTGGCGTCCTTGCTGGAGCGGTCCATGGCCGGGCATGAGGCGATTAAAGTCGAGGGCACCGACGGAATCGATGGTCTTCGGCCAGGACTTGGGAAAACCGTCGGCGATGAAGGGCAGGATGCCGTGGATCATGTCGCCGCTCGAAATTGCACGCTTCTGCGGACAATAGACTACCACGTCACCTGCGGTGTGGGCGTGTCCATGAAACTCGATGTGAAGATCGTGAGCCTTGTCTTTAATCACGTGCGACGTGGCGAACGTAATGGTGGGCAGCTCCAGTGTGTAGTTCCTCATCTCCTGCTGGTAGGCCTGCATCTGCCGGATCTGCTCGGCGCAAAAAGCCTTCTCGGCGGCAGAGGCGGCTTTGGAGGAACGGGCCCGCATGGCATCGATCTGTCGCGGAACGTCGTCGAGCGATGCCTTGAGGCGTTGAGTCGCCAGATCCGACATGAGTTTCTTAGTGGCTTCGTGGGCGATGAAGTCTATCTTGGGTTGGCCGGTCCGGTACGCGTGGTTGCCTTGGGTGTGATCCCAGTGGAAATGGGAGTTGACGACATAGCGCACGGGCTTGGGCGTGACCTCCTTTTTGATCTGCGCGATCAGCGAGGCGGCGGCGGAGGGCTTGGAATGCGAATCCACAACCAGAACATCGTTGGCATTGACGAAGATCGCAGCGTTGGCGTTCACCAGCGCCTGCGCACGGGCGCGGGCGAAGTAAACTCCGGGAGCGGCCATTTCGATGTCGAAGAGTTGCGAGTCCGCCGTCGCCGCCATGGCGCGGAACCAGGCTGCACGGTAGTGGGCAAGTTCGAGGAGTCCGGCGCCGGCGAGAGTGCGCTTCGCGAACGCTCCGAAGAAATCGCGGCGCGAGTGCGGGTGCTGATGCGAGTGAGGGTGTGCGTGGTTGTGAGCGGGATGTGTATGCATGTTAGGTCAACTTTCGCTGCCGATTTTGTAGTATATACCCAATCGATGGACCCAATTTTGCTACCTTAGGTGGGATCAAGATGGTGAGAAGAGAATTTCTTCGCAAGGCGGTAGCCGGTTCCGCGACGGCGGCGTTCCTGTCCGTGAATGCAGTCGAGCTTGAGGCCAATCCGCTGGGTCTGCCGATCGGCAGCCAGATCTATCCGCTTCGCTCGATGCTGAAGGACTTTCCGGCGTTCGTGAAGATGATGGCGGGGATAGGGGTGAGCAGACTGGAACTGTGTTCGCCGGATCGGCTGGACACTGGCGAATTCCGGGTTCTCGCCAACGGGAAAGAAGTGAAGAAGATCCTGGCCGATCACGGGCTCAAGGCCGAAAGCTGTCACTTCAGCCTGGATGAGCTTCGTAGCGGTCAGCAAAAAGGTATCGAGTGGGCCAAAGAAGTCGGTATCGCGCAGATATTCACCAATAGCCTGGGCGATGGCAACGGCGACGATCATCCGACGCTGGACCAGGTGAAGAAGGCCGCGGAGGAATACAACCGTATCGCGGCTGTGACCGCGAAAGCCGGCATCCAGCAGGGCCTGCATAACGAAGGCTTCGAAGTATCGATGGTCGGGGGCAAGCGCACCTACGATCTGCTGTTCGATCTGCTCGATCCGAAGCTGGTCAAATACCAATTCCAGATGTCGACCATCAACTCGGGCCTGGTGGGCGCAGAGTATTTCCTGAAGTACCCTGGCCGATTCATCTCGATGCACGTCCAAGACGTGGACATGAGCGTCCCGTTGCGCGACGGACGAAGGCCGCAGGCGGCGGTCGGGAAGGGCAGCATCGACTGGGTCAAGACCTTCAAAGCGGCCAGGACAGGCGGAATCAAGAATTACTTCGTCGAACAGAACTGGGAACTGACGCAGCAGAGCGTGGCGTATCTGAAGACCTTGATGGTCTAGGTGGTCACCTCACGCAGCCGCCGCTCCAGAAATCGGCGCTCGCTGTCATTGGTCACCAGAGCGAGAGCTCGAAGGTAGGCTTCCGCGGCCTTCTGGTTGGATCCCATGCGGCGCAGCAAGTCGGCGCGCGTGGAATGCAAGAGGTGGTAGCCGTCGAGGTCTCCACTTGCGACGATGGCGTCGATGAGTTCGAGCGCCGCTCGAGGACCGTTCACCATGGCAACCGCGACAGCGCGATTCAAGGCCACGATGGGCGAGGGCTGGGAGCGCTCCAGAACATCATAGAGTCGGAGAATTTGCAGCCAAGCGGTATCTTCGGGCTGCGCTGCGCGGCAATGCACGGCAGCGATCGCCGCTTGCACCGCATACGGCCCTGGGCCGCCCTGGAGCGCTGCTTCCACCAGCGGCAGTGCTTCCGCGATCTGCGCCTGATTCCACAGGCTGCGGTTCTGTTGTTCGAGGACGATCAGATCGCCCGCCTGGTCAAGACGGGCGTCACGACGAGCATCGTGGAGCAGCATCAGCGCCAGAAGGCCCGTGACCTCCGCCGGCGGCTGCGGCGATAAGAGCGTGCGCAGCATCCGGCCGAGGCGGATGGCCTCCCCGCAAAGAGCGGTTCGCACGAGGCGGCCTCGGGTGGTGGCATACCCTTCATTGAAGATCAGATAGATCACGGTCAGCACGGTGCCGAGCCGCTCCGGCATATCGCTGAGGGCGGGCAATGCATACGGAATCCCGGCGTCGCGAATCTTGCGCTTGGCACGCACCAGCCGTTGCGCCATGGTAGCCGGCGGGACAATAAATGCGCGGGCAATCTCATCGGTCTCGAGACCGCCTAGCGTGCGGAGTGTCAGTGCCACCTGGGCCTCGGGCGCGAGCGCCGGGTGGCAGCAGGTGAAGATCAGACGAAGCTGATCGTCCGGGATTTCGTCGATGTCATATTCCGGTTCCGCCACGGCGACGTTGAGCCCGGCGTAGGATTCGAGACTTTGGTTGTGCCGCTTCGCGCGGCGGATGCGGTCGATTGCCTTGTGGCGCGCCGTCTGAATGATCCAGGCGCGGAGGAATTCGGGGACGCCGGAGATGCGCCACCGGTCGACCGCGGCCGTAAAGGCTTCTTGTGCGGCCTCTTCGGCCACTTCGAAGTCGCCCACCAGACGAATGAGCGTCGCGACAATCCGGCCCCAGTCGGAGCGATAGACTTCCTCGATGGCTTCGTCGGAAACGCTATTCACCTTAAAGATGGTAAAAAAAATATGGAGTCGTTGTCGATTTGGGCTTTCGTGGTTCGATTCACTGATGGAGAAACATATGCAATATATGCTGTTGATTTACGGGGATGAGCAGGCGTTGAATGAGGCGCAGCGCGAGGCCTGCTACCAGGAGTCTGCCCAATATGCGCATGAACTCAGCGCCAAAGGACAATATCTGGCTGCGGCGCCGCTGCATTCAACGGCAACAGCGACTAGCGTGCGGCTTCGCGATGGGAAACGTCTGGTAACGGACGGTCCTTTTGCCGAGACGCGCGAGCAGCTTGGCGGTTACTTTTTGATCGACGTCCAGAACCTGGATGTGGCGATAGACATCGCCGCGCGCATTCCGGCGGGACGGTGGGGAACGGTGGAAATCCGGCCCGTGGTGGAGGTTCCTAG
>JBDTTL010000392.1:0-3926 GCA_039930665.1 Acidobacteriota bacterium
ATCACCTACGGCACCAACAACGAATACGGCTTCGACTACCTGCGCGACAACATGAAGTTTCGCATGTCGGATTGCGTGCAGCGGGAGCACTTCTTCGGCATCGTCGATGAGGTAGATTCGATTCTGATCGACGAAGCCCGTACGCCACTGATTATTTCGGGGCCGAGCGAGGAATCGACCGACAAGTACTACAGGATCAACCGGATCATTCCAAATCTGGTGCGCGGCGAAGTGATCGAAGGCAAGGAGCCGGGCCAGAAATGGACCACCGGCGATTACACGGTGGAAGAGAAAACCCGCACAGTGGCGCTGACCGAGGAAGGCGTGTTGAAAGTGGAGCGCCTGCTTAATCTCAGCAACCTGTACGATGCCACCAACATGGAGATGAACCACCACGTCCAGCAGGCGCTCAAGGCGCACGTGGTGTTCCAGCGCGATCGCGATTATCTTGTGAAAGACGACGAAGTGATCATCGTCGACGAGTTCACGGGACGCATGATGCCAGGACGCCGCTGGTCGGATGGCTTGCATCAAGCGGTGGAAGCCAAGGAAGGCGTCAAGATACAGCGCGAGAACCAGACGCTCGCCACCATCACGTTTCAGAATTATTTTCGTCTCTATAAGAAGCTGGCGGGGATGACAGGAACAGCCGACACCGAAGCGGCCGAGTTCGACAAGATCTACAAGCTCGAAGTCACGCAGATCCCTACCAACAAGCCGCTGCGCCGCATTGAAATGCAGGACGTGGTCTATCGCACCGAAGACGAGAAATTCCGCAACGCTGCCAAGGAAATCGAGGAATTGCACCAGAAGGGGCAGCCGGTGCTGGTGGGCACGGTTTCGGTGGAAAAATCCGAACGGCTGTCGGGAATTCTCAAGAAGATGGGCGTGCGCCACGAGGTTTTGAACGCCAAGAATCACGAGCGGGAAGCGTCGATCGTCGCCCAGGCAGGCCGCAAGGGGGCGGTGGTGGTCTCGACCAATATGGCCGGCCGCGGGACGGACATTCTGCTGGGCGGCAACGCGGACTTTCTTACCCGCGAGCGCCTGCGCAAGGAAAATAAAGATCCGGATGCAGTCTACAACGAAAATCGCGCGGAATGGGATAGCGTCTATAAGCAGATTGAGGCGCAGATTCTGAAAGAACACGACGAGGTGGTGGAACTCGGCGGCCTGCATATTCTGGGCACCGAACGCCACGAATCCCGCCGTATCGATAATCAGCTTCGCGGCCGCGCGGGACGCCAGGGCGACCCCGGCAGCGCGCGCTTTTATCTGTCGCTGCAAGACGACCTGATGCGCATTTTCGGCGGCCATCGTATGCAGAACCTGATGCTTCGTCTGGGCATGGAAGAAGACGTGCCGATCGAGAGCAAGCTGATCACCAAGCGCATCGCGGCGGCGCAGAAAGCCGTCGAAGCGCAGCACTTTGCTTCGCGCAAACATGTCCTTGAGTACGACGACGTGATGAACAAGCAGCGGCAGGCGGTCTACAGCATGCGCCGCAAATTGCTCGAAGGCGAGGACCAGAAGCCGCATGTTCTCGAGATCATCGAAGGCGTCGTCGCCGGCTTCCTCGACATCCGCCTGCCGGAAAAAGCTCACCCCTCCAACTATGATTGGATCAATCTCGAATCTGACATCCTCACGCAATTCGGCGTAAAGATCCATACTCAGGAACTGCAGTCGCTCGACCGCCGCGATATCGAATCGGAAATTCAAGAGCAGTTGCTGAAGCGCTACGCGGAGAAAGAAGAGCTGATCGGTCCCGAACTCATGCGCGAGATGGAGCGCGTGATCATGCTCAACGTCATCGACAACCAGTGGAAAGACCACCTGCTTTCGATGGACCACTTGAAGGAAGGCATCGGCATGCGGGCCTACGGGCAGAAGGACCCGCTCATTGAGTACAAAAAGGAATCTTTCGTCCTATTCCAGGACATGATGGACCGCATTGAGGACGAAGCCGTCCGCTTTCTCTTCTTCATGCAGCGGAGCGATGGCGATGGCCGTGGTGCGCAAGACGGACCACCTCTCAACGTGCCGCATCCCGAACTCTGGGATGAGGAAGAAGAGGACGATCTGGACGGCGTGCCCGAGCCTGCCGCGGTCGGGGTTGGCTCCGACGATCATCGGCGCGCGCAGCAAGCCGCGCAGAATTCCGTGATGGATCTGACGCGCACCATCCAGCGCAAAAAAGACAAGGAATTGGCGGCGCTGCAATTTGTGGGCGGCGATACGACCGCTGCGCAAAAACCGGTAATCGCGAAAGATAAAGGTGTCGGGCGCAACGACCCCTGCCCTTGCGGAAGCGGGAAGAAGTACAAGAAATGCCACGGAGCGTGAGAACAGCGATTAGGGGCCAGTGGCCAGGAGCCAGTTTGCTGGTAGCCTTGCTTCTGCTTACGGGCGCAGCCCGGGGCGCGATTTTTCCGGACCAACTCGGCGCCTACCAGAAATCGGCGCCCAAAACGATTGGAATTCCCGATCAGGAACTGTACGATGAGTACGGTCTCGAAGCGACCGAATCCGCGGGATATGACGGTCCCGACAAGAAGCACTTTGTGGCGACCGCTTGGCGGCTGCACGATTCGACCGGCGCCCTGGCTTTGTTCGAGTCCCGGCGTCCGCCCGGGGCGACGCCCTCGAATTTTGCTCAGTTGGCGGTCCGGACCTCCGACGGTATTATCTTCGTCTTCGGGAACTATGTGTTCCAGTTTACGGGCGCCATGCCGGATCAGCCCACGCTGAATCAACTGTACAGCCAATTGGCTAGAGTCGAGAATGCGCCCTTGCCGGCGCTTTCGACATTTCTTCCCCAGGACGGCCTGGTAGCGAACTCGGAGCGCTATATCCTGGGCCCGGTGTCGCTCCAAAGAGTCGAGCCCGCAATCCCCCCCTCGGTAGCAGGGTTCCGCATGGGAGCCGAGGCCCAGTTCGGCCAGTATCAAACGCCCAAAGGCTTGCTAAAGCTCATTATATTCAACTACCCCACCCTCTCCATGGCACGGGAGCAGGGCGCCGAGTTCCAGAAAATCCCGGGGGCCGTCATAAAGCGAACCGGACCACTGGTGGTCGCCACCGTAAAACCGCCGGACCCGGACGCGGCCGAGCGAATTCTGAGCAAGATCAATTACCAGGCCAACGTAACGCTTAACGAAGCGACTCCGCAGAGTCAAGCCAAGGGGCTGGCCAGGATGATTCTAAGCACCTTCGTGCTGGCGGGCATCGTTTTGGCGATGTGCGTGGTGGGTGGAGTAGGATTTGCGGGCTACCGAATTATGTCGCGAAAAATGTGGCGAAAAGAAGAGTTGGCCGACATGATCGTGCTCGGCCTAGGGAAAAGTACGCGCGGCAAATAAGCCTCTAAATTCCGGCCTGTTAGACACAATATCGACAGGCAGCTAGGGGGCTTTCCCACAGGTTTTTCACAGAGGCCCATGTGGCCGAAGAGTTGTTAAAGTTTTTATAATTAGTACGTTACAAGCGTTTTTTGAGCGCTGGACTTTTTTACTTGACTTCGCCTGTGCGAAATCCTAAGATCCAATCACACACAGGTTTTGGCGGTTGCGAAGCCGTCGAATCTGATTCTCCCATGCACATCCCCCTGTGAGTAACAGGGGTTAAACGAAGTGCTCACCTTCTTGGTGAGCATTTTCGTTTTAGAATGGGTGCAGAGGGGGCCTGGGCGGCCTCCTTGGGCTTAATGGATGTCCTGGATACTTCTCCGGAGGCTGTGCGCACCGCAGGCTTAGGGCGCGCCCGGCTTTTGTGCTAATATCCGAAGTATTCGAGCCAGCCTTGCCAGTAGCACTGGCAAAGCTAACCTTCGCGGAGAGGTGGCTGAGTGGTCGAAAGCAGCGGTTTGCTAAACCGTCGTAGGGTCAAAAACTCTACCGGGGGTTCGAATCCCCCCCTCTCCGCCA
>JBDTTL010000393.1:0-3921 GCA_039930665.1 Acidobacteriota bacterium
TCTTAGACGAAACCCGCCTTAATTATGTTTCGTTCTTCCGGGACAGGAGACTAGCGATCCGTGTGGCAAGCTCCTTTATTCCATTCCGAACCCCAACAATGAGAATCAAGTCATCGGCCGGGCGGACTGGATACAAAGCTCGCGACACACGCTCTATGGGCGGTATTTCATCACCGATTACACCAATCCTGTCTACTACACGAACAACCTCCTGACCACCACGCGATCCGGCCTCGGGGAGAGAGGTCAGTCGGCCACCTTCGGAGACAATTTCGTTTTCAGCCCGACTTTCATCAATTCCTTTCACGCAACGTATACACGGCTGATGAGCAACCGCGCGGTCGCGCCGAATATGCCCAGTCCCGTGTCCCTGGGTGTGAACATGACCAATTTCGTTCCGAATTTTATCAATCTGGGGGTGACCAATTACTTCGGCATCGGTGGTGGCTCGAACGCTCCGGCGCTGTTCGGGCGCAATCAATTCCAGTATGCCGACGATGTGGACATCGTGCGCGGCCGTCATCATATGTCGTTTGGCGTCGATTTTATGGCGCTCCAGATGGAGATAGTCAACATCTCGAACGCAAACGGGTCATGGACTTTCAATGGTTCCCTCAGCAACAGTGGACTGGCGGATTTCCTGCTGGGCAGACCCAGTGCCCTTACTGTCGGCAATCCGGGTGAGACCGGCATACGTGAAAAGTACTGGGGAGTCTACGCCCAGGATGACTTTCAATTGACGAAAAAGCTGAATGTGCACCTGGGCGTGCGCTGGGAGCCATCGCTTCCGCAACACGATATATTCGGGCGCGGCAGCCACTTCGATCTCGCTTCGTTTATTGCCGGGCAAAAGACAAGCGTGTATGACAATGCCCCTGCCGGGTTGCTCTTCCACGGCGATCCCGGAATTCCAATAGCCTACGCCAACGGGAGCTACAACGATTTCGCCCCTCGCATCGGCTTGGCTTGGGATCCGAGCGGCACTGGCAAGGAGAGCATCCGCGCTTCCTACGGGATTTTCTTCGATCTTCCCGAATCGTACACGAATGGCGAGTTTGCAAATTCGGCGCCGTGGGGTAGCAACATCAGTTTGGTTGCGCCGATTGGCGGCTTTGCCAACCCGTTTCTGAACTTCCCCGGCGGCAATCCGTTTCCGACGCCTATTCCACCCACCAAGAACGTGGCCTTCGCACAGGCGGGAGCTTACATCAATCTTCCCCTCGACCTGCACCATATGTATTTTCAACAGTGGAATCTGAATCTTCAGCGCCAACTAGGCGGCAACTGGCTCGCGGCGGCGGCTTTCTTGGGAAATAAGGCCACTCACCTTAGGACCTCACTTCAGGCGAATCCGGCCGTTTACATTCCCGGGAAGTCGACGGTCGCGAATACCAACGATCGGCGCCTTCTTACTCTGCTCAATCCCGTCCAGGGTGCTTATTACTCGTCGATTACCCAGATGGACGATGGGGTTAACACCAATTACAGTTCCCTCCGCCTGTCCATCCAACATCGTTTCGCCAATCACTTCACGCTGCTTTCGGTGTACACCTATTCCCATGGCCTGGCAGATTCGGAGACCATCGCCAATCGCCTTACCGGAATCTATCGTCAGAATCCCTATGACCGCAACGCCGAATATGGCCCTTGCGACGTGGACCTCCGTCATAACCTTGTCAACTCTTTCGTCTACGAAAGCCCCAAGTTCAGCAACCGTCCAATGAATTGGGCGCTGGGAAATTGGAAGGTTTCCTTCCAGCTAACCGCCCACAGTGGCTTTGTGTTCAACACTACCAGCGGCGTTGACAACTCCCTGACCGGCGTAGGGCAGGATCGGCCGAACGTAGTGGGCAATCCCTACGTGCGCGACACCAATTCGCTCGTTTGGCTGAACGCTAGCGCGTTTGTCGCGAACGCGCCGGGGACCTATGGCAATCTCGGCTTTAATGCCCTGGTAGGGCCGGGTTCCTTCACTATGGACTCGGCTCTGAGCCGCATGTTCCCAATCCACGAAGCTCATCGGCTCGAACTGCGTTTCGAGTTCTTCAACACGCTGAACCACACCAATTTCTCGAACGCGATCAGCAATTTCAAGTCCTCGACGTTCGGCTTGATTCAGGCGGCGAGCGATCCGCGAATTCTTCAATTCGCTTTGAAGTACAACTTCTGATCGGAAACCCAGGGGAGGAGTTCGCGCCAATCTGGAATGATCGCGGCCGGCGCCGGCTCCCTGGTACCCGTTCTCTGCGATACCCTTTGGGATGGAGAAACCACCATGCCCAATTTCAGCCGCCGCGAATTCTCACAACTGGCGCTCGCGCTCGGCGCTTCCGTCCGAAGTTTTGGCGGCACTGTCAGTATCGACGACACCCTGCGCGGCGGGATGGAAAGCCGAAAGATTCCGGCCGTCACAGCGATGGTCGCGACCGCCGGGAAGATCACCTACCAGGGCGCCTTCGGCATGCGCGACAGTGCCTCCGGCGTGAAGGTGACGCCCGATTCCATCTTTGCCATCGCCTCCATGACCAAGGCGGTTACCTCCGTCGCGGCGATGCAACTGGTGGAAGAGGGCAAACTGAAGCTCGACGAACCAGTGTCGAAGCACGCTCCGGAATTCGCCAAGCTACAGGTGCTTGACAGCTACGATGCAGCCGGTAAACCGGTGTTGCGGCCGGTGCGCACGCAGGTCACGCTCAAACATTTGCTGACGCATACGTCGGGCCTGTGCTATGACACCTGGAGCGACGAGATGCAGCGCTACGAGAAAGCTGGAGGCGCGGTTCCCTCCGGCGTGGCTCCTCTTCCGCCGCTGATGTTCGAGCCGGGCGCGCGCTGGCAATACGGCTACGGTGCGGACTGGGCCGGCCGGCTCGTCGAAATCGTGAGCGGCCAGACGCTGGAGCAATACTTCCAGAGCAACATCCTGCAGCCGCTGGGCATGCATGACACGTCGTTCATCATGGCAGCCGATAAGTTCGACCGCATGGTGAACCGTTACGACCGTCAACCCAATGGACTGCTGAAAGAAGAGCCGCGCGTGCTGCCTGCTCCTCCCACCGCGTACAATGGCGGCGGCGGTTTGTATTCCACTGCCGCGGACTACATCAAATTTACTCAGATGATTCTTCGCAGCGGGCGAGCGGCTGATGGCAGGCAGATCCTGCGTCCCAAAACCGTGGAGCAGATGAGCGTCAATCAGATCGGCGACCTCACCGCCGGGAAGCTGAAAACGTCCACCCCTGAAAGATCCAGCGATGTCGATATACAGCCTGGCGCCACAGAAAAATGGGGCTTGGGCTTCCTGATCAACACCACTCCCTACGCCGGAGGCCGCGCGGCGGGCAGCCTGGCGTGGGCTGGCATCTGGAACACGTTTTACTGGATCGATCCGAAGAGCAAGATTTGCGCCGTGATCATGATGCAGTTCCTGCCCTTCGTCGCTAAAGAAGCCGTGGGATTGCTGGGAGATTTCGAGAGGGCGGTTTACGCAGCCGCATGAATCTTCGCAACTGGTTTGACCTGACCTTCACTCACCGGGACGAGCAGGAGGCGCTGGAGTGGGCCGGGTCAGTCTACACGTTCGGTGAAATCGACACGCGCAGCAATCGAATGGCGCGGGCGCTCGCGGCTCGCGGGCTCGCCAAAGGCGATCGGCTGTGCGTTTACCTGGCGAACTCGATTGAGATGATCGATCTGTATCTCGCCTGTATCAAGACGGGCGTGATTTTCGTACCGATCAATATTCTGTATCGCGACCGCGAGATGTCGCACATCCTCAGCGACGCGGAGCCGAAGCTGTTGGTGACTGCCGCCGAGATCCCAGGCCTGTTGGCCGAGGCTACGGCGCAATCCGGCGACAAGCTCCCTGAAGCTGCGATCTATGGCGACGATACTGCCGCGCTGGTTTACACCTCCGGAACC
>JBDTTL010000394.1:0-3897 GCA_039930665.1 Acidobacteriota bacterium
AGAAGCACTCGCGCGCCCATTTTTCAACCAACTGGGGCGGGACCATGGTCAGCGCGGTGAACCGCTTCCCACGCGCATGGGTGAACACACTCCCCAATGAGATGAGCGTTTTGCCGGTCCCGCATTCGGCCACAGCGGCCGCGCAGCGTGCCTGTTCCCATCGTTTGACGATCCCCATGATCGCCAGTGCCTGAGCAGGAAACGGCTGCCGCTTTAGTTCGTGGAGCGCGGGCCAGACTGGGTCAGACGGTTGATGGAGTGGCGGAAACTGCTCGACAACCCTTTGTCCCAGCGCACCTCCATGAATCTTGAGGTAGTCGTTGATGCATGTCAAAGCGCTCATGTGCGCACGCTCCTTCTGTTCCAAAGCGAGGTAAGTTGATGTGAGGGGAATAGGTGAGGCAGAACTCGTCTGGCAGCCCGCCATCTGGCTTGAAGGCACTTCTAAGAGTCGCGCGTTATGCGTCAATCTGACGCGACGCCGACTCACCAGGATTGATGCCAACCACCATTCTGGGATCTCGCGCGCGGTGACCGATTCCTGGTGGAAAGGGGATTTATCAACAGGACCCCGGTCGCGGCGTCAAAGCCGCGCGGGTTGGGCGTTATCTGTCAAGGGACTGGATCATTTGGCGATTTTCCAGAACGCTGCTTCGCGCAGCTCCCGAATCGTCGGGACGTTCTGCCGCTTGCTGGTGTCATTCCCGGATACAGCGCTATAGTCGTTGAGAGGGGTCTGTAGGCCGGAGCTGTGCGCTCGGCACAAAACCTAGATCGGCTCCCGATGAAGCGACAGCAACATGAGCATGAATACCCATCTGCAGGGTCGGTTACGGAACACGCCGTTACCCACCATCCACGGCCTGTTATGCCTGTTTGAGGCTGTCGTGAACTCAATTCAGGCTACGGATGAGCGGAGCCCTGGATCCACTTTTGGAAAGATCACCATCGAGATCCTTAGAGTCCCGCAGATGGCACTCCAACTCGATGATGGAAAAGCCAAACGCGGATCACCACCACTCGAGAGCATTACCGGATTCAAGGTGACCGACAACGGCATGGGATTCACTGATGACAACATGGCGTCCTTTGAAACTCTTGACGGCGACTACAAAGCCCATCTGGGCTGCCGGGGCGTGGGACGCTTGTTGTGGCTAAAGGCGTTCGAAAGTGTCGCCATAGACAGCATATTTGTCGACCCTAACGGAGTAATGAGGCGTCGGACGTTCAAGTTTGCAGCGGCTCGGGGAGTGGATGACCTCAAAGTGCAGGACGTGACCGCAAACACGGAGCCGCGAACGTGTGTCCACCTACAGGGCTTCGTAGAGAACTATCGAAAGGCGTCACCAAAGACCGCGATGAAAATCGCAAACAACCTACTCGAGCACTGTCTTTGGTATTTTGTCCGCGAAGGTGGTGCCCCTACGATCGAGATAATTGATGAATCGGAGTCGATCAGACTTGACGACGTGTACGAAGAATACATGTTTTCTTCTGCCAAGAAGGAGAGCATGGTGGTCAAAGGACAAAGCTTCGAGCTAACCCACATTAGGCTCAAAGCTACTTCGGCTAACACGCACGTCATTGGTTGGTGCGCAGCTGCGCGCCTGGTCGAGGAAGAGACGATCGTTGGCAAGGTCCCCGGTTTGTACGGTCGAATCAGCGACGAAGCGGGGGACTTCGTATACGCCTGCTATGTCACATCCCCTTTTTTGGACCAGCATGTTCGGCCAGAAAGGTTCGGATTCGACATCAAGGAAATGAGCGACGATCTTTTCGCTGATGCTGAGTTGAGCCTTAGCGAGATAAGATCAGCTGTGATTGGCCGGGTAGCGTTCTACCTGGACGGGTACCTTCAAGAGAAGCGGAAAGCAAGCCGAGACCGCATCGAGGCGTTTGCCTCTAAGAAGGCGCCGCGTTATCGTCCCATTCTTGGGAGAATCCACGAAAGCGGGCTGGACGTCGACCCGAATATCACGGACAAAGATCTTGACCTGGTACTTCACAAGCAACTATCTGAGTTGGAGAGCAGCCTGCTATCCGAGGGTCATGAAGTCATGAACTTCGGCAACGGAGAAACGCCGGACCAGTATCGAAAACGGCTAAGTGAATATTTGGCCAAAGTTGATGACATAAAGAAATCCGATCTTGCCAATTACGTATTCCACAGGAAGGTCATCCTGGACATCCTGCAGAAGGCGATACAAGTTGGGCCTTCCGGCAAATATGCGGCCGAGGATCTGATTCATGAGCTGATCATGCCGATGCGCAAGACCTCCAATGAAATCAGGTCAGATAGCTGCAACCTTTGGCTGATTGATGAGCGGCTTGCGTTTCACGATTTCCTGGCATCCGACAAAACGCTGTCCGCCATGCCGATTGTCAATTCGCAGGAAACAAAGGAGCCGGACATTTGCGCATTGAACGTCTTCGACGAGCCCATACTTGTGGCCGAAGGCCAAAACCTTCCGCTCGCCTCTATTGTAGTCGTGGAGATCAAGCGCCCGATGCGCAATGATGCAAGGGCCGGCGAGGACAAAGACCCGGTCGAACAAGCACTTGGATACCTCGAGCGCATACGGAACGGCGAAGCACGTACCGCATCTGGACGACCCATTCCGAAAGCCGAAACGATCCCCGGATTTTGCTACGCCATTTGCGATATTACTCCGAGTGTCGAGAGGCGTTGCAAGCTTCTTGGGCTCAAAGTGACGAGCGACCATCTTGGCTACTTTGGCTACAACTCGAACTACGAGGCGTATATCGAGGTCATCTCCTTCGACCGATTGCTTAACGCCGCCAGGGAGCGCAATCGAGCCTTCTTCGATAAACTTGGCTTGCCTGTGTCCTAAACACTTGCGCGATGGAACTCCCTTCCAACGAAGGTCCGGCGGCTCTATGCTGGATTACGCGCTGATCGGAGGTTGGCCAGACAGTCAGATTCTGGGAAGTGTCGCTTGGACGTATTGTCGGCGTGTCGGAGATCTGGCAGGGGATTGTATTAGACAGCTTCCAATGACAGGATGGGCTCAGATTCCTCCGACGGCACGGCGATGAGCTTGCGTTTTATTCCCGTGCTCAAGATGCGCAACATCCGGAGCTTGGTGCCCTTGATTGCGACGGGCGAACAGTTGAACCCCAAAAGCTCTTCCACCAATCCGCGCCGGTCAAGATCCGTCCCGAACCACTCGGCCCATTCGGGCAGAGCCGGGAGTCCAAACCTCACGGCCAAACGATGGAGCACGAACTCGGGTGAGCCGTCGTAAAGGATTGTTCGCCGTGCTTGCCCATCGGCTCCGAGCGTGGTCTCAAAGAGCGTCTGCGAAACCGCGGCCAGATGCCGCACTGGTCGCTTCCGGCCGGGAATCTGGAGCGAAGCCCGGTACATCACCGGCTTCTCACCCAGGTACCCGAACAACTCGGTTCCACCAGGCAGACTGATCTGAAATCGTTGCTCATCGGCGATGGCCGCTGCGACGGCACCTACTTCCTGATCGCCGCCGAATACGGACGCGAAGTGGATTTGGACCGCAGAGCGCGGCTCCGTCGGCCTCTCGGCCACCAACCGATCCATGTGCAGCGACACCTCCGTGACCGTGTCACGCGTCTGCCGCACGAACTTCAGCTTCCCCATCCGCAGGTGGGCATTCTCCATGTGGGGCCTCCTTAGAGCCGTCTTCTCGCGGCTTCTCAGACAGAAGCTCGATGCGGCCATCGGCGAATAGAAGCGTCAGCCGCTGACTGAATCGCTCCTTCTCTCGAATGACTGTCTCACCGTCATCGCCTTCCTCTTCCGTTCGATCAACGACCTTGGTCGCCTCCCAATGCGCGACGTGCCGCTGGGCTCCAGTGCCGAATACTCCATTGAGCAGACCGCTCACAGCGCACAATCCGACA
>JBDTTL010000395.1:0-3895 GCA_039930665.1 Acidobacteriota bacterium
GCACTCAAATTGATTTTTTGGACTAAACTGAGAATGCAATGTCCGAAGTCGTCTATCGTTCGAACGTGCGGATCGAGCGCGTCAAAGGCCCCATCCGGCGAGCCTGGCTGCCCGCCGAGTCCAAACCGGTCATCTTCGGCGTGCATGGCGCAGTAGCGGAGCACTACAAAGTGCCGCCCGACATTCTCGAACCCCACGCGACGACGCTCGACTACATCATTGCTGCCGCGGCTGGTTGACTGGCCGGAACCTTTGGAGGCGCGCTGGAGGCGCGTCATATAGATGCATCGAATGAGCGGCTCACCTGCGAGGCTGTCGGCGAAGTCGAGACCGAAGACGGCGTCCTCTTAATCCGCCGGATTCACGTCCGGTTGATGCTGAAGGCAGCGGCAGAGCACCACGAAACGGTCCGGAACTCTGTGCAGTAAGTGCGGGCAGGCCGATGAATGTCACGATGATGGTTCTAATGATCGGCAAGATGCACTGACGAACTGTCATACTTCATGAGTCGGACGCGCGCCACTGATCCCCCTCACCCAAAGATGTTGTTGACAAAATATTTCTGGAAAGTCGCTAACTCCTGGTGAATCTGTTTTTTTTCGGAGGAGTTTCTGCGCTTTTCCCCGCCGGATTCCACGTCTTTGGGGGATACGGCCCATTCCTACGACATACTAGGGCAACAAAGCGTGATGGAGTCCATCATCGGTATTCACGAATCAGATTTGCAGCTGGCGGCGGCGATTTGCCAGCGCGATCGTAAAGCAACCGCGCGCCTGGTGGAATTGCACGCCGACGCCGTGCACCGTTACGTATCGCGAAGACTGGCGCCCAAAATCGATTTGGTTGACGACATCGTTCAGGACGTGTTTGTCGCTGCCTGGCGGGGTTTGAGCTCATATTCCGGCGAAGCTTCGCTGCAGACCTGGCTCGTGAGCATTGCGCGCAATAAAGTGGAGGACCACTACCGAAGAACGCTGAAGACGCCCCTGGAGAGTTTGGAAAAAGAGGACGATGTGTTCTTGGTCGCCGATTCCATTGACCTCGACGCCACTATGGATCAGAGCCGCCAAGCAGGACGTGCGGTTAAGACGCTTTCGGAGATTCCGACCGAGTACGCTGTCATACTTCGATGGCGTTACTGGGACGGCAAGTCGGCAAGGGAAATGGCCATGGCCACAGGCAGGAGCGAAAAGGCCGTGGAACGGCTACTGGCAAGGGCGCGGGAGCAGTTCAGAAATGCCTGGATGAAGCAGGAGGAAGGCAAATGATGGAAAAAACCATTCGCAGCGCGGAATCGTTAAGCCCGATCCCCGAGCGCGCTTCTTCGCGCTTGAAGTCGCGAATCTTCTCAAAGTTGGTCGCTCTGGAGCAGGCTGAAGGGCCGTTACGTATGCTTTCGCAAAGCAGAGATTCGGGCGAGCAACTATGCATATTTGAGCAGGCGGTTGCGATCCTGCCATCGGAAGATTTGCAGTCGCGCAATCCATGCGCCGTGTGCCACGCGCGCGTGCTCGGGGAACACGTGGAAAACGCCCTGATCTATTGGCCAGGATGTGCCTATGCGCGTTTTTGTGGACACTCCTGAGCGAACCGTTCCTCAGAACACCTTCACAAATCCGAATAGGTTTTGAAAGTTCATCAACTTGGCTTGGGCCGGCGGCCGGAGGCCTGCGGCGAATGGATTGGCGGACATCATCTCGGCAAAGCTATAGCGGATTCCCCAGCCAGAACCAATCATCAGATCGATACCGACAGCGGTGCGGAAACCGACTTTGTCCTCATTAGAGAGACGGATCCAGGCAGGACCGGCGGAAAGGTACGGGCGGATGTGGCTGCTGCGGGGCCGGAAATAAACCATGAACTCGCCCGAAACAGCATGCTGGCTGAGGTTTTGATTGAACTGGCGGAAGTTAGAGCCGGTGACTTCGGAGCTGATGATGCGATTGCGATTCCAGATGTAGCCAGCTTCGAAGCTAACCCAATCGCTGTAGTGATAACCGACCGCCGCGTTGAAGGAGTTCCCCACCTTAGAGTCGTAATTCGATGCGCTTGGTGGGGAGCCAGTGGCGGCGGCGGCGTTTGATAATGCAGCGGCGCCGCCCTGCCCGGTGACAAACACCTGGGCAAGAGCGGAGCCGCCAAAGAGAAAACTGGCGAGAAGCGAGATGAGAAAGCGCAAATAACGACTCTAACGCGGGAAGCTACTGCGCCGCCAACCCCACTCCGGTGGGAGGAGCCGTCACGGTGTCCACCGAAACCAAAGAGCCGTCCGGCCTGATGCGAAATGTGACGATCGTCGCGGCGTTTGAGGTCAGGACTGAGAGGAATCGACCATCGCCGCTGATTTCGGCGTCGATCGGTGAGCCAGCGGGTGTTGCACCCAGTCGAGGGTCCAGGGTAATGCTTCCGTCCTTGGCGATGTGAAAAAAGCTCACAGTCTGACTGCCTGTATTGGTAGCATAGCCAAACCGTCCGGATGAATCGATCACAAGCCAGCAGGCCGCGGTCTCATGTGATGGGATCGAACCGGAGATGACTTGAAGGGTATCGCTGCCTGTTAGATTGTAGGAAGAGATTGCACTGGCGCTCGGCGCACCGCCGAAGGCTTCCGATACAAACAACCGGCTCCGCTTCCCAAACGCAAATCCAAAGGGCGTCATTCCCACAGAAGGTGAGCTGACCCGTGTTCCCGAGACACCATCGGAACCAACCGGAAAGACATCGATTAAATTGGTCGCCTTTTCAGTCACAACAAGTTCATCGCCGTCCGGGCTAAACTGCACTTGCGCCGGACCGGCAGATGGTGTGCTCAGCGTGCGAGTCGAGTTCGGAATCGGAGTAAGGCTCCCGTCATTGCCGAGCGTGAAGCCGCTAATATTATTGGGTGTGCCCGCGTTCAATACATAGACGACGCGGCCCGACACCGTAACGCTAATTGGCATGTGACCACCAGAAGGGGTTCGGGACGCCAGCTTTAGTCCGGAATCGGTGACGCGAAATATGCTCAGGTCATCGCTACCGGCATTCACGGCGAGCAACCAACGACTGCTCTGCGTCAGCACCAGCGAGCCTTGGCTGCCCAATCCTGCACCGGTACCCTTTCCGCCGGTCGCGACGACGCCGGTGGGAGCGAGCGAGCCGGCGAAACCGCGGCGATAGATCATCACGCTATTGCCTGCAGCCGCGTTGGTCATGGTGTAAACGGCACGGTCATCCTCGTGATCCCGGTCATCATCGGCCCGGAGCGGCAGAGCCGCAAAAACGACGGACAGGCACACTCCGCTTAATAGTGTTCTTCGAAACATTGGACGATCTCCTTCGAAAGTGAAAATGAGGTTCGCGAACTGCGTTGATCAAAGTGATCCGCTTGTTTTTTGTCGCGCGCCGGTGAAGAATCCCCCTCCAAAAAATACCGAAAGCCGCCGCGGCAGGATCGGCATCCGTTGGGATCCACAATCAGATGTCGTTTCCCAAGAACCGAGTTGCCTTACGAGGAGGGATTAGAAGCCTGCAAATAGACGAACTGTCCTCAGCGGGCTGCTGCCAGATCGGCTTTCAAGATCATGTCGGCAACCTCGGCAAGATCGCGGCCGGCAATATCTACCTGTGGAAATAGCGGATATTGGGCCTTACCCGGTCGACCGATGAATGCCGCTTTGCAGCCTGCGCGCATGGCGCCCCCAACATCCCACGCGTGCGCTGCAACGAGACGGAGCTGACTCACCGGAACTCCCAATTCCGTGGCGACCATTCGGTACGGTTCGGGAGCCGGCTTGTATTTGCGAACGGTTTCGATTGAAAAATTGCGTTCGAAATACTGCCGCAGGCCCGATTGGGTCATTTGTGCCTCTACAACCGGGGGAGGCGAGTTTGTCAATGTCACCATCCGAAACCC
>JBDTTL010000396.1:0-3894 GCA_039930665.1 Acidobacteriota bacterium
GACACTCTGAACCTCACCGAGTCGGGTCCGTTCGTCCCGATCACGTTCCGGCCGAGCACCGGGACGGACGCAATCAACGTGAACACCGACAACGTCGGATTCGCCGCTATTCAGTTTGCTCAAACGCAGGCGTTGCAGAGTCTGACGATCGGCACCGGCGGGCAGGCGCTGGTCGTTCTCGGATCGGGTACCGTGCTCACCACCAAAGCGCTAAGCATCGGCGGCACCGGCAAGCTCGACCTGAACGACAACGACCTCATCCTCGACTACACCGGAGCATCACAGCGCGCCGTCGTCCAGGCACTGGTCAACTCCGCTCGCGCCGGCGGCACGTGGACCGGCAACGGCATCACTAGCACCAGCGCGAAGAACAATTCGCAGCACAACACCACGCTAGGCGTGCTGGAGGTAAGCGAATACAAATCGATCTACGGCCCCGCCGCGCAGTTCGACGGCCAAACGATCGACACCACCGCCGTGCTGGTGAAATACACCTACTACGGCGACGCCGATTTCAATGGCGTCGTGAACTTTGACGACTACAGCCGGATCGATTCCGGCTTCCTCAACAACCGCACCGGCTGGTTGAACGGCGACTTCGACGGCAATGGCATCGTCAACTTCGATGACTACTCGCTGATCGATCTGGCATTCAATACGCAGGGGGCACCGCTGCGCCCGCTCGTCGCATCGCGCCCGCCGACGACAACCGGTTCCCGCTTGACGGGCCTGGCGTCGCGATCGGCCTGAGCACCGCTGGCTTCGAACAGGTGACGCCGTCGCAACCGGGAGATTGAACGCCACCGCGAAATGCGAAGAAAGGGGACATTCAACATTTCGGTTGACGGTCCGGGCATGCGCCGTTAGGTTGCGCGCATGCCACGTACCGGTCGCATCGCACCTGGCGGGATTGTTTATCACGTGCTCAATCGCGGCATTGGCCGTCGCAAGCTGTTCAATAAGGACGCCGATTTTGAGGCGTACCTCGAACTGCTCGCCGCGGCGACATCTCGCGTGCCGATGCGGATCCTGGGCTTTTGTCTGATGTCCAACCACTGGCACCTGGTGCTCTGGCCGCACAAGAACGGAGATTTGTCGGCGTTCATGCGCTGGCTGAGCAACACGCATGTGCGGCGGCATCATCAGCACTATCAAAGCTACGGCGAGGGGCACATTTATCAGGGGCGGTTCAAACATTTTCCGGTCCAGGATGACGGGCATCTGCTGACGCTGCTGCGTTATGTCGAAGCCAATCCGCTGCGGGCAAAGTTGGTATTGCGGGCGCAAGATTGGCGATGGTCAAGCCTGAGTTGTCAGCGTTCGCCGCGCACGAAGATCGAGCTGTTGACCGATTGGCCGGTGGACCGTCCGCGACGCTGGACGGCGCTGGTGAACGAGCCGCTGGAAAAAGGTCAACAGGAAGCGGTGCAAACCAGTCTGCGGCGTGGCCGCCCGTTGGGGGGTGTGGCTTGGAGCAAAGCGACCGCGCGACGGCTGGGTTTGGGGTTCACCCTCAACCCGCATGGCCGACCGCGTAAAGCGAAATAAAGTTGAATGTCCCCATTTATCATTCGTACGGGCCAGGAATCGGCGAAGGAAGCGATTTCAGATATCCGTGTAATTGCCCATCACTCGACGGCATCTCCGGTCCTGGGCCAATGCTACCGCCTTCCTAAAGGATAGGAGCGAGAAGATTGCGATGTCGAAACTACCATGTTGCACAAGCTGAAACTCCAATGAATTTCGACTGGAGGGCAAGGATCTATGTTACATATGATCGACCTTTAGCGAGAGGATTGGATGGATCCCAATAAAGAAGTGATATTAGAATATGCTTTCGATGATGAGCCCAAATTCGATCCTCTACTAAAGGCGGCACTCGATATCACTGGACTCATGCTATTAATATTTGTCCAACTATTGTGCTATGGAGGAATGGGATTCTTTGTAATTCAGATTCTTGACCGAATTGGATGGATAAGTGTGACGGGCTTATCAAGCCCCCAAATCAGCTCCGCGCCCGAAATGTTCATTTTCTTGGCGTTGCAGGTAATAGCGAATGCGACAGCCTTCCTACTCGCAGGCGCTTGGCGAGACTGTGTTCCGAGTAAGGCGTCCGATATGCTCGGCGCGATCCGAAGGTTTCGAAGGGTGGTGCAATCTTCTGGGCTTACGTCGATTTGCGTATTCGCCGTCATGATTGCAATCGGCTATAAACCTTTTTTCGCATCGGGTCCGCTAACGCTTATATGGTTTTGGGTTGCCTACGTGACGAGCTTTACCCCTGTTCTCATTCTTGAAGCCAAGAGGCGAAGGCGAATGGTCATTGAGGCACAAACAGAGCGGTAGATTGACGGGCCCGTAAGTTGCCGCCCTTAGAATTGGCACTGGTGCGTCGCGGACCAAGAAAGGGGGACATTCAGACCAAGAAAGGGGGACATTCAAGATTTTCCACAATAACTCCGGCTTCCGCCGTTACTATGCGGTCATCCCGCGCTCGGTTGACTGCGGACGCGTCACAGTTGATTTTCTCTCGCATCCGCGCTCCATCGTGCCGTTGCTGCGGGCTGGCGGCCGTTGGCGCGCAGAGTTTCGAAATCCATAACTTTAGGTTTTGCTTGCATCGCCATTCGGCCAGCGGGGTTTTTCTGCTCGTGGTGCGCTGTTCGAGCCTGGCCGGCGCATCGCCTTGCGCTCTTATGGGTTGCGCGAGCGCTATGCGTGCGAAGCAAGCTCTTTGGCAATTGAAATGTCGGATTGACCGGGGCGAGGTCTTTGTCTCGGAAAGTCTCAAAATGTCCCGTTTTCGAAAGTCGTTCCGGTGAGAAGTGTTGGCCGGGCCGGGGAATGCGATTTTCAGCTTGCTCATCGGGGGACATGGCGGTGGCGGCTCCCGTCGGCGCATTCCATGCAGTCGGCACAGGCGGATCGCGACGATCACGTTGGCGACGCAGGATGGATCGAATGTCGCGTCCTACCGAGCGAGTCCGGTTGCCTTTCGCGCTTGGCTTCCTGAAGGTCGGCCTTCATGCTGGCTTCGAACAGCACTCCGCAAAAGTTTCGGTGTGCGACGGTCGGGAAAAGATTGGGCGCGGCGTTGAAAAAACGCTTGCCTGTGTTCTCGGATCGCTCTAGTCTGTCCAACGGACGGCCCTGCTGTAGCGGATCACGGTCGTCCATTGAATCCTTCAGAGGCAATTCGAACGCAGCGCGGTTCGCACCGTATCGGTGGAAGCGGGTTCCGTTGAAGAAGTTGCCGCAATCGATTGCTCGGCCTGTTTTTTTATTTGTTCGGAGACCAATACGATGCGCCACGTCCGCAGCAAACGATCCGCCGTTCTTCAAAACGCAATCGAATCGCTCGAGTCGCGATACTTGCTCGCGTCGGTCACCGTCAACGTCGGGACGGCCATTCGCAACGTCGAGACGAAGCTGCTGGCGGTCAACAGCGCGCCGTGGGACGGGCAGATGAGTTCGGCCACCACCAACACGCTGATCAACGCGATCGGGATCAACGCCGTGCGCACGGGCGGCGGTTCATATGTCGACGACACCTGGCACTTCAATGTGAACAACCAGAATCAGACGATGGGCCAGCAGGCGAACTTCATCGCCAGCCGCAACGCGGTCGGGATGATCACCGTGAACTACGGAAGCGGCAGCCCGCAGGAAAGCGCCGCGCTGCTGGCGTATCTGAACGGCGACGCGTCCAGCACGGTGACGATCGGCATGGGAGAGCAGTGGAACGGCAGCGCTTGGGTGGATGTGGATTGGAAGACGGTCGGATACTGGGCGAGCCTGCGGGCCGCGCCCACCGTCTCGGGAAATCCCGACGGGCTGAACTTCCTGCGGCTGAACCGCGCGGCACCGTACAACTTTCATTACTGGGATATC
>JBDTTL010000397.1:0-3871 GCA_039930665.1 Acidobacteriota bacterium
AACTCCGCAAAGCACTGGGCGCGATATCAGAAAGCCTACCTGCTGCTAGCCGGTCTTTCGACGCCGCTCGTGGTCTCTGTGCACTCGGTCGTGAGTTTTGACTTTGCGGTCGCCATCTTGCCGGGCTGGCATACCACGATCTTCCCGCCCTACTTCGTCGCCGGTGCAATCTACTCCGGCTTTGCCATGGTGTTGACGCTCGCGATACCGGTGCGACGGTGGTACCACCTCGAAGATTTAATCACGATGCGCCACCTCGAATGCATGTCCAAAGTGATGCTTGGCACCGGCCTCATTGTGGCGTATGGCTACGCGATGGAGGCCTTTATGGCCTGGTACAGTGGCGGCCAGTTCGAACGCTACGCATTCGTCAACCGGATGTGGGCGGGCGGCTATTGGTGGACGTATTGGGTGCTGATCCTATGCAATATCCTGATCCCGCAGGCACTATGGTCGCGCCGCGTGCGCATGAGTATTCCCGCGGTGTTCGTCATCGCTCTGGTAGTGAATGTCGGGATGTGGCTGGAGCGTTTCGTCATCGTAGTCACCAGCTTGACGCGCGACTTCGTCCCGTCGTCGTGGGGCATGTATTATCCGACGATTTGGGACTGGAGCACCTATTTGGGAACGATCGGCGTGTTTCTGGCGCTGATGTTCTTGTTCATTCGAGTCCTCCCCGCCATTTCCATTTTCGAGATGCGCGAGGTGGTGCATCATACCGGGAAGGAGTCAACGCATGCTCTCGGAGACTAGGGTTTCCGAATACGTCGAAAACCTGCACGGCATCATGGCCGAGTTCGACGACCCGGAGTCGCTGCTCGACGCCGCCAATCGGGCTCGTCTCGAAGGTTACCGAGACATGGATGCCTATGCCCCGATGCCTGTGGAAGGCCTGGCGGAGGCGATCGGCTTCCGCAGCAACTGGGTGCAGCGTCTGGTTTTCGTAGGGGGACTGTGCGGCGCGGTCGGCGGCTTCATGTTGTGTTGGTGGATTTCCGTGGTTGCTTATCCTCACAACGTCGCTGGCCGGCCTCTGAATTCCTGGCCGGCCTACGTTCCCATTACGTTTGAACTCATGGTGCTGATTGCCTGTATCACAGCCGTGGTTGGGATGCTGGCGCTGAATGGCCTGCCACAGCCATATCACCCGGTGTTCAACGTCGAACGATTCGCGCGCGCCTCCCGAGACAAATTCTTCTTGTGCATTGAGGCGTCGGATCCAAAGTTCGAGCCAGCCGCCACGCGGCAATTTCTAGAGCGCCTGAACCCACAGGAGGTTATGGATGTGGCTCTCTAGGCACCTCCTGCTTCTTGCTGGTTCCCTGGCCATGATCGGGTGCCGGCAGGACATGCACAACCAGCCACGCTACAAACCTCTGGCTGGCACTGACTTTTTCGGTGACGGGCGGTCGGCACGGCCGGTGGTAGAAGGAACCGTCGCACGCAACCATCTGCGCATTGATAAGGCCCGCTACACCGGTAAAGAGGATGGCATGGACGTTACTGAGTTTCCGTTCCCCATCGGCAGAGCCGATTTGCTTCGTGGCCAGGCGCGGTTCAACATCTACTGCTCGCCCTGTCACAGCCGTGTCGGTGATGGAAACGGAATGGTGGTGCGGCGAGGCTTTCGCCAGGCAGCGTCGTATCACACCGACAAGCTGATCAAAGCGCCAGTGGGCCACTTTTTCGACGTGATGACCAACGGCTTTGGCGCCATGCCGAGTTACGCTTCACGCATTGAGCCTGACGACCGTTGGCGTATCGCCGCTTACATTCGCGTTCTGCAATTCAGTGAGAACGCCAAAATCGAGGACGTACCGGCGGATCAGCGTGTTGTGTTGGAGAAGACCCCATGACTCCGACGGATTTTCTCACGGCACAGATCGGCCGATGGCAACGAAACTCGCTCCTGGTGGGCATGGCCGGAGTGTTACTGGCTGTAGTAGCTTTCCTGCTCGACCGCGAGCAGTTCTTACGCTCCTATCTCTTCGCGTATCTCTACTGGACTGGCATGGCGCTAGGATGCCTGGCCATATTGTTGATGCATCATGTCGTCGGCGGGAAGTGGGGCATGCTGATTCGGCGGCTCTGCGAAGCCGGCGCTCGAACTCTGCCCTTCATGGGCCTACTCTTTGTGCCTATTTTATTTGGCATGGGCACCCTCTACTCCTGGACGCGGCCCGAGGCGGCGCACGATGCGGTTATCCAGAGTAAGGCGATGTATCTAAACGTCCCCTTTTTCATCGCCCGCGCCGTCATCTATTTCTCTATCTGGTTTTTGTATTCGCATCTGCTGAGCAAGTGGTCGGCTCAGCAGGATCGCACGGGCGACGAACGGCTCATTGGCAAGATGCGGGCCATCAGCGCTCCGGGGTTGGTCGTCTTCACGCTCACTACAACCTTCGCCTTCATTGATTGGATCATGTCTCTGGAGCCGCATTGGTTTTCGACCATCTATGGCGCGATGTTCATGGTGGGCGAGATGCTGGAGTCCTTTGCCTTCGTGATCGCGCTCATGATCATCCTGTCAAGGAAGTCGCCGATCAAGGACTATATCACTCCGCAGCACATCCACGACCTGGGCAATATGATGTTCGCGTTCATGGTGCTCTGGGCTTACTTGTCCTTCTCGCAGTTCATCATCATCTGGTCGGGTAATCTGCCGGAGGAGATTCCGTGGTACGTCAGCCGTCTGCGCGGAGGCTGGGGCTGGGTGGCTATCACGCTGGTAGTCTTCCACTTTGCAGTGCCATTTGCGCTGCTGCTGATGCGCAGCGTCAAGCGCCGCGCAGAACGCTTATTCCGCGTGTGCCTGCTGATGGTCGCCATCCGTCTGGTGGATGTTTACTGGATCACTGAGCCCGCATTCTACGGACAACATATCCAGATTCATTGGATGGATTTTGTAACGCCGCTCGCCGTGGGAGGGCTATGGCTGGCAGTCTTCTTTGGGCAATTGAAGTCGCAGCCCTTGCTGCCTCTCAGGGACCCGCGCCTCCAAGGGGCACCGCGAGAGACCGTGGCGTTTTAGAAGGGAAGCATGGAAGGACATTTGCCATCCAGTTCGGGTCATGAGACGCGCGATGCCAGCGTTCGACCGATTGTGCTTACCGGTGTCGCGCTTGCCGTCACGATTGTGATCGTCGGTCTGATCGTGTATGGCACCTTCCAATATCTGGCGAAGCATCGCGCAACCAGCGCCCTGTCGAACCCAATGTCTGTTGGCGATTCTCAGATTCCTCCCGAGCCACGCATCGAAGAGCATCCAGCGATAGCGATTCAGCAACTCCATGCTCAGGAAGACCAAGTGCTTTCCACATACAGCTGGACCGATAAGAAGACCGGCGTGGTTCGCATTCCCATCGATCGGGCCATGGAACTACAACTGATGAGAGGGTTCCCCACGCGAAAGGAGCAACGACACAAATGAAACGTCTCGCGAATCGGAAAGGCGTGACGCGATTGGTCGCGGCGACACTGACAGCCTGGGGCGCACTGATGGCATGCACGGGGCTGGCCACCGCCCAGATTTATGGCCCTCCGCAAACGCAGACATACGCGCCGGCGCGCCTGCTGCAAAAGGTCGGGATCAACCAGAAGATGGGCGCGGAGGTTCCACTCGACCTCCCGTTCGCCGACGAATCCGGCAAAAATGTCACGCTTCGTGAGTATTTCGGAAAACCCGTGATCCTGGCGCTGGTCTACTACCAATGCCCCTCACTTTGCAATATGGTCCTTAACGGTGTTCTGCGCAGCATCAAGACTGTGGATTTGACCGCTGGCAAGGAATATGAAGTGATCGCCGTTAGCTTCGATCCTCGCGAAACGCCCGAGATGGCGGCCGCCAAGAAGCAAACTTATCTAAAGGATT
>JBDTTL010000398.1:0-3869 GCA_039930665.1 Acidobacteriota bacterium
TCTTAGACGAAACCCGCCTTAATTATGTTTCGTTCTTCCGGGACGGGAGACTAGGGGGTTGCGGAAAAACGCGACTTGACCTGTGACCTAAAGAGACAGGTTGTCGTCTAACAGCGCGCGGAGGAATCCGTCTGCATGTAAACTGATGCGATAAGCGTTCGCGCACTTTTTGGGGAGGCTACAACATGACGTTTTTGTCCAGGCCCTTGATTCTCGCGTCAGTTGCGCTGTCGGCGGTTGGGCTGCTCGGGATTGCGCTGGTGGATCGAGCGGCGGCACAAGCCAACCAGGCGGCGACAGCGAAGGCACAGAAGGCAGGAGAAGTCTTCAAGAACGTCACGACCAGCACGCTCAAGGAGCTTCCCGTAGACGATTTCATTGCGAGCATGGGCGTCATCTCAGCCGACCTGGGACTGGACTGCGCCGATTGCCATCCCTCGGCTGGCTCCGACAACGTGGATTGGGTGTTCGATACTCCGCGAAAGAAGACCGCGCGAAAAATGATAGAGATGGTGGCCACCATCAATCGCACCAATTTTGGCGGAGCGCAATTTGTGACCTGCTTCACCTGCCACCACGGACGCTTGCGCCCCGCCACCACGATTGCTCTGGATGCACTGTATGGCCCTCCCAACGAAGAAAAGGACGATATTGTTGCGCCAGGCGAAGGCGGGCCGTCGGCCGACCAGATTTTGGATAAATACATTCAAGCGCTCGGCGGAGCGCAGCGACTAGCGGGCGTCAAGAGCTTTATCGCTACGGGAACGAGTGTGGGGTATGAAGGACTGGGGGGCGGCGGTCAGTTTCAAATCTTTGGCAAAGCTCCGGATCAGCGATGCGTACTAATCGTGTTTAAGGATCACCCGGAGCGTGGAGACAGCATCAGAGCCTTCAATGGCAGTGCCGGCTGGATAAAGTCGCCGCGAGGGCTGTTGGGAGAGTACGAATTGGTGGGAAGCGAACTCGATGGGCTGAAGCTCGAAGCCCAGTTGGCGTTTCCCGGGCAGATCAGGCAAGTCCTCACGAATTTGCGCGCTGGCAATCCGGACAGCATCAATGGTAGCGAGGTCAACGTTGTCCAGGGAACGGGCCCTCGGGGCGTCCTTGCGACGTTGTATTTCGATCAAAAGTCCGGCCTGTTAGTGCGGTTGGTACGCTATGGCAGGTCGCCGGTGGGGCGCGTTCCGGTGCAGTCCGACTACTCCGATTATCAAGAAGTCGATGGAGTTATGTTCCCTTATAAATACACGTTCTCGTGGCTGGACGGGAAAGACGCGTTTCAGTTGAGCAATGTGAAGACGAATGTTCCCATTGACGAGGCGATGTTCGGCAAACCGTAAACCGAAACGAGACTGGCCGGTCGGCTATTTGCGTACGGCCTTCTCGTCCTTACCGTCGCCCGTCCGTGTGTATTGCGTGACCGCGCCCCGAGCGTTCTTGACGAACTCGATGGCCGCTTCGCTCACGCTGGACGAGAATCCCGTCTCCGAGTGAGCCACGAATAACTGGTCTCGGGGATGCGCGCTGTCCTTCACAGTCAACTTATCGCCGGAGATCTCGACCACCACCTCGCGCCCCGGCAACTGGTAAGTTCCTGCATAGTTTGCGAGGACTTCCGGAACCACCATGAAGCCACCCATCAAATGCCCGCGGTCGCGCTCATTCTCGCAGACGTCCTCGAATATTTCCGTGTCCGCGACGTACGGCTTTACCGTACGCAGAGTGAACGGCTTGGTGAAGGTCTTGGGATCGTCAAAAGTCACCTCCAATTGCAGGTGTCCGAAGTCCGCGCGCCGGTACCGTTCCGTCAGCAGGAGGGATTCGGTCTGCGGGTTTCCACCCACGTCGAGCCAGCCCTGGTCATTGAAGCCGATCGAATTGACGACGAGAGCGTCCCCTTCCCAATGCCCGACTGAATACCCCAGCCACGTGGGATCTGGATCTTTGGGAAGCTCTCTGCCATCCATAAAAATTGTCCGATGGGGACTGTTGGGAGACTCATACAGGATCACGATCATCCCGGGTGTCTGCACGATTCTAGAGAGGCCGCGAAAATTCAGAAATGGGACGCTCACGGGCATGCAGTGCGACAGCGGACTGTCCTTCCTGAAATTCTGCAGCCGCTCTTGACGTAACGCTTGGGCCCAAGGAGTCACCGCGTCAGCCGGCAGATCCTGGGCGACGTTGTAATCGTAACCATACTGTCCGGCCGCGCCGGCCATGCCAGCCTGCCAGATGCCACTTAGGTCCGGCTTGCCGTCCGGGGTGCGCGGCGCTGGTGCGGAAAGGTTCGGCTTGCCGTTCGCTAAGCGGGGGATTCCCGCAGTGGTGATAGTCCACTGTCCAAAGGCGGGCGCCGCTAAGAGAGCGACCACCGCGACGGACCTAAGGCCAGCTTTCATAGGAGCCTCCGAGCGACGATTATACATCGGCGTCTCATCGAAATCGCCCACGTGACAAAGAACCGGTCCACCCTATTCCTAAAAATCCATCCCGCCGATAGGGAAACAACGGGAGGGCAACTTGAAAACCAACTACGAAGACTGGCTAGCCTGGATTGTCGTGTCGCTCTGCGGAATGTTGTTACTGATCGGAGTCGTGCGAGGGGCGCTGGCCAAGGGATAAATTTAAGCCCGCGTCAGCGCAAATTCATGCTGTCGCCGGTGATGCGGCCCGTCATGCTCGTTGGTGGATTTGAAGCTCTCATAACGCCCGTCACCCGCCTCGACGCGGACCCGCTTCATCAGCGCGCTCTGCGCCTCTTCTGGCATCGGAATCGACCGCGCCATGTCCACCGCGAACTGTAACTGCTCCATGGTCGTGACTCCCACCACCTGGCTGGTCACCGGCTGGCTCAGCGCAAATCCCAACAGCTCCGCCGCCCCGACTTGCATATTCTCCAGAACACGCCCGCGCGGCCACCCGCCGCCGAAGCTCTTCATGCCGATCGCCGCCACGCCTTTCTCGTGGCACACCGGCACCACTTGATGGAGAAAGCTGCGGTACTGCGAATCCATCACATTGATCGGCATCTGGCAGGCGTCCCACGCATGCGGCATCCCCAGCGCCTTCAGGTGAATTCTCGGGTCTTTGTGTCCCGTGAACCCGATGTAACGAACCTTCCCGGCCTGCTGCGCCTCCACCGCCGCCCGCACCGCGCCGAGTTCGAACAGCCACTCCGGATCGTTATCGTACGACAGTTCGTGGAATTGCCATAAATCCAGATAGTCCGTCTGCAGCCGCCGCAAGCTCTCGTCCAGATTGCGCAACGACCCGTCATAGTCGCGCTCGCAATTCTTGGTCATCAGGAACACCTGCTTGCGCTTTCCGTCCATGGCCAGCGCTCGGCCCATGGCCTCCTCGGCATAGCCGTCGTGATATTCCCAGGCGTTATCGAAGAAATCGACTCCCAAGTCAATCGCGGCATGCATCAGCCGGATCGATTCGCTCTCGTCGGTCTTCTCCAGCGCCGGCCGCGCCACGCAGTGCCAGCCGCCCAGGCACAGCAGCGAAACGCTTTCCGCCGCTCGTCCAAAGGGCCGCCGCGGAACACTGCTGCCACGGTTGAAGGTCTGGGAGGCAAGAGCCTGGTGCGCAAGTTGCTGAACGGGTAGTGATCTCACAATATCGATACTTTAACGCAATCGGGCATCGGGTAGTGCGCTAAATGCGTGTCCCTGAGGTTTTAGCGCCTCCGCACAATCCACAGTGCTCCCAAGGCGTGCCCTCAGAGTCTGTAACCACCCATTCCAAAACCTCATGAGCGGTTTCACTGAAGACTTTGGGATAGCGGCTTGGTTTCATGACTTCTACGCTTTCGCAATCAACCAAATGTACCTTCGATTGCTTTGGGCGGATATTTATGATGA
>JBDTTL010000399.1:0-3865 GCA_039930665.1 Acidobacteriota bacterium
GCCGCCGCCCCAGTATCCTGGCCAGCCGTAATACGGGTAGTATTCCAATTCGTACGCGGCGAGTACAGAGTAGAGACGGAGACTGACCCTGCTGAAAAGGGCCAGCCTTACCTTAAACCGCCTGGCGCTCGCCGGGTGGCTCCGTAATGTCCACTCAAGCATGCGCGCCGCTCGCAGCTGTCGTGCGGCTGTCGCCCGTCAGCATAATTATCCGAATTCCTTCTTCGTGCAGCTGCCGGATCGCTTCCGCAGTCGTGGGTTTGATGGGATCAGCCACGCAAATCAGACCTGCGGGTTTCTGATCGACCGCTACGAACATCACCGTTTGCCCGTCGTCGCGCACGTTGTAGTGCGCCTGTGAGGGTCAAGTTCTGCCGATTTCGCGTCGCTGCGAAAATAGCGACTTTATCCACGGGCTCTCTAGGGGATGTTCGCTGGTACGTTCAAGACTGGCGGCGAGCTGCAGTAGCCGCTCTTCGTCGAAACGGGACGCCGTCTGGACGCTGACCAGCTTCGGCTTGCCCTCGATGAGGGGCTCCGTCTTGTCGACCACGGCTTGTCTACCTTTCGCATGAACTCGATGGCCTCGGCGTTCCTGAACAGGACTCCCGTGGTGGCGCCCTTACCCGTGGCCACCATAATCGACATAGGTGTGGCGAGCCCCAGAGCGCACGGGCAGGCGATAATCAGCACCACCACGGCGTTGAGCAGGGCGTGCGCCATTCGGGGCGAAGATCCCGCGATGGCCCATACGACAAACGTTAGGACTGCAATCCAAACAACCACCGCGGTTACGCGAAGGCGCTGAGGGAGGAGCTGCAACTATGTTCAACAGTTTGCTGACGATCGTCGGCAAGAAGCGGTCCAAGACTACTCGTAAGGCGTATTGCCCTGTTGAAAATATGCTGGTTTGTTAGCGCTGTTCAAAACTGCACGCAGCCGGATACCTGAGCTCAGGCCTGGGACGGGATCTGTTCGGCGTGCTGCTGCAGGTCGATGGCAAACATTCCAAAGATCTGCCTTTCCAGTGAACATCCACTATTCGGTCGCCCGGGTTATATGTGACAGTGACGATTGCAGTCTGGATTCTTGCCGTTATCGTCTTGGATAAACTCTTCGATCTGAATTCAGGGGGCATGATGTGAAACGTCCTCAACGGGAGTTGAGAGATCCTGGTATCTGCTGCGCAATACACTGGAGGCTAGCGGAGTGGCGGTAGCTCTACATGGCTCCCGGCTCAAAGTATGGAATCGCGTTGTGGAACCGCGGTCGCCCGTGGCAATCGGACAATAAAACGTGTTCCTTGACCCAGTATAGACTCGGACGTTATCGTTCCTTGATGGAACTCAACCAGCCGCCTCGCAATGGCGAGCCCCAAGCCGGAACCGCCCTTCACACCGGTTCGCGATTTGTCGCCACGATAAAACCGGTCGAAAATATGGGGGAGATCGGCAAGGCCGATTCCGCTTCCCGAGTCCTCTACCTTCAAGATCGCCTCGCGCCCAGCCGTTTCGAGCTGAACCTGAATCCAGCCAGCCTCCGTGTTCTTTAAGGCGTTGTCGATCAGAATTGCAATCAGTCGCATCACAGCGTTCGCGTCGGCGTTGACCCAGACAGGATTCGGCGGAAGCGAATGACGTAGCTCAAGATTCTTGCCCTGCACGAGAGGCCGTAGACTATCGCAGATGTCCTGGAGGGGTAAGCACAAATCCAGTGGGGTGAGAACAAAGTCAACGCAGCCGCTGTCCGTTCGCGCTAGGGTCAGCAGATCCTCCACCAGTGTCGTGGCACGATCGGTTTGCTGGACAATACGCTCAAGAGTGTCCTGATACGATTCCGGCTCCCGCCTTTTTCGCAAAGCAATCTCCGCGGAGGCGCGAATCGTCGCAAGCGGCGTTCGTAGGTCGTGAGAAGCGTCAGATGTGAATCTCTGAATCCGCTCAACACCGCTTTGGAGCCGATCCAACATCTCGTTCCACATCCCAGCGAGCAATCGCAATTCATCGTTGGCAGCCGGCACAGGCAGCCGCAAGGAGAGATCAGTGGAATCGATTGATCGCGCGGCCATCGCCATTTCACGAACAGGTAACATCGCACGTTTGCTCAGCCAGTAACCCCCGCTAGAAGCAGCTAGTAGAGCAATGGGAATGGTCAGGTAAAGAATGTGGCTCAGCCGCCGCAGGATTTCGTCGACGGGCTCCATCGAGATGGACATCTTAATCTGCAGTCCTCGAGTTCCGGCCTCGAGAACTTCCTCTGCTTCAAGCACTCGCCCGATTCGGGAGGATTCGGACTCGAACACCACGGAATGTGAAGGACCAAGCACACGCACTGAGAAATCAGTGGGCAACCCCTTGACGAACTCCTCTACCTCCTCCTTGAGACTTTCCGCCGCCGAGTTCGGCTCATCGTCAAACTGCTGCAGAACGGTGCGGAGGCTACCCATCCGCTGCTGCAACTCGGTCTCGCGAGCCGCCCTCAAGCTTTGCTGCAGACCGAGCCAGACCGTCGTGCCAAAGGCCGCCAGGCACACCGAGAGCACGAGCGAATACCACAAGGTCAACCGTACCCGGATGGGAAAACTACGCATCATTCCGATTTCTCGCGCAAGACGTAACCAAAGCCGCGAACGCTATGAATCAGTCTCGGCTCGCCACCGGCGTCGATCTTGTTTCGCAAAAGGCGAACAAAAACATCGATCGTGTTGCTTTCGATAGTTTTGTCAAACCCCCAGACGCTGTCAAGAATCACTTCGCGCGTCATGACCTGACCTGGCCGCCGCATCAGCAGAGCAAGAAAACTGAACTCAGTTCTGGTCAGAACAATTCGCCGACCGTTCCGACACACCTCGTGGGTCGCAGGATCGAGGCGGAGCGTGCCGACTTCCAGGATCGGCGGGCGAACATCTGTGCCGCGGCGTGAGAGGGCGCGGAGCCTGGCAAGAAGAACCTCGAAGGAGAATGGTTTCGTCAGATAATCATCCGCGCCCTTGTCCAGCCCTCGGATCATGTCCGGGACGGTATCCTTCGCTGTGAGCATCAGAATTGGGGTGGACAACCGGGACTCGCGCAGCCGTTGAGCGACCGTTAGACCGTCGAGACCAGGAAGCATCACGTCCAGGACAATCGCATCGAATTCATATTGGCGCGCGATTGAGAGAGCATCAGGTCCATTTGATGCGGCGACCACAGTGTGGCCTTCCTCCTGCAGCCCCAATTGCAGGACTCTCGCCATCTCGGGTTCATCTTCCACCACCAGTATCCGCATCGCTATCAGTCTGACATCTTGCGTCTGGTTTCTGAAAACTCGCTGAAGGCTTGATTGGCCGGTCCTTTCAGATGTCCTTCATAATCGGGTAGTCCAATCAGGGTAGAAGATTCCAACATGAAGTTCATTCACGCGATGTCTCGCGGTACGGCTTTGGCCCTATGTCTTAGTGGTGCAGTGTTTGCCCAAGAATCGAAGATCAAAGCCAACGACGTACCTGCTCCGGCCCTCGCGGCTGCAACCAAAGCCTATCCGAAGGCGCAGATCAAAGAATGGGAGAAGAATGTCGAAGACGGCAAGACGACCTACGAAGCGACGATGACGGATGGCCCGGCTAAGTGGCAGGTAGTCTATGAAGCAAGTGGCGCGTTTGTCGCAAGGGAGGAAGTGATTCCGGTGGCGAGTCTGCCGGCGGCGGTTCGAGATGCCGTGAAGGTCAAATACCCAAAGGCCACGGTGCATTCTGCTGAGAAGATCACGGGCGCAACTGCGACCGAATACGAAGTCGGGCTGAACAACGCTCCCAAAAAAGAGGTCGTCGTCGCGTCGGACGGGAAAATCCTTAAAGAAGAATAGCCGTCTTTGGCACTTTGCGTGC
>JBDTTL010000400.1:0-3845 GCA_039930665.1 Acidobacteriota bacterium
TTGGCGTAGCTCGAAAATGCAACTTGTTTGTCGGGGTTGTACTTGCTGGCTGCGTCGAAGAGACCCAGAACGCCGGAATGCACCAGATCGTCGACATCCACATGGACCGGCAGATTCTCATGCACTCGGATGGCGATGGCTTTTACCAGCGGCAAATGCTCCAACACCACACGATCGCGCCGAGCCAGTCTGGCATTCTCTTGGGCGGTGTTCGCCTGGGCCGGGGTCGGCCCGACTGCCCGTGCCTTCACGGCTTTCGGTTGTATTGCACTCAAGCGGAGTGTGCCAGCGTCGCCCTTTGGAGCAGTGCGGCTGTGCAGCGAAATGCTGGTAGCCATGGGCTTCGAGGGAACGTTGCCCGGCGCGGCTCCCTTTCCCGACACCGCCCGCAGGCGGGTCTGAAGGGGAAGGGTCTGAGGCTGAAGTGCAGGGGCAGTGGCAGCGGCTGTTTTTAGTCTCATGATTGTTTTTCCGACGACCCTGGAAGGGCACGCTCTAGGCCAATTGGCCTAGTTGTCCGGGAAACTCCGGGGCTAAGGCCAAGGCGGGGCTTTCTAACGCGTTGATAAGGAGAGGGATTGGTGAAGTCGCGGGTCTGCTCGATGCGGTCTGGCGATTTGCGTTCCAAACCTGCTCGTGTACCGTTTTGAAACCGATTTTCCACGTTTTCCTCCCAAACCGAAACATTAGCCTCCGATCTGGTATCGGAATGCTCTTCAATTTCTCCGGCTCTATTGCAGCTTAATGGGTGGGAGTAAGTTAGTACCTAGAAGGATCACCCTAGATGAGGCCTAAAATGATCCGACGCAGGGATATGTCGCGCGCTTAGTCGATGCGGTCTTTAAGTACAGCCAGATAGGTTTTCACAGCGAACCCACCCAAAAGGACTAAAGTCGCCGCGCGGACGAGTCCGTCTAAAGTGAAGCCCGCCAGAATCGCTAACGCTGCATAGGTCAACATGGCGTATAGGAAGCGCCGGCGCATGTTTGCATTATCTCGCGGAAGTCCGCTCAGCGGCCCTGGGGATTATAGGTAAACGCCAACTGGAGGCGAATTTCATCGCCTTTGAACGTGTTGGGCAGCGGTGGGAAGGGGTAGGAGGCGCTGATGCCGGCGACTGCGGCGCGGTCGAACGCCGCCGTTCCTGAGGATTCGGCGATGACCAGCTTGGGGACGCCGCCGCGCCGGTTAATGATGAACTGGACCAGCACGCGGCCTGTGCGCCCCATGCGCGCGCTCTGCGGAATCACCGAGAGCCAATTGGTGCGAACCGCGGCCAGCACCTGCACCAGATACGGCTTGAAATCCACACCTGCCGGATCGCTCAAGAGCTGCAGATTGCTGCGCGCCGGTCCGGGCGAGGGGGCGTTGGGACTGGCGAGTGATGTGATGTCATCCATGTCGCCAATCATGATTCCACCCGACGGGGTGGGAGGGAGAGAAGCCCCTGACGGCGCCCGCAGCAAGTCGGCAATGGTGTTGACGCTCGACGGCAGCTTGACGTTGGGGTTCGAATTTGGACGCGGCGAGGTGCCGCCGTCTCCAACCGGCTCGAACGCGAGCTTAGGCTTTTCTACGGGCGGAGGCGCCACTTGCGGCAGGTTTCCCGGCGAGGCTAATGGTGGGAGCGGAGCCATTTCGGCCTCGATCTTGGGAGGCTCCAGCGTCGCGGGGATTGCAGGCGTGGGAACCGGCGCCGGTAAAGGCGCGCGGAAGCGCGGGGCCTGTGGAAGGGGTGCAGGTGGCGCTGAGCTACGGACATCCAGATCGCGTGTGATCTTCCCGCGGTTGGGATCGCGCTGCGTCAGCTCTTTCTGTACCGGTGGCTTCTGAATCAGATCGGGAGGGGTGTAGAGCACCACCGCCCGGTTAAGGTCGATTCTGAAATCTCCTGCGAAGTTTGGTGGGGGAGCGTTAAAGGCGGCAGCCACCACTGCAATGGCCGCTATCTGGTATAGCATGGCTCCCGCTACGGCAACCACGATTCTGGCGCGCGGGATAGGCTCCCGCCACTCGCGTAGGAAATTTAGATCATCCAGTTCATGGGGATGATTCGGGCCATTCCGTTCGGTCAATTCATGGGGCCGGTCGGTGCTCACGTGCTTCCTAGCGTCTTTTCCACCAGGCGGTAATGCGTCTCAATTTTATCAAGGATCTCAAACGCCACCTCCAGCGCGGCCAAGCCCTGGACGCCTGTCACTTGCGGAGGCTGGCGCGTGGTAACGCTCTCGAAAAACCCCTCTAATTCAAGACGCAGCGGTTCGTCCTTGGTTACCGGCAGGGCCGCGAAGTCTATGGCCATGGGCGGTTTTACGCGATAACGCACCGCATCCTGACGGCCGTAGTCGAGCGAAATGTATTCATGCGGCTGGAACAGCCGGAGCTTGCGAACGCGCTCGGTGGAGACACGGCTGGCCGTAAGATTGGCGACGCAGCCGCTGGGGAACTGAACCCGTACGTTGGCGATATCCACCTTCTCGGAAAGAATGCGCACGCCGGCGGCCCGGATTTCCTGGGGCCGCTCGCCGGTGAGCGCCAGAATGATGTCGACATCGTGAATCATCAGGTCGAGCACTACGTCTACGTCGAGACAGCGCGGGCTGAATTCGCTCAAACGGTGAATCTCGAAAAACAGCGGCTTGCCGATGGCCGCGGCCAGCGCGATCACGGCGGGATTGAAGCGCTCCAGATGCCCGATCTGCAGAATGCGCTGGTTGCGTTGGGCACTGTCTACCAATGCGCGCCCGGCTTCGAGCGTATGCGCAATGGGCTTCTCCACCATCACGTCGAGGCCCGCCTCCATCAGTTCGCAGCCGATCTCGGAGTGAGTGATGGTGGGCGCCGCCACCACCGCTGCATCGGAGTTCTGCGCCAGTTCATCCAGGCTCGAGAACACGCGGCACCCGTGCGGTTCCGCAACCGTTGCGGCCCGCGCCGGATCCAGATCGTATACTCCCGCCAGCTCGGCGTGTTCCGATTGGTGAATGACCCGCAGATGATTCTTGCCGAACGCTCCCGCTCCCGCGACCGCAACTCGTGGCTTCACGCCTGTTGTCCCGACATGTCATTTCAGCATACCGGGTAACGATTGCGCGCGGTTTGGCGGTGTTCTGAATCAATTCACCGGTGGTAAAGTTTAGTCCATGGAAGCCTTTGAGGCAGAGAGCGAGGTCCCATCGCCAAAGGCGATTGCGGACCAGATGCGCCGGGAATGGGACGAACGAGCGCGCGAAAACGCCGAATACTACGTCGCGACTGCGACCAAGGAGTGGGATACTCGGGAATTCTTCCGAACCGGCGAAGTGAGCGTGGCCAACGAAGTCATGCCGGATATGGTGCGCATTTGCCAGGGCGAGCGGTCCCCTCTAGAGCTCAACGTACTCGAAATCGGTTGTGGTGTGGGACGGATGACGAAAATGCTGGCCCGAATATTCGGGCAGGTTACCGCCGTCGATGTCAGCCACGAAATGATCGAGCGGGCGAAGGTCAATCTGCAGGCTCTTGATAACGTTTCCCTGGTGTTGGGCGACGGCTCGACGCTCTCCCCCATCGCCGATAGCACACACGACTTCGCATTCTCGTTTATAGTGTTTCAACACATCCCCACCCGGGAAGTGATCGCCTCTTATTGCCGCGAGGTGCATCGTGTTCTAAAGCCCGGCTCCCTCTTCAAGTTTCAAGTGCAGGGGGCTACCTGGGAGCGGGTAGCGCCACCGGATACCTGGAGCGGAGTCACGATCACCGAGGAAGACGCCGCCGCACTGTGCCAGGAGACGGGTTTTACGCTGGAACACAGTTCCGGCGCCGGCTCGCAATACTTTTGGTTGTGGTTTCGTAAGCCTTCC
>JBDTTL010000401.1:0-3831 GCA_039930665.1 Acidobacteriota bacterium
TTGTATTTCTGGATCCGGCGGCGCCAATCGTGGGCGTGCTGGCACAGAAAAAGGGCTTGGAGAACGCTGGCCGGCTGGTGGCATCCGCAAAGTCCTGGCTCTCGCACGCGGGTGTGGATCGTGAAGCGCCGATTCTGCCCCCGAATGCGCCTGAAGGCGTCGCAAAGATCTCGCCGGTAGAGGCGTCACGATTGCTTTTGGCTCACCTGCGGGATGCTTGGAATGAGACGCATCCGGGCGAATCGTTCGATAGCCATCAGGTGCTGGTGACGGTTCCGGCATCCTTCGACGAAGTAGCGCGGGAGTTGACGTTGAAGGCCGCGGAACAGGCCGGTTTTCCCAACGTAATCCTGCTTGAAGAACCGCAGGCGGCGTTCTACGCCTGGATCGAGCGTAACGCGAACTGGCGCGCGCAAGTGGGCGTCGGCGATCTGGTGCTGGTGATCGACATCGGCGGCGGTACTACCGATTTCACGCTGATAGCGGTGAAGGAGCAGGCCGGCGCGATCGCGCTCGAACGAATCGCGGTGGGCGATCATATCCTACTGGGCGGCGACAACATCGATGCCGCTCTGGCGCATAGTGTCGCCCAGACCCTGCCGAAAAAGCTGGACACAATCCAGTTCGATGCGCTGTGGCAGCAATGTCGAAATGCGAAAGAACTGCTGCTGGCTGAGAACTCCAAAGTGGGGGAACAATCGATCACAATCCTGGGCCGCGGGACTGGCGTGGTCGGTGGAACCATCAAGACCAAGCTGAAGCGCGAAGACTTGCAGCGCATTTTACTGGACGGATTTCTGCCGGTGGTTTCGGTGGATGCGGCCCTCGAAGGGCAGCATGCTTCGCTAGCGGAATTTGGTTTACCGTACGCCGCGGATGCCGCGATTACCAGGCACCTGGCGCATTTCCTGCATCGCCATGGAGCGCATCCGACGCACGTGCTGTTCAACGGCGGAGTGCTGCGCGCGAAACTGGTCCGCGAGCGCGTGCTCGATGTGTTGAATCAGTGGCTGGCGAAACCGGTCACGGCGCTCGCTTCGGAGGACCTGATGCACGCGGTGGCTCGCGGCGCTGCCTATTATGGCCTCGCACGGCAAGGCAAAGGTGTGCGGGTTCGCGGCGGCGTGCCGCGCAGTTACTACATCGGCATCGAGACCGCGATGCCGGCCGTGCCGGGCATGAAGCCGCCGTTGAAAGCGCTGACGGTGGTTCCGTTCGGCATGGAGGAAGGCAACGGCCATCAAATCCAGAACCGCAAGTTTGCCTTACGTGTCGGGGAACGTGCGAGGTTCCGGCTGTTTCAATCGACCGACCGCAAGCAGGATTCACCGGGAGAAATGCTGGACGACATCGCGTCTGATATGGAGGAGTTGACTCCAGTGGAAGTAGCGTTGCCAGGGCAACCTGGCGAGGTGGTCGCGGTGACGCTCGAGAGTCTGGTGACCGAAACCGGCATGCTCGAACTCTGGTTTGTGGCCGGCGACGGGCGGCGTTGGAAGCTGGAATTCAACGTTCGGCCGCGCTCTACTTCTGGCTTAATCCGCCATCCACAGCCAGCACCTGGCCGGTGACGAAATTGGTCGCGGTCATAAAATAAATCACGGCGTCGGCGATCTCTTCGGCGGTCCCCGCGCGCTGCGCCGGCGTCTTGCAGATCAGGCGCTCAATCAGTTCGTCGTGCGCGCCAAACGGAATCACGCCGGGCGCGACCGAGTTCACGGTTACTTTCGGAGCGAAGCCTTTGGCGAGGGCGCGCGTCAGCATGATCACCCCGGCCTTGGACGCGCAATAATGCGCGTGGTCCGCCCAGGGACGCAATCCGCCCAGCGAGCTGATGTTTACGATGCGTCCGCCGTCGCCCGCAATCATACGCCGCGCCGCCTGTTGGCAACAGAAAAATGTCGCTTTGAGGTTGACGTCGTGGATGAAGTCCCAGTCGACTTCGGTGATCTGCAGCGGATCGATTCGCGTGAAACGCGCAGCGTTATTGACCAGCCCATCGATGCGCCCGAAATGCTGTTCCACATCGGCAAATAAGCAGTCGATCTCGCGGACACGTTCGAGGTTGGCTCGGAACACCGGGGCGTTGCCGCATTCGGCAGCGGTGGCGCGGGCTGCCTCCTCGGAATTGCCATAATGAATGGCCACACGGGCGCCCGCCTGGAACAGCCGTAGCGCAATGCCACGGCCGATGCGTTTGGCGCTGCCGGTGACCAGAATCACGCGTCCATCGAGAGGGTCCATTTCTTCAGTATGAAGGCGACGTCGTCGTTACGCGGCAGGGTCGCCGTGCACTTCGATTTCGTCCGGCGCTACGCCATCCAAAGCCGGCTCGGGGAGTTTGCCCGCGAAGTTGGCCCAACCCCACCAAAAGGCCGTGGACATGCTGAAAATCGCGGCCACGGATCCAATCACGCGCGGATTAGTGTGATCGGAGGCCCACCCGGCTACGCTCATCGAAACCATCATCATCATCCAGGTCCAGGTTTCGACCGTTGAGAAGACCCGCCCCCGAAATTCGTGCGGTATGTGGCGCAGTAGCTGCGACGAATTGCATACCGATGTGACGCCAATCGCGGCTCGCGACATGCCAATGCAGAAAATGGCCATGACAAAGGACGGTGAAAGACTGAAGAGCAAAAAAAATAGGCCGTGCACGATGTAGCATACGGAGACTGTGATTTTGTAGCCGGCAAAGCTGAGCCGCGGGAACAGGCGGTGCGCAACGATAGCGCCGACGATAAGGCCGGCACCGGCCGATCCCCACATGGCACCGATGCCAATAGACCCGAGGTGAAACACGACATCGCCAAACAGGCTAAGCAGGATTTGCGCCGCTCCGCCACCGGTGGCCCAGCCGACGCTAATCAATCCGATGCCGAAGATGAGCGGGGTGGCGCGCATATAGCGCAAGCCTTCGATGTACTCATTCCATGGGCGTACGATGCGGTCTTCGGTGAGCGGTTCGTGCGTGTCGACTTCTCGCGCCGAAACTGCGACCACGTGTTTAGGAGGTCTGGGGTGGAACCCGCCGGGGACGCGAAGTTGCCAGATGCATGCAGCCGAAAATAAAAACGAGACCGCATTGAAGACGAATGCCATGTGATAGCCGCCCAGGACCGAGACGCCGCCCAGAAAAGAGCCAACGGCCAGAGCGGTCCACTGCGTGAGTTGGGTGAGCGCATTAGCGGTGTGCAATTCGTCGCGGGTGGCGATGGTGGGCAGAATAGAAGCGCGGCCACTAGTAAAAAATGGCGAAGCGAACATTAGCAGGCCGCTGAGCAGGTACAGCAGCCAAGTACGTCCCAAGGGGATGGCAAGGATGAAGCCGAGGGCGATCACAGCGCGCACCAAGTCGCTGAGGATCATGATGCGGCGGCGGTCCATGCGGTCGAGCAGAACGCCGGCGATGGGTCCGGCCGGGAGCATGGCACTGGCGCGCGAGAGCAGAACGGCGGCGACCACCAAACCCGAGTGAGTGTTGGCGAGCGCCAGGCTGAAGACCGCGACGTTGTTGAAATTGTCGCCGGCTTCGCTGATTACTTGGCCGGTCCACGCGAAGCGGTAGTTCCGGTTGGAGCGCAGCAGCGACAGGAAGCCGCCGGATTTCAAGAGAGGGCTTCCTCCCGCACCGTGATGTGCTTGAGGTAGTCCATATCTATTTCATAGCCGAACCCTAGTGGGGTGGGAACGGCGATCGTGCCTTCGGGCGAAACTTCGACCGGCGGTGCAATGATGTCACGCGTCCAATAGCGTTTGCTGGCGGAGACATCGCCGGGCAGCGTAAAGCCGGGGAGCGTCGAAAGCGCAATGTTGTGGGCGCGGCCGATG
>JBDTTL010000402.1:0-3811 GCA_039930665.1 Acidobacteriota bacterium
AACGCGGCCCGCGCGGTGCGTGGCAGCACGAAGAACAGGCAGATGGTCATGAAGAGAATTCCGCCGAACAGGCACGCCGATACCACGCCCAGCCGCCGCGAAAACGCCTTCAGCCCGCCGCGCGAAACCACGACCTGCACTCCCGCCGCCCGCCGCACCTCGCCGCTCGCAAATGTCGCGATCGCAAACAACACGAAGACCGCCAGGTACGCCAGAAAACTCAGTCCCTCGGATAGAATTGCCGCTGCGATCAGTTCCAATCCCGCGATGGCCTTCAGATATCCGAAATCGCGCGTGGTCTTCGCGGTCAGCAGTTTCAGCACCGCCAGGAAAAATACCATATGCACGGTGGCCGATAGAAATGTTCCGGAGACGTAATAATAGTCCACCGGAAAGAACCCGATATAAAGGATGGCCAGAGCTGCCACCACCCGTGGAGGCGGCTCAATTTTCACTATTCCAGCTACCGCCAGCGCGCGTGCGCACAAACCCAACAGCGTGAGCGCCGCGGTCGGCCAATCCAGGAAACCCGACCCCAGCACCGCGAAGTATCCCGCCGCCAGCATGCCCAGCAGGGAGGACTCGAAGAACCGGTTTACGATGCGCGGAGCCGCCGTCACGCTCGGGTTCATAAGTTCATTGTGCTACATCTTCGTTGTGTTACACCTAGGTGTTACCCTTCCTATGGCAAAATTCAAAGCGGCCGGTTCGCGCAAAGCCCCTCCCGCGCGATCCAATGCAGCCGCAATCCCCTGTTTGCTGCTCATCGTAGTGGGCGTCGCGCTCATCTCACTGCTTTTTTACGAACTCCTCAAGTCCAGCTAAAAGGCGACTATTCATGCGAATCGACCAACGGCAGCCCAATCAACTGCGCCCGCTCAAGATCACCAGGGACTACCTGCTCACCGCCGAAGGCTCGGTCCTGATCGAGGTTGGCAACACGCAAGTCCTGTGCGCGGCTTCTATCGAAGACACAGTTCCGCACTTTCTGCGCAATTCCGGCAAGGGTTGGGTAACTGCCGAATACTCCATGCTGCCCCGCGCCACCGCCACCCGCACACCGCGCGAAGTCTCGAAGGGGCGCGCGTCCGGACGCACCATGGAAATCCAGCGCCTGATCGGCCGCTCCCTGCGCTCCATCATCGACCTGGAAGCGCTCGGCGAGCGCAGTATCATTCTGGATTGCGACGTGCTCCAAGCCGACGGCGGCACCCGCACCGCCGCGATCACCGGAGCGTACATCGCCCTTTCGGTAGCCATCCGCAAGCTGCTAAAGTTCGGCACGCTGAAGCGCAACCCCATTCGCGATTTCGTGGCCGCCACCAGCGTCGGCATGGTTGGCGGCGTGCCCATGCTCGACCTCTGTTATCAGGAAGACTCGCAGGCCGAAGTCGATATGAACGTGGTGATGACCGGCGCAGGCCAATTCGTTGAGCTTCAGGCGACAGCCGAAAAGAGTGCGTTCCATGACGAACACCTGGCCTCGCTGATCGCGCTGGCTCGAGTCGGCATCGCCGAGTTGATCGTGGTCCAGAAGTCGCTCGAATCTGCATGACGGAGTCTCGAAGCCCCAGGATTGTCTACTGCGCCACCAGCAACCCCGGCAAGCTGCGCGAGTTTCAGCTAGCCGCTCCCGACTTCGACGTGCGCGCGCTCCCGAAATCCATCCCGCCCCCTGAAGAAGACGGCGACACCTTCGAAGCCAATGCCATCGCGAAAGCCGTCGCCTACGGCCAGCATGTCGACGGCTACTTATTCGCGGATGACTCGGGTCTGGAGGTCGACGCACTCAACTGCGCTCCCGGCGTCCACTCAGCGCGCTATGCCGGCGACGACGCGACCGATGCCGCCAACAATGCGCTGCTGCTCGAACGCCTGCGTGGCGTCGACAATCGCTCCGCCCGATTCGTCTGCGTCATCGCATTAGTCCTCGACGGTGAGCCGGTCAAGACTTTCCGAGGCGCCGTCGAAGGCCGCATCATCGATGAGACGCTGGGCTCCGGCGGCTTCGGTTACGATCCGCTCTTTTACCACGAGCCCTTCGCTTGCACCTTCGGCGAAGCCCCTATCGAACAAAAGATGCAGGTGAGCCACCGTGCGCAGGCTCTGGCGAAAATGTTTACTTACCTACGCGCCCTGCCCCGGAAAAGTACCGCTTCCATCTAAGGAAGCCGACGTTGGTCTTGGCGTCCTTTATCTTCCCCGTGCGGATCATCTCATCGAGGTCCTTCGCTGTGAACCAGCGCGTCGCGATGCGCTCGTCTTCCATCGGCGTGGCTTCTCCCGCCGTCAGGCCCGTAGCCAAATAGATGGTCATCTTCTCGCTAAGGAAACCCGGACTGGGATAAAACTCCGCCAGCTTGGTCCACTTCTTCGCTCGGTATCCGGTCTCTTCGATCAGTTCGCGGCGCGCGGTCTGGAGCGGCGTCTCGCCCGGGTCCACCGTCCCCGCCGGCAGCTCCCACAGAAACTCCCGCACCGGCAAACGATATTGGCGAACTAAAAGAATGCGCCCCTGATCGTCCACCGGCATCATCACCGCCGAGCCGCGATGCTGCACGATGGCGCGCTTGATTTCAAATCCATCCGGGTCCAGCGCATGATCCTGGGTCACGGTGAAAATTCGATTCTTGGTAATTGTTTTGGAAGAGATTAATTTCATAAAATCGCCTACCGTCGAATCGCCGCCGCAAAATCCTCCGCCGAGCGCGTGTTGAGGATATCGCCCGGCTCCAGCCATCCGCGCCGGGCCATGCGCACGCCGTAGCTCATGTTGGCCAGATGCTTGGGATGATGCGCATCCGTCGAGATCACGAACTTGCAGCCCTTGGCCTTCGCCGTGCGGATCAGTGTCGCCGAAAGATCCAGCCGCTCGGGACTCGCATTGATTTCCAGATACACATTCCTGCGCGCCGCTTCCGCCGCGACCACTTCAAAGTCAAACGGAAACGGATCGCGATGCAGCAGGATACGTCCCGTGGGATGCCCAATCGCCCGCAGATGCGGACACTCCAGCGCACGCAAAAGACGATCCGTCATCTCGGCCGGCTCCAGATTCATGTAGCTGTGGACACTTCCCACCACCCAGTCCAGCTCCGCCAGCGCATCGTTCGCAAGATCCATCGCGCCGTCGCGCATAATGTCGCACTCCAGCCCCGAAAATACGCGCAGGCCCAATGCACGCTGATCCATCTCGCGAACCTGATGAGCGAACGCAACCGCCCGCTTTTCGTCCAGCCCATTCGTCATCGCCAACGATTTCGAGTGATCCGTGATGGCGATGTAATTGAGCTTTCGCTCCTTAGCCGCCGCCGCCATCTCCTGAAGCGTCGCCCGACCGTCACTCTCGGTGGTGTGCATATGCAGGTCGCCACGCATGTCGCCGAACGTCACCAGCTTGGGCAAGCGATGCTCGGCCGCCGCGTCGATCTCGCCCGAGTTCTCGCGCAACTCCGGCGGAATCCAATCTAACCCAAGCACTCCGTAAATCTCTTCCTCAGTCGCGCTCGCAACCGGCGCGTTATCATCCACCCGCGCCAGCGAATACTCGTTCAGCGTCAGCCCCATCTTCTGCGCCCGTGAACGCAGCACGATGTTGTGTTCCTTGCTCCCCGTGAAATACAGCAGCGCCGCGCCGTAGCTCTCCGTGGCCAGCGCCCGCAGATCCACCTGCAAGCCCTCCAGCCCAAACTTGATGCTGGCCTTGTTCGGACCCTTCCCCAGAACCTCATGCACTCTGGGATGCACCACGAATTTCTCCAGGGCCTCAGCAGCACCTGGCCCCGTTACGAGCAAGTCCAGGTCGCCCACC
>JBDTTL010000403.1:0-3809 GCA_039930665.1 Acidobacteriota bacterium
ATCGGGACTCTTTATGACCAAAGACCAGCACATCTGGGCAGGCGGCGTGCTACTGGATCTGCAAGGACAAGTGGTGGCGCGGTTGCCCGGCGCGAACGCGGCAGGCGGACACGGGGTCGCCGTCAGCGATTCGGGAGACGTGTATCTAGCTCAACTCAGCGGCGTTGTGCAAAAGTTCGTCAAGCAGTGAGAGCGGGTCTTTATTCGAGAAAATCGATTACTTGGTCGTGTTGTCACTCGCTTTCTGCTTCGCCAACCGGAGCCCACTTAAACGTTCCATTGGGATAAACCGTCAATTTGGTCTTAAGTGTAACCGTCTCAGTATTGTCAGACATGAGAATTATCGTTGCATTCCATGACGTATCGCGCCTGAAATAATGGACCGTTGCGCCCTTGGAATCGCGTGACTTTATGGTTCCATCTGATTGTTTGACAGCCAACACTAGCGCTTGACTCTCGTTACCTTCAATATCTACCCATGATGGACGTGAGTTGCCTATGAAGCCAGAACTTCTGTCCGTGTGCTCATAGATCCATTGGGTTTCCGTGATCGTGCATGATTCAGCGCCGTCGTCGAGCGTGAATCTGATCCTTGCCGAAACATATTGAGCGACGAAAGGTATTGATAACTGCGTGTTTCTCACCCACAGAACTTCAAAGCTGTCGTCGCTTTCATCGTGGCTTGTTCGATGATTAAGCACGGTGTCGTACTTGAGTGCCAATTTAGCCAATGGAGGGTGTTTCAGTGTTGTCGCAGCGCTGACTTTATCCCGAAGCGTCCGAAGCTCCTTTTCTAACCAACTATCTTCAGGTAGGACCATGAGTTCGTACTCGGGACGGGAAACTATCTTCCTTTCCCTGGTGCCGTATGAGTATTCCACTTCCAGCCGCTTTGTCTCACTATGCGCCGGGTCATGCGGCACGAGATCATTATTCACTCTAATCGCCAGCGCATCGCCAATCGCATCGCGAAGTTTTTCCGTTACCTCGACGTCCTCAATGGTCGGAACTCCGTAGACGGCTGAATGAATCGTTAGTTTTGAATCTACTTTTGACGGAGCGCTCCTGAGTTTCTCGACCTCGTCTGTCAGTTGACGAATGGTTTCGTTCCTTGCGATGATTATCTGGTCGCGGGCTACCGCTGCTTCACGGGCCTCGATCAGCCTATCTGTAAGATTTTGCAACGCAGGGCTACCATGGCCGTAGACCTCATTGCCCGCGCTCGCGGGGGACCTCCGAATGGTTATCAAATGGAGGATTGATCCCAACACCAACGAGATCAGCGAATAGAAAAGAATTGCTCCTCCAGATAGATAGTTGCTTGTCATCATATCTGGCCATGCCTTGAAGGCGGCAAGGGTTGCCGCAAAGATCTGAAAGAGAAGCTGGAAAATCTGTCCTTTTGTTGTAAACCAAGGCATTCCGCGATTGTCCCATAGGGCCTGAGCAGTCGCCATGGTTCTGCATCTCGGTAGCCATTTGTCAAACCAGTGGAATTTGAAATCGACGCACTTCCGAAATCTTGTTCGGCAACGTATTATCTTCGATCAGGCAGCGCAAACACGTACAACGCATTCCCTGTCGTGGGATCATGCAAATCCGGGGCGACGACGCGAGGGACCCCGCGTGGGCTGCCGCCACCGTTGGCCGTAGTCACGGCGAGATACTGCTTGCCTCCTACAGTGAACGTCAGCGGGAAGCCTTCGACTGCCGCTCCCAACCGCGTCTCCCACAGAATTTTGCCGGTGTTCACGTCGAAGGCGCGGAACATGCGGTTCAGATCTCCCGCAAACGCCACTCCGCCTGCCGTCGACATCACACCAGTAAGGAACGGCGCGCGCTGTTCGTACTTCCAAAGCTCGCGCATGGTCCGCACATCGTAGGCCGCCAGCTTGCCGATGTTGCCGTTCGACCCCGGCATCTCAAAGAAGCGCCGCAGAGCGCCGCCGCCGCTGCCGCCACCCTCCACTTTCGCGATCTGTTGCGCATTCATCTGCAGGCAGCTCTGGCTCAGCGGGATGATCAGGCGGTTGCCCGGCGGATAGTACGACATCGACGGCCAGTTCTTGCCGCCCTCGGTGGACGGGCACCCGGTCACCCACTCTCCCGTGCGCTGCTCGACGATATCGTTGCGGTAATGCGGCTCGCCGGTCACCGGGTCGATCGAATCGTAAACGTTCTGGAACACCATTTCCTTGTGGCCCAGATATTTTCCGGTCTTGCGGTCGAGCTTCCATAGAATGCCCACCTTGCCCGCGCTGAAGACGTATTTCTGACCCTGATCGTCTACCAGCACGCGCTCGAAAACTTCGTCCAGGTCGAGCGTCTCGCCGGGCGCGTGGTCGTGATACCAGGCGAGCTTGCCGGTATCGGCATTGATCGCCAAAGTGGAGTTGGCATACAACGTCGCCCCGTTGCCGGAGCCGCGGCTCGCGCGCATCCAGGGCTTCGACTGCGCCGTGCCCCAGTAGGTCAGGTTCAGGTCCGGGTCATAGCTACCGGTGATCCACGACTCGGCGCCGGCGCGAAAGGGGTTCGCGAGCGTGCCCCAGGTGTCGCCTCCGGGTTCGCCTTCGAGCGCAATGGTGCGAAGGCGCCAGACCTCTTTGCCCGTCTGCGCGTCATAGGCGCTGATGAAACACTTCTCTTCGCGGTACATGGCGCAGGAGTCGCGGCCCAGCCCTTGAATCAGGCGGCCTTTTACGGCAAGAGGTCCGCTGGTGGCGCCGTACTCGCCCTTGGAGCGGTCGCCGATGGTGGTGTCCCAAACCACTTTGCCGTTGCGGGCGTCGAAGGCCATCATGTGCGCATCGCCGGTGGTCACGAAAATCTTGTCGTCGTACATCGCGATGCCGCGCATGGCGGGCGAGGTTGGATTCGAACCGTAGCGATTCTCCCAGACCAGCTCGCCGGTCTTGGCATCCAGGGCCTGCAGCACCATGCCGGTGTTGTTCAGGAACATCACGCCGTTGTGGACCAGCGGTGCCGGCTGGTTGCCGTTGCTCGCGCCTTCCTGCATGGCCCAACTCCAGACCAGGCGCAGGTCGTTAACGTTTTGCGCAGTGATCTGGTTGAGAGGGCTGTAATAGGTGGCATGGTAATCGTGGCGCAGCATCAGCCAATCGTTGGGATCGGGGTTGCGCAGCATGGCGTCGGTGACCGGAACGTAATTCTTGACTTCACCGGCTACGGTGATTCCGCGGGGGCGCGCGGGCGGGCCTTTCTTGTCCTGTTTACCTTGACGAAGTGTGGCTTCGACGGGAGACGCGGCGCCTGCCATCAAGTAGGCCGCGCGCTGGCCGGACGCGACACTTTTAATGGAGACGTTCGAGTCCGCAGTGAGTGAGCGATCGCCGGGCCTGGCGCTGTTGGCATCGAGGATGAAGGCAGCGATATTGACGTAGCTGTCGCCGGGGAGAGCAGCGCCGCCGGGAGGCATGGTCGATTGCATGAAGCTGATCAGCGCGCCTGCGGTGCGGTCGCCCCACTGATTCAGGAAATTTGAACCGGCGAGTTCAGGCCCCTCGGCACCGCTAAGATTCGCCGCATGGCACGACGCGCAGTTGGTCTGGAACGCCGCGCGCCCTGCCGCGACTTGATCCACGGTGTACGGACCCGCCGGACGCTGTTGCGCAATCAGCACCACCACGCCGCAAACGGCGACGAGTACCGCAGCCAAAATGATTCGAGTCTTCATGTCGTTTCTCCTACTTCAACAGCCAGCCCCAAAGATTGCCGTCCGGTGCGCCGGTGCTGTGTACCATCACGTAAATCGTTCCCTTGCGCAGCGCTTCTACTTCAGGCGGCGT
>JBDTTL010000404.1:0-3803 GCA_039930665.1 Acidobacteriota bacterium
AAATGATACCTGCCAGGCGTCACCGCCGCGCGCAGGCTTACGGGGACGCTGGTCAGGTTCTCTTTGCCCGTTAATTGAATTCGCAACGAGTATGAGCCGGTATGTTTTACGGCTGCGTCCCGTTCCACTTCGACTCCATCGAGTTCGCCGATGCTCCAGTCAAAGACCGATTTCGAGACTCCCGATTCAAAATCCCCGTTTAGAATCCGGTTGGATTTGAGGTAGCCTTTCCCTCGATCACCCAGATAGCTCGCCCAGGTAAGAGCCGCAACTTGGTATTCCTTTCGGCTGTATAACCAATTGGCATACGCGAGCGCAGACTGCTCGTCCATATAGCCATGGTCGTTCGCCGCCTTCCAGGTCTCTGCCGCCCCAATAGGATTCTCCGACTGCATTTGGTTCGCCAGATACGATCGAAATGCCTGTGGATCTGGTGGCAAAACCTGGGCAAGTACCTGGTCGACGGGTATTTTGGCCGAAGCCAGCCAGTCGAAGACTATGGTTCTGTAAACTTCCGTGTGCGATAGCGCGCGCGCGACAATTTTCAAAGCGTTGGCGTGATCCCCCGTTTTCTCATAAACCTTCGCAGCCGTCAGCAGAAGCGGAGGGACGTTCGGGCCAAGCCTTAGGGCATTCGCAAAACATTTTCGAGCCTGTTCTATCTGTCCTCTAGCGGCCAGTGCCTGTCCCAGATCCGACCATCGACCTGGTGCGGAAGGATCCCTCCGGACTGCTTCAATGAGTAAAGGCTGCGGCGCCCCGGCAAAGCTACCGCCCGCGACGCCGGGCTGAGCCGCCAAGACGGAATCGATGTCGCAGATGCCAAAACGACAGAAATGTCTCTCTGCTTGCGCGTCAGTCGAGAACTTGGCACCGAATATGAGCCAGCCTATGGAGAAAACAAGGAGCACGCAGCAGAGTGCTAAAACGACCGGTTTCAAGGGGATCCGCCAAGTCGTCTTCTGACTCCGGACATTGGATGCGGATGGAAGCCCCGTCGCGATCCCGGCGATCCAAACTAAAACCATCGCGTTTGCGGGCATATAGAGGTTGAAATCAACAAGGCTGTGCAGCGCCATAGCTAACATACCGGCGAAGCATCCCAAACCTAGAAGCCGATGGGTTGAATCCAGTTCGTATGTGGCGATGCGATACACCTTAGTGACGATTGCCACTATGCAAAGTGTGAGCAAGGAGAACCCGACGATTCCTAACTCTGCGAGAAGCTGAAGGTAGTCGTTATGTGCATAGTCGAATCCAACGTCTGAGTTCCCGCTTTGGTATTTTGCAAACGCACTCGCATAGGTCCCTAACCCCGAACCGAAAATCGGGAAATCGGCGATCAAGTGGAGTGTATCGGCCGCTATCGGTAACCGTCCCTCCGCGGTGGAGTCATCCGCGAACGCATTCCCGAATCCCTCGATGGTTTGGCCGGAGGGAAAGAAGATGAACACGCCCAAGAGGATCGCGGCGAGTCCTGCGACTCCGATCCACTTTCTGCGCACCGGTAATCCAGAGCCGAGCGCTACGATACCCATGGCGAGGAGCCCAACGAGTGTCGCTACAAAACCCATCTTCGACTGGGAATAGACAATGGCCACAAAGATACTTGTCGCAGCTACGAACATGGCCGAACCGCTCAGAGTGTGAAGTATGGATGGCGACCGAAAGCCATCTCCTTTGACCAGAGCGATTCCACATGCGATCGTGCCCGGCAAGATCATCTCGAGCAGGCCAGCAAAGTGGTTTCGGTTCCCGTAGGTCCCACTCACCACTTCCGCCGCCTCGGCGTTTTGGGACAGGCCTATCGCGGCTTCGAGCACACCAATCATGACGAGGGGAATGAATAGTATCCAGCGCCATTCTTCTCTTGCGCGCCGTGTGATTTCACGCACGAACAGAAACACGACGACATAACCGATGAAGCGCAGCAGGTACGAGAAGGTAGTGGAGGGGGAGACGCTGAGAGTTACAAACTCCGGCGGAGGCATTATTGCTCCGAGGAGTTCAGCGAGATGGGCTCTGGCGGGAGAGAGAATCTTAACTATGAATAAAGGTAAGGGGATTAACTGAAGGGCGGCGTATACCGGAAGGAGGAGCAGTGCGTATTCGAACCAGGACTGATATGGCGACCCGAGCTCGGTATCGGGAGTGAAGAGCCAGTAAGAAGCAGCTACCAAACTGGTGACCAGGAGGCAGGTATACCAGCCACCAGAAACTACTCCGCCGTCCTGAAAGATCGCATAACCGAGTCCAGTTGCTAGGGTACCCGGAAAGACTAGCCGCCGGAATCGGCTAAGCATGTTGGGAGTCCAACACCAATACCGCGAATCATTTAGTGGATGCCGAACAAACACCGGTAGCGAAGCAATTCTGGTCCTTGGTACAGCAAACGCCGTTGCAACAAACTCGGCCCGATGCACAGGAAGTATTCCCGCAGCAGCCCTGATTCTTCTGGGCGCAGAAGGGTGAAGTTCCTGTAGTGCAGCATTGCTGGGCATTCGAGCAAGTCAGCGAGCCGCAATTGGCAGCCTGGGCGGGTTGCCGCAAGGCAAGCGCTCCGAAAAGTCCCCCAGCGAGCATGCGCCCCACTAACTTTAGGGCTTCGCGGCGTGGCGTGGGGCTCGCTAGGCTGCGAGCAACGTCATCGATTAGATAGCTCATGCTGCCTCCGGATAAATCTCGATCTCTTCCCGCCGATGTGTTCAAAAAGAGAGGGGAAGAATCGCTAATTTAATGCTACTGGACTACGGGCACCAGATCAAGACTTAATCATCGGTTGCGACGACAGTTAGTACTAGACTTACTGAGGCGGCGTAAGTGTCGTTTACTTCTCGATAACATTTGTCTTACGATCCACCCGGCCGATGCCGCGCCGAGAGCTCTCGGCCACTGTACGTTCCCCAAGGAGAACCTTTCGGACGTCGTCGAGCATCTGCTGACAGAATCCACAAGTCGCACTCCAAAACAAGACGATCTCGCGGAACCTCTTGTCCGGATAGTCCAGGGGGGCATCCGCAGATCTTCACGCGCCGGTGCTTTGTTTCCAAGGCTCACCATCGCTGGTAGAAAGAAGCGGGCTAGACAACGCCGGCTGGCTGCGCTTGCGGGCTAGCTGTGAGGAGGCGCTGGCAGATGCTACCTGTACCTTTTCGAGTGGGCGAGAAAGCGTCTTGCGGAAGATCGTCACCAGTGCGCCGACGTTGAGCGAGGCATCGTCTGCATTGGCAACTCGGGTGAAGTTAACGTAGTCCCCGTCCGTCAGGGGGATGCGAAGGACCCAGCAGGCCTGACCACTGGGGTTCCAGAGTGCATCGTGGTAGAGCTTGCCCTCGACGGACCAGCGGACCTCAACCAGCCCGAACTTCTTGAGAGCGTCGCGGAGGATGGCCCAGCGCTGCTCTTGGGTTTCGGCGACGGTCAGGGAGACATCGAGGGTGCGCATGGCGAGGCTGGAATTAAGGGATTCGCGGAAGCCGCCTGCGAGAATCAGGCGGCGGGCCTGGGAGAATTCCGCATAGCCGAGATTCTGGATGCCGATCCAGGCGATCGCGCAAAAAATGACTAAGACGGCCGCGGAGGTTTTGTTGGTGGCCATGCTTTGGAAGAGCGACAAAACGGCGGCGACTCCGCACACGCCGTATAGAACCAGCACGGCTCTGCGGGTGCTGAGGCCGCGGGCAAGCAAACGGTGATGAATGTGCCCGCGATCGCCGCGCATGATGGGCTCGCGTCGCAGGAATCGTCGAATCGTGGAAAGGCAGAGATCGGCAAGCGGTATCGATAGTGCCATGAGAGGCGCA
>JBDTTL010000405.1:0-3796 GCA_039930665.1 Acidobacteriota bacterium
AGTGACCGCCACGCCGGGATACCGGCGTAACCCGGAGACGATGCAGCGGCTTAGCCATCAGCTCGATTCCATCAACGCCGCGCTGGCGAGATTTATCCGGAATTAGCCCTCGCCGACCGGCATGTATTCAATTGCATTTGCCGAAAATAGCCGGTATTATGATGAGGCATTGCCGAGACATTCAGAATGAACATGAGCTTGGTGCTGGCTTGGGTGGTTACGGTCGGCTCGCTAGCTGGATTGCTCTGGGGGTTGTCCCGGATGATATTGCGGCGGCGAAGCACCGCTGCTCTGGATAGCGACGAGACCGCCGATTTTTCGTTGGATCGTTACCAGCCGATGGGACGCCTTATGGGGGAGGAAGACTTGGTCTTTCTAAAGTCCCAAGGGGGTTTTCGTGCGGAAATGGGCGTACGCTGGAAACGCGAGGGCCGCCGGATCTTCCGGTTATATCTTGCCGAGTTGAAGGCGGATTTCTGCAGGTTGCACGCGCACGCTCGGCAGTTGGTAGCCGATTCGGGAGCGGATTCGGCTGGCTTGGTGGAAGTGCTGATGAAACAGCAAGCCACATTTCTAATGGCCACCACGGCGCTGGAGTTCCGGCTCGCGCTGCAGCGGATTGGCATCGGGAAAGTGGACGTCAGGCCACTGATCGAGCTGATTGAAACAATGCGCGTGGATCTGGCCCAGCGCACTGCGCCGCACACAGCATAAGCCCACACGGCAGCGGGGCGTCAGAGCGCTCGCAGAAGGAGCTTCGCCTCCGCGAGGCGTTCAAATTGCCGTTCCGCGTTCTTGAAATCTCGCGTGTGCACGCAGCGGCGCGCGCCGCCGTGCTCGGCGGGATATCGCAAATGCAGCATCTCGTGGAATAGGACGTATTCGACGGCGAGTTTGGGTGTATCTATCCGGTCCAGAATCCGGCTTAGGACGATAGCGTTGTGCGACGGGTCGTAGTGTCCCAAAAGGGTGCGCGAAGCATACGGGCTCCATCCCAGAATGGGCCGAGCCATCAGTCCATGAAAGTAGTGGAAGTTCAGTTCCTCGAAAAGTTCATACAGATCGTAGCGAATGCCTTGCGGTCCCTCCACGCGCTTGCGGCCGCGGATCTGGCGCACGACATCCAGAGTGCGCCGTATATCACGCCGGTTGAGATAGCGGCGATAGCGCAGGTTGCTCTCGGGAGGCACGGGCCGCCGGAAGAGTTTCGCGAGCAGGATTTCGGCCAGAGCTTCCATCACCCCGGTGGGCGCGCCTTCGAGCGTGTCGGCAAGGCGGATGCGCAACGTACCGGATTCCCAGCGGATCTGGGCGTTCGCGCTCGCATACCGGCGGAACTGCACCTGAACCTCCGGCAATCGCGTGCGCGGCCGAAGTTGCCGGAACACGCGCAGATAGATCTGCTCCAGCGTTTCGACGATATTTTCGGGCTGCGACTGCGCGGTCAGAATCGCTGCGCCCTCGACTTGCATTTCCTCCCGAATGTAACATAGCTTTAGTAGACTGCTGCGTGGCTTTCTCGCCGGCCCTTCATGGGGCCTTCGGTCGGCGTAGGGCGGCCCAGCGCGCGGCTGAATCGGCCGCCGCATTTTATCCCTTGCCAAGGAGAGCGTATTTGCCTGGAGTTAAAATCAGCGCCCTCGGTTGTTACGTGCCGCCGGGATTGCTGACGAATCAAGACCTGGAAAAAATGGTCGACACCACCGACCAATGGATTCTGGAACGTACCGGTATCAGTGAGCGCCATATAGCGGCTCCCGATGTTGCGACCTCCGATATGGCCGTCGAAGCGGCACGCTGCGTCCTGCTCCACCGCGGAATCGATGCCGCTGAAATCGAAGCCATTATCGTGTGCACCGTCACTCCCGATATGATGTTCCCCTCCACCGCCTGCCTGGTGCAGGACCGTATCGGCGCCAAAGGCGCTTGGGGCTTCGACCTGGTGGCTGCCTGCTCCGGATTCCTGTACGGCCTGACCACCGCGGCGCACCTGGTGATGGCGGGCGCGCATAAAAAAGTGATGGTGATCGGGGCCGATACTATGTCGCGGGTAATCGACTATACCGACCGCAGCACCTGCATTCTGTTCGGCGACGGAGCGGGCGCCATGATTCTGGAACCGGCGGCGCCGGGCGAGGGGTTTATCGGCTTCCTTAACGAAGTGGATGGCTCGGGCGGCGATTTTCTGAAGATGCCTGCCGGCGGCAGCCGTATGCCCGCCAGCCTCAAAAGCGTCGAGCGGCGTCAGCACTACGTGAAGCAGGAAGGCCAGCAGGTGTTCAAGTTCGCCGTCCGCAAGATGTACGAGATCTGCCAGACGCTGCTCGACCGCCACGGTCTTAGCGCCAAGGATGTTAAGGTTTTGGTGGCGCATCAAGCGAACCGCCGCATCATTATGGCAACCGCGGAACGGATGGGGATGTCAGAAGATCAGGTGATCATCAACATCGGCCGCTTCGGAAACACCACCGCGGCTACCATTCCGCTGGCGGCCCGCGATGCCGTCGAGAGCGGCCTTTTAACCAAAGGCGACATCGTGCTTTTCGCCGCGGTGGGAGCAGGTTTCACGGCGGGCGCCAGTTTGTGGCGGTGGGAGTACTAGGAGGAGTTCTAGTGAGCGGGCAACGGAAATTCGCGTGGTCCGTCGTCCAGTCCCAGGATGCGAACGGACCGGGGCATGGCAGGTACGGTCTCGGGGAGCGCTTTGGTTTCGACCGGCGCCGGCTTCGCAGGCTCGGGCGGGCGTAACTGCGCTGCCAGTTCTTCGGGAGGCACCTGAAGTTTTAGCCTCACGGAATTTCCGTCCTCGATCACATACATGCCTCGCAGTAACGGGTGAAAGCCGGGGACTGCCTCTCTAAAATAGTCGGCGCTGAGTTCGGCGTCAGACGGTGTCGCCATGTAATAACGCGCATCCAGCGTTAAGCCATGGCGGACCTTCACGCCCCCGTCGAAATCCGCGCTCTCGATCGCCAGTGGGATGAATACGGTTACGAGTGGATCGGGCAGCGAGGTCGCCGTTATCCACAAGTCGAAAGTCGCGGCGAGGTGGGCTGCCCGTGCCAATAGTGGCGACGACTGACGCTCGGCGGTCAATAAGCTGCGATCTATGGCGGCTTCGAGCGCATCCCGGAAGCCAATCAGGAGTAGCGTATCGTTTACTTGAGCTACGCTGCGCTGGTGGGTTCCCGAAGCGATCCACATCCGCACGCCATCATAATCCCACGCCCTCATGCCTAGACTCGCGGCTTGCACGGCTACCGTGGCTGCGGGAAAAGGTCCGCTGATGACGCCCAGCAGGTCCGGCCCCGCCAGCAGAATCTCTCTTGCATCGCGCAGGCAAGCAAGATCCGGAAAGCCCAGTCGGCCGGCGCCGGAGAGATCTGCGCCAAGGGCCTCGGCCAGAAACGATCCGCGCAACTGCTGCCACTCCACACCGACGATTGCGCTGGCATCCGGCGCGATGTAGTTCCACGACTGAGGGTAGGACTCGCCCGTCGCCACCGATGCCGCCAGGCCGATCCATAGGGTGCCGATGCAGAGTGTTTGGACCTTGCGAGTTCCCACAGTAAATCATCGGTAGAACCATTGGGCACAATTAGCATTCGGTAAAATTTACCATTTCAGGCGCGGAAGCTGCCTCTTGAACTGACTGAAATTGCAGGGGGTGGCGCTGGCACGCGAATTGCAGCGTTAACGACGATGCAAGCACCCGCTTACGCTGAAGCTTTTCAAAACGGATTTGGCGGCACCCGCCGTTTTCTCATTTCGCGTGGCGCCCCGCTCGAAGAAGCCG
>JBDTTL010000406.1:0-3793 GCA_039930665.1 Acidobacteriota bacterium
CACCAGGCGAGGCACATTGCGGCAAACGATCGGCTCGCGGAAGATGGTGCCGTCGAGAATGTTGCGGATCGTGCCGTTCGGACTCTTCCACATCTTCTTTAGTCCGAATTCCTTGACCCGGCCTTCATCCGGCGTGATGGTGGCGCATTTGACGGCGACGCCGTATTGCCGGGTGGCGTTGGCGGAATCGATGGTGATCTGGTCGCCGGTTTCGTCTCGCTTTTCGACTGAGAGGTCAAAATACTTGAGATCGATATCCAGGTACGGCAGGATTAGGCGCTCGCGGATCCATTGCCAGATGATGCGCGTCATCTCGTCGCCGTCCATTTCGACGACGGGGTTCTTGACCTTGATCTTGGCCATCGACAGTGAATGCTCCTAGGTTTGGCGGGTAAACCTAGCATTATCGCCGATGGCAGGCAGCTAGCGCCACTTTGCTGTTGGGCCTTGCCATAGATGTGGCGCGATGGGCACGGAGCCAAACCCCGTGCCCTCCTCCGATTCAATACACGGTTGGTAAATCTACATTGATGCGGGTTGCGCTCACCGTTCCTTCGGCGTGAAAATCGGGGATCACGTTACCAAAAGTATCGAAGCTGTCGGAAACAAACTTGCCGGAGAAAGTATTGCCGTGCGGGTCGGTGGTAACTGTCATGATCAGCAGGAACGTCCCTGCCAGCGGTGCGCCGATCGAGTCCCAGTTTCAGGTCACGTGGTGCAGCTTGTAGGTACGCGGGCCGGTCTGTTTATACACGCCGACGCAGACGTTGCCGAGCAGAGGCGGCACGGCATTATCGACTGCCAACTCGGTGCCGTCGCTGTGCCACTGCTCGAAAGCTTCGTCCCACACGCTGCCCCCCGAGATGAATGTAGTGTGCCACAGTCCGACGATAGATGGATTCGCGGGGCCGTCCGGACCACCTTGCTGGTTGGGCGCCTGATCTCGCAGCGCAGGAGCAAGCTTCGAACCGGCTAAGCCCACTTTCCCCTGGCCCGAGGCACACGCGGCCTGAGCAGAGGGGCTCAGCCACAGACAAGCCGGATATTATCCGGCCTTCCCGATTGCGGAAGTCGAACTGGGACTGGGCCACGTGGATGCGGCCCTCAGTTGGCTGGAGCAGGCGGCCGAGGAGCGGCACCTGGGTTACTACTTCCCCTCTACTGACCCGCTTTACAACGCTATACGCGAGCAACCCAAATTTCGCGCGCTCACGAAACGCATTCAAGCCGGAAGTTGATTGGAGAGTCCTCCTGCGTTTATCGCTTTAGTACGCGTAGCCCTCTCGTACTAGACCTTCATCGACGGTGGATACAAAAAAGGTCACTACGTCACGATTCCAGAGAAATCGAGGTCGAATCGAGTTATAAAAAGAACTAAGGGGAATTCCTCAGTTTTCGGAGCTTAGATGAAATCACGTTCACGACGAAGAATTCCCGATGGCCAGCTCCACCGTTTAGTGCGGCGGCTATTGCGTAGCAACCAGCCGAATATCGACACGCCGGTAATCATTTCTCCCATGGAAGGAAAATACTACTCGTCCGTCGGCCGGGTGCTGGAGCGCAAGCATGGCCACGTATCGGCCTTGGTCGATCAGGCCCTTGAACTGGAACGCGCCGTTACCTTGTTTTTGCCGGAGAACGCCTACGTCGCGGAAGTGGTGAAGTGCCAGCCGGAGGGCGAGGAATTTACGGTAGACCTAGTGCTGATCCAGTACCAGGAGCTTTGAGAGACGCCTAAGACTTCCGGTCGTCTTCGAGTGACGATGCCTCGCCAGTTGAGCCATTTTGACTCAGTCGCGCGTCATTGCGAAACTATCGCGGGGTCGGGGACCGGTTCGGTATGTTCAGCTTCTATTGGCTTGGGAGATGAGGAAATCGTCTCCAGCAGAAGCTCCAGGATGAGTAACCCGGCAATGGCGGCTCCGACAATCACGGAAATTCAAAAGCAACTTGGGGGCCACAAAATTGTGACGTTAGCCATTGGGTCGAGACGGCTCTAATCGAGCTATGATAATGGTCAGGGGAAAAGCGAGTGCGCACGATCCTCTTAACTAATTTCGTCTGGTTGTTTGCAGTTTCAGCCTTCGCGCAGGATCGCAATTTTCCGGGCGCTTTGGGCGCGGGTCTCCCGCCGTTGCATTCGTCCGCGCCCGGCCTATCGCGTCCCGGGATGTCACCGAGACCGCATGGCGGCGGGTTTCCACATGGCGTGGGCTACGGATATGGCTACGGCTTTGGTGGGTATGCATATGTCCCGGGTAACGTGGAACCTGCACCCGTTGTCAACAGCGTGGTATTGATGCAGCAACCGTCCGTTCCGGCGCCTCCCGAACCGATTCATTCATCCATACAGAACCTGAAAGGCGATTCCGAACCGAGTTCCAACGACGAAGCGCCGGCCTTTTTCGTCATTGTGCTGAAGAACGGCTCTCGTCTCGCAGCCTCGGTGGTGTGGGTGCAAGGCAACGATGCCCGGTACGTCGATGGCGAGGGCCAAGGCGGTAGAGTTCCCTTGGTCAATGTGGACCGGGCGGCCACACGGGAACTGAACCGGGCGCACAACCTAAACTTGCGCTTGCCGCCACCTGCCCAGTAGATGCTGGGAAGCTAAAAGTCGCGTTCAGCCTTGCTGCTTCGCTACAATGCTATTTACCTGGCGTTCACCCGGGTATCAGCCTCAAACATGGATACTCTGGTTCGCCGCCCGCGCATTGACCCCAAATTTACGGGATACAAGCTGTCGATTCGCAAGTCGAAAATACACCGCTTCGGCGTATACGCCGAGGAGCGGATACCCGCCAACCGCAAGGTGATCGAATACACCGGTGAACGCCTCAACCGCCGCGAAACCAAACGCCGCGGCGAAGGCGAGTACACCTATCTGTTCACGCTAGACAAATACTGGACGCTGGATGGCGCGTTTGGAGGCAGCGGCGCCGAAATCATCAACCATAGCTGTGAGGCCAACGCCGTGTCCCGCATCATGAAGGGACACATCATTTATATGAGCCTGCGAACGATCGAGCCCGGCGAAGAGATTACGGTGGATTATAACTTCGAATACGTGGGCGATCAGACCTCCTGTGCCTGCGGTACCAGCAGTTGCCGCACCGTAATGGAACGCATGACCCCGCAGTTGGAAAGGGATCTGGCGAAGAAGAGAAACGGCCGGGGCGCCACCGGGCGGGATTCTATCAAGCAAAGTCCGGTTGGCCGGGGAGGGGCTGCGCGCGGGCGAGTAAGCGCCGAGGTCGAATCCAAAATAAAGTCCAAAGCGGCCTATATTTAGCAGGGATTCGACGGCCGCCGTGAGCGCGGCGGTGAGGGGTCTTTCCCGGCTGCATCTTATGACTGCAACCAGTTGGCTTCCCCGCTCATCTAACAGCTAGACGATGGCTCAGGCGCTCCCAACAGATATATGAAGTGGCACATAATCAATCATCGCGACTATATTGACGGTCCGTTCGACACCTATGAAGAGGCGCTCCGGGAAGCGCTTTATCTGGGCAAGGAAACCAGGGTCGAGCCGCGCGTTAGCCGGCGAACCACGGATTTCTACGTTTACCGGCCGCCTTATGATCGCGAAGAACACTGGCAGCCGGAATATTGGATCTGCACCAAGGAAGCTGCCTTGGCACAGGGAGTACGCCAGGAAATCTTCCTGCAGCCCACATTCTGACCGGCTGACCGGGCTGCGCTCGGATTGAAACGTTTGGCTGATTGAAGCGTCTAATGGGTTAACAGCCCGTGTCTAAAACACTTTCCTATTGGAATGTTTAGCTGTAAAATCAGG
>JBDTTL010000407.1:0-3791 GCA_039930665.1 Acidobacteriota bacterium
AGGTGATCCCCTCGTCCAACAACAGCACGATCCGCATGCGTTGCGCGACGCTGGCCGGAAGATTTCGTTTGCGTAAATAAGCCCGGAGCTCGCCGCGTTCCGTTGGGGTCAGTCGCAATACACCGGTGTTCGCTATAAATATATGGCGTTTCCGATTAGCTATCGGTTACTCAGGGACAGCCCACTAGGATCGTTGACTTGAGCACCAGCCAACAAGTGAACCATGCACACCCCGAGTGAAAACATGTCAGAGCGGGCGTCTGCGGTGCCGTGTCGTTGATCTGGAGCCATAAATGACATCGTCCCGATAATATCCCCGTCCGCTGGTAGTGAAAGATCTGAATCCAGGAGTTTTCCAGCCCCAAAATCGCAGAAGACGTGACCTTCGCCAAAAAGCAGAATATTTGATAATTTTAGGTCTCGATGGAGCACACCCAGCTTGTGAACTACATCCAATGACGTGAAGCAGCTGATTGCAATATCGAGAACCCGAGAGCTATTCTCGTTTCCGGGATATCCTACGGAGTCAACGGTCTTTTGCTGTTGCACGAAAGAATCGAGCAGCACGCCTATCATCTCTGGAAAGAAAGAGGATGTCTGATCGGTTCTCCGGAAGAGGATGGGGTGCAAGTCTGAGCGTGAGTTGACTGCCCTGGAATTCCCAATTCTCACCACCGATTTCGTCCCTATCTCGGCGCCCAGTCGAGTACTGAAAGAACTACCGTCGATGCCACTTAATCTCGTCACACTTAGGCAAAATGGTCAAAAGGTGGCGGAGTGTTAGGTTCACAGGCTAGCTGGGTTGCACGCCGACGGGCCGAATCCACACGGTCATCTTGTGAGTTCCGCCGTCATCGATCAACTGAATTGATGAATTCAATGACGCCTCAGGTAAATCGGCACGCCGGACTTCAATTTCGTAGACCGTGGAGCGATACCGGTAAGTAATTTCGAACCCGCTCCAATCATCTGGAATGACCGGAGCGATTGCGAGTTGATCGCCACGAAGCCGGAAGCCGAGCACGTCTTCGAGCCAGACGCGATACATCCAGCCAGCCGAGCCCGTGTACCACGTCCACCCGGCGCGTCCCATCTTTGCCGGCGGCCCGGATACATCGGCCGCCACCACGTACGGCTCCCCTTGGTAACGGTCCACCGATTCCGGATCCCGGCTATATTCCACGGGGTTCATTATGGTCAGTAATCGTACCGACGCAGCACCGTGACCCATTCTCGCCCATGCCAATGCCAGCCATAACGATCCATGCGTATACTGGCCGCCGTTTTCGCGGATACCGGGCGGGTAACCCATGATGTATCCCGGATTGGGCTCCGAATGATCGAAAGGCGCTGTGAATAAGCGCACCAACCGGTCGATCTCGCTCACCAAACGCTGTTCAGCCGATTCCATCGCACGCCGCGCGCGAGCAGGATCACCCGACCCGGAAATTACGGCCCAGGACTGAGGCAACGAATAGATTTGCGCCTCCTGACTGGTGTGAGATCCGAGCGGCGTGCCGTTGTCGAAGAATCCTCGCAAATACCATTCGCCGTCCCAGCAAGATCGTTCAACCGATCTCACCATGGCATCCGCGCGTTCTCGCCAAGCCGCGGCGATCACCGATTGCCGGTGTTCCATTAATTCCGCAAACGACGTCAGCACTGTACACAGGAACCAGCCAAGCCAAACGCTTTCGCCGCGCCCCTCGATGCCCACTCGGTTCATGCCGTCGTTCCAATCGCCGTTGCCGAACAAAGGCAGCTCATGAGGGCCAAGCTGCCATGCTTTATCGAGCGCGCGACGGCAGTGTTCCCAGAGCGGCGCGGCCTGTGAGGATACGGCTGGAATGAACATTCGTTCCTGCGCCTTGGGTTCGAGCAGCGGACCTTCCACAAACGGAGTCTTTTCATCGAGAATCGCTGCGTCTCCGGTCACTTGTACGTAGTGAGCGACCACGAAGGGCAGCCAGACCAGATCATCGGAACATCGGGTTCGTACTCCCATGCCAGTCTCGGAATGCCACCAGTGCTGGACATCTCCTTCGAGGAATTGGCGTGCCGCCGAGGCCAGGATATGAGCCCTTGCCAGTTCCGGCGCAGCGTATACGAGAGCCATCGAATCCTGCAATTGATCGCGAAAACCGAATGCACCGCTGGATTGATACAGTGCCGAGCGCGCCCAGAAGCGGCAGCTCAGCACTTGGTAAAGGAGCCAGCGATTGAGCAGCAAATCCGCGGACAGCAGGGGCGTGCGCACTTTCACCGTGCCCAGCCGGGAATCCCACCATTGGCGTGTCGCGGCCAATGCACTCTCCACTTGCTCCGGACTCGAATAGCGGTCCACTATGGCGCGCACTGCGTCCACGTTCTCGGCCTGGCCAAGCAGGAAGATGACTTCCACCCGGGTTCCCGGCTCGATAGTGACTGAAAGCTGGAGAGCCGCCGCAGGATCCAACCCGGCCCCCGCGCGATTGTCCAGGCGCGCACGCTCCATTGCGGCGGGCGTGGGAGCCGGGTTGTTGCGCCCCAGGAACAGCGTGCGGTCGCCTGAATACGAAGTCGCGCGGGGGCTCGCTGCGGCAAATGCCGGATAACCGGCGTGGTTGCCCTTCCAAAATTGCCTCGCCAGGATCGCGCCGGAGGGCTCGTCGAAAGCGGTCTGGACATGCAACTGTTGATCTTCGCGAACCGAGCCGAGTACCCATTCCGCGAAATACGCGACGGTGAGCCGGCGCTGGCGTCCGGAATCGTTGCGGAGCCGCAACCGGTAAACCTTCACCGGATCGCCCGACCCATCCTCCATCACAGGCACGAACACCGTCAGTTCCTGGCCAATGGCGTGGCTGTTGTGCTCGAACACGGTGTAGCCCTGCCCGTGACGGGCCCGGTACGCATCCTTTTCGCGGATCGGAAGGGGTGTTGGCGTCCAGACGGCACCGCTCTGTTCATCGCGCAAGTAGATCGCTTCAGATTGTGGATCGCTTACCGGATCGTTATGCCACGGAGTCAGCCTATTCATCTGGCTGTTGCCGCGCCATGTGCATCCGAGTCCGCTCTCGGTCACTATAGTGCCGAAGTCGCGATTCGCCATGACGTTCGCCCAAGGTGCAGGCGTGGTGCTGCCGGGTTTCAGATAAATCGCATACTCCCGACCGTCCTGAGTAAATCCGCCCAGCCCGTTGAAATAGGGCAGATCGAGTATCGGTAGCGGCTGAGAGGGCATCTCCTGGCCGCCACCCGACGGGACAAACTCCGGAGGCAGAGGTTGCTCTCCGCCGCTGACCAGTTGTTGCCGCAGAGAACCACGATTGCCGCTCAGAACCACGCTGGATGCGCTCAAAAGCAGATCGCGGCGATCCTCTGGAATATTCAGCCACTCCCGCAGGAATACGCCGCCCGGTCGGTCCATGCCAGTCTCCGATGAATGCGCTTCGATCTCGCGCAGTAGTTGTTGGTGCAGCGGGAGATCGTCGCTTGCGCCTTCCTGATTCAGAATAATCAGGTCCGCCCGGAAGCCGCGCGCTCGCCAGTACGTCTGTGCCACAAGCAGTTCGCGAACCAGCGGAAGGTGACGAGCATCGCTAACCAGGACCACGATCATCGGAAGATCGCCAGAGATCCCGTACTCCGACAAACCCGATTGCCCCAGCCGGTTGCGCGCTAACTGGTCGCCTTGGGGACGCATCCGCGCGTTGGGATAGAGCAAGTAACTGGCGAGTTCCTGGAAACGGTGCGCCTCGGCCGGCCCGATACCCAGATTGCGGAACTGTAGCTGAGCGCGCGTCGAGGCG
>JBDTTL010000408.1:0-3752 GCA_039930665.1 Acidobacteriota bacterium
CGCAGCGTAACCCGCGTTACTGCGATTCGGTGGTTGGTCGCTCCATACTGACTAACTTAATTAGGGAATGATCTGTCCACAGCTTGTTCTGAGCCATGCACGCGGTGGTGCCCATGATCATGCCAGCTTGCGTGGAGGCCATGGTCATCTTCGGCGAGTTCGATGGGTCGCTACCTGCCTCGCAGCTGGGAACCGAAGCAAGCCAGTCCGGAACTTCACCACGCCCTTACGGGCGTGATCATGATATTGGCCGGCTTCAGAGCGCGATGCGTGATGCCTTTTTCGTGCGCTGCTTCCAGCGCTTCCGCAATTTGCTTGGCGTAGTTCAGCGGCGTGTTCAGCGGCAACGGGCCTTTGAAGGTATGGCCAGGCGCTCAAAGCGAGCTAATCTTTCAGGATCTCGCGCCAGGGCAATCCGGCAGAAAGTTGATAGCAACACCGTATAACGCGCAACCCGCCGAAATGATGCGCTGAAGCCGCCCTTCGGATCGCTCCCGCAAAATACCGTTCACGAAAATCACCTGGCGACGCGACGAAATTCAGGACGCGGCCTCGACCGTGCCCAGGAACCCAACTCAAGCGATGGACCTCCGAGCGGACGCGACGGTACGTGGAGATTCGGGCCGGTATCCTTTATGAGTCGACCGCTTTTGGAAGCGTTGTTTTCTGCATTTCCTTTCCCGTTTTGCTCCCCCGACATCGCTTCCCTTCGACGGAAAAACGTGCGACGCTGAAGCAGATCAATTTTCAGCCCGCGCTGAGAGGAGGTTCCATGACTCCGCTATTTGTTCTCCCCGAGACGGTGGTTCGCGAAGACGGCCACGGTGCGGAAATAGCCCTTGAAGCATCCATCGGAAAAGTCTTGATGCTCACCTTGGGAATCACTCGCGTTCTGGAACGCGAAACGCTGGAGGTTGCGGTTCATGGCTCTCGCGATGGCTCGGTCTGGCAGCGGTTGACCGCGTTTCCGAAGAAGTCGTACTGCGGAACTTATTCTTTGCTGCTAGATCTATCCGGCCAACGCGAAATGCGCTACCTGCGGATTCAGTGGACTATGAACCGCTGGGACAATGGCATGCAAAAACCGGTCTTCGCTTTTTCCGTTTCGTGCGAGGAACTGCGGGCCCGCGTGGCCGGCGCGGCTTAGATTCACAAACGGTTCATAAGGCTCGCCGCGTAACCCGCCCCGAAGCCGTTGTCGATATTCACAACGGTTACGTTGCTGGCGCAACTATTCAGCATCCCGAGCAGCGCCGCCAGCCCCTGAAAACTGGCTCCATAGCCGACGCTGGTGGGCACTGCGATCACCGGCGCCATGACCAGCCCCCCCACCACGCTGGGCAGCGCGCCTTCCATGCCGGCGCATACGATCACCACGCGCGCCTCGACCAGCCGCTCGCGATGATGCATCAAGCGGTGGATGCCGGCTACTCCGATGTCGTGAATCGCGTCGACTTCATTGCCCATCACTTCGGCAGTGACCCGTGCTTCCTCAGCCACCGGCAGATCGCTGGTTCCGGCGCAGACCACGGCGATCTTGCCTTTGCCGTGGAGCGTGCGGTCGCGCCAGACGCGCAGCGATCGGGAGGCGGCAAAGTATTCGGCATCGGAGTGCTCCTGCTGCAGGCGGTCGGCGACTTCGCGCGGGATGCGTGTTACCAGCAGGTTGCCCGCTTTCGCCAGAAGCGCCGCCGCAATCGACGAGATTTGATCGGCGGTCTTCCCAGGGCCGAAAATCACCTCCGGCATCCCGTGACGCAGTGCACGATGGTGATCGACTTTGGCGAAGCCCAGGTCTTCAAAGGGCAAGTGGCGCAGGCGGTCGAGGGCGGCGTCGATATCGACGGCTCCGGCGCGCACCTCCTCGAGCAGCGCGCGCAATTGGTTTTGATCCATAAGGAAGTTTCAGGATAACAGCGGTGGGAAAGGCCTCCGCCGGCGCCCGCCGCCTGCCATCACCCCCCAACGGCGACGATACCCGCAAAAGAGGTTGATCCAACCCCCTTAGATTCCCGAGACTTCCGCTGGGTTCGACTGCATAATAGCTCCTACATGAACCCGCTGAGCAACGACAACATCCCCCAGATTTGTTCCGAAGTCGGGCTGACCTGCGAGAGTTGCACCGCCGACACCGCACGCCATCTAGCTGCCGTTTGCAAAGGATTGAACGGCGCTATGATCGCTCAGCTGTTCGTGCAGATTTATCCAAATTCCGCTTGCTCCCCGATGCATCGGCGCTTTGCGGCTCATTACCGGGAAGCTTCCTCCCTGATCGTCGAAGCCATTACGGCGCCGCTGGAAGAGGCGCTTCCACAACGCCGCGGCGTGAAGTTCGCCAGGTCAGGGACCCTGGCGGCGGTAGCGTAGGCTATTTTGACGCCTGCACCGGCGGCTGCAGCAGCTCTGCCAGATATTGTTTCCACAATTTGGCGAGACCCATGGTTCCGTGGCCGCGGGTTTCGGGCCCGGTAGGAATCAGCACGTAGCGGCCCTGCTTGACACGTTTCATTTCGCGTTCCATGATGCCGAGTTCCGCCGGATTGCGTTCGTCGTCGGCCGAGTTGATGGCGAGCACCCGTGCCTGAATGGTTTCGAGCAGGGGCGCAGGATCGTAATCTCGCGAACCTTCCATCTGATAGATCACATCGTTGGCGTCGGCGTTCGAGGGTTGGGCAAGCCGCTGATCCAGAATCTGATCGGCTTTCTCGCGGGTGGGAGCCGCCCGGTAGACTGCCGGTGTTCCGCCGCTGGTGGCGGCGCCGAAGTATACCTGGGCCAGTTTCAAGCTGTGCGGCTGCTGCTTGTAGTTCCCGCTGTCCCATGCCGGGTCATTACGAATCAGATCAACCACCATGCGGCGCATCATCCAGTTGCGGCCCGACATTGCCGTTGGCTGAGCGGCGGTGGGCACTAGCGCGTCCATGAAGTCCGGGTATTTCTCACCCCAGATCCAGACCAGCATGCCTCCCATGGAGGTTCCGAGCACCAGCCGCAAGTGGCCGACACCCAGATGTTCCTTCACCAGGCGATACTGCGCCTGCACCATGTCGTCATAGTTGTATTGCGGAAAGCGGGTGCGCAATCCATCGGACGGTTTGGACGACTTCCCCGCCCCAATGGCATCCGGCAGGATGATGAAGTGGGTGGCGGCGTCGAGCGGCTGGCCGGGTCCGAAAAGTTCGCCCGCGAATTCCGGGCGCAGAAATGCGCCGCCATTGCCGTTGGTGCCATGCAGAAGCAGAACCGGCTCGCCACTGCGCACCCCTACTGTGGTGTAATGCAGGCGCAGTTCGGGCAGGGCTTCGCCCGTGTGAAAGCGGAAGTCGCGGACCACCCAGTCGCTTTCGACAGGGGCCGGATAGTCGGCGGCGTGGAGCAGGGCGGCTCCGAGAACAAGGCCAAGCAGGGCGCTAGTCTTCATGGGATCTCCTTCCCAAGTCTACGTTATGTTATATCAGAAGCGGAGGATTGCGGTCAGCCTGCGCGACGTAGCAAGAGCCTAGCCTAGCTAATTCGACGAAATGAAAATAGGCCCGGTAGAAGTACTGCTCTACCGGGCCGAGGGAAGATCGTTATGAACTTAAGCCGCTGGGGCTGCGTGTCGGCTATCGGCCGTGGCCTCCGCCGTGTCCGCCGCCATGGGATCCACCGCCCCCACCGCCGCGAAACCCGCCACCACCGCCACCGCGAGGTGCGTCGCCACCGCGAGGTGTGCCGCCACCGCGAGGTGTGCCGCCACCGCGAGGTGTGCC
>JBDTTL010000409.1:0-3737 GCA_039930665.1 Acidobacteriota bacterium
GTTGTGCTGGCGCGGGGTCGTTAGGCCTTGCCTTCGCCCAGATAGACCATAATTCGATCGCGAATCTGGTCGCGAATCCTGTCTATGCGCGCTATCCATCCCAGTAGTCGGCAAGGCCACGCACGCAGCTGGTGTCCAACATTGCCCGGCGGCGCTGCCCAATCTGAAATGTGGGTGCCGCATTTTGAGTCTGCCGAACTGGTTCAGGCTTATCATTTACGGGACATCCGACACCTCGAAATGGCGCGTTGCGTGCTTAATGGACAGCACGCGCGTATGCCAGTGGCAGACAGGAATCGGCTTGCCAAATGATCTCGATTGATTGGAATCCAATGCCCTACCTGGGTCCTATACCTATCAACTGGTATGGCATCACGTTCGCAATCGCCGCTCTAACGGCCAGATGGCTAGCTTTGCGATCGGCGTCTCATGGGTTTAGCAGCACGTCCGTTGATCGTTTGGTTCTCTGGATCTTGATCGGCGTAGTTGTGGGCGCTCGCTTGTACTATGTACTGCAAAATGACTTTGGCTTCTATGTAACACATCCTTGGCGTGTGCTCGCGGTGTGGGAAGGCGGTTTAGCATTCTTTGGCGGCCTCGGAGGTGGAATCGCAAGCGGGTACGTCTACTGTCGTCGATATAGCTTGGATTTTCTTGAAGTTGCTGATATCTTCGCCCCGACGATACCGGTCGCAGCGGCTATCGGCCGTATATCTTGTGGACTCGACGGCATGGACTACGGGACGCCAACATCATTGCCCTGGGGGATCGTTTATCTGAATCCGAACTCGTACGCGCCAGTTGATCGCGTGCCCAGGCACCCGGACCAATATTACGAGTTGGCGGGAGACTTAGTTATCGCCGCACTCCTCGTACGATTGCGTGGGAGATTACCCCGCGGTGGGCTGCTGCTCGTGTATCTCGTCTCTTTCAGTATACTGCGATTCTTCATATTCTTCGTGCGAGGAAATGTTCCGGTCATCGCCCTTGGGCTTAAGAATGCCCAATGGACGTCGCTATTGATTCTTTTGGCTTCGCTTGCAGTGATGCTGCGGAAACGTGTCTCGGCCTACGCCCGCGAGAGCGCTCCGCGCAAGCGATGAATCCGGGCGTCGCAAAGTTTGAAGCATTGTTCGCGCCACGCGCAACGACGACTATGAGCATCTACCCCTGAGGTGATGGAGTCGCCCCGATCGTACGCGGCAAATCCGACTGCCGCGTATAGGCAAGTCGCTTAACAGACCAGGCGACCTGCCTGATTTCGGGTAGGAACTGCCTTATTTGAGCCAATCCCATGATTCACACCGGCCAACAGCCAGTTAACTCCTCATTTTCGAATGGCATACGGCGTGCTTCAGTCCAACTGAAATAAGACGAACGCAGGAGTTAAGTCTTTCCCGGTATGACAATCGCGGGACAACATCCCCGCGCGAAACAGGCAGCGACGCAGCGAGGTCATAGCTTGGCCTCGCTGGACAGGTAGTTTTCGGCCTTGAAAAGAGGATTAAGAAAAGGTGCGTAGTCTGGAGCAGGTAGCAACCGACTCGAGCGCTGGGGTACAGGCAAGGGAATACACCTGCCCCATGCACCCGGAGGTTCGTCAGAACGGGCCGGGTAACTGTCCTGAGTGCGGAATGGCGCTGGAGCCCGTGAGTAACGCGCCCCTGGCCCCACGGACTGAGTACGTCTGCCCCATGCATCCCGAGATTGTCCGCACCGAGCCGGGGAACTGTCCCATTTGCGGGATGGCCCTGGAGCCCCGGACGGTTTCAGCCGGTGAAGAAGAGAATCCTGAGCTCAAGTACATGCAACGGCGATTCTGGACGGGAGTCGCCTTGACCGTCCCCGTGCTGATCTCGGCTATGGGTGAGTACATTCCCGGGCATCCTCTGGAGCAACTAGCGGCACCGCGGACCTGGACCTGGTTTGAACTCATCCTGGCGACGCCGGTCATCCTTTGGGGCGGCTGGCCTTTCTTCGTCCGAGGCTGGCAATCCATTGTGAACCGCAGCCTGAATATGTTTACGCTGGTCGGGCTGGGTGTGGGCGTGTCCTACGTGTACAGTCTCGTGGCGGCCTTGTTCCCCGGCATCTTCCCTGCCTCATTCCGCGATGAAACTGGCGGAGTCGCGGTGTACTTCGAGGCGGCGGCAGTAATTGTGACGCTGGTCCTACTCGGACAAGTACTCGAGCTGAAAGCTCGCAACCAGACCGGCGCCGCGATCAAAGCGCTGCTCGGACTGGCGCCCAAGACGGCCCGTATGCTGCGGGACGACGGCTCCGAGGTGGATATTCCCCTCGATCAGGTGCAGACAGGTTACCGGCTGCGCGTTCGGCCGGGTGAGAAAATTCCCGTCGACGGAGTGGTCGTGGAGGGTGGAAGCAGCATAGATGAGTCGATGATCACCGGCGAGCCGATCCCAGTTGAAAAGAAGGCTGGCGATCGCGTGACAGGAGCCACTGTGAACGGAACGGGCTCCATGGTGATGAGAGCGGACCGCGTTGGCGCCGACACGCTGCTGGCGCAGATTGTGCGTATGGTTTCGGAAGCACAGCGCAGCCGGGCTCCGATTCAAAAGCTCGCCGATTTGGTAGCCGGTTATTTTGTGCCGGTGGTCATTGGGATTTCAGTTCTGACATTTGTCGTGTGGACCATCGCCGGCCCCTCGCCGCGAATGGCGCACGCCCTGATCAATGCGGTGGCGGTGCTGATCATCGCTTGCCCCTGCGCGCTGGGGCTCGCGACGCCGATGTCGATCATGGTGGCTATGGGCAAGGGCGCCACTATGGGTGTCTTATTCAAGAACGCCGAGGCCATCGAGTTCATGCGCAAGGTCGACACGCTGGTGGTAGACAAGACGGGAACACTGACGGAGGGCAAGCCGAAGCTAGTCAGCGTCCAACCGGTTTCCGGGTTCGACGAAGAGCGGTTACTACGGCTCGCAGCCAGTCTTGAGCGTGCTAGCGAACATCCTTTGGCCGCTGCAATCATCGCGGGCGCGGAGGCACGCAAAATCCAGCTCGCTTCGGCAGAAGCATTCGAGTCGGTGACCGGCAAAGGCGTCAAGGCCCGCATTGACGGCGCACTGGTAGCCCTGGGCAATCGGAAGCTGATGGAGGAGGCGGGCGTCGCTATAGATTTGCTCTCGGAAACTGCGGAAGCCTTACGCTCCGACGGCCAGACTGTGATGTTCGTAGCGGTTGACGGCAAAGCGGCGGGGATCATTGGCGTGGCCGATCCCATTAAGCCAACCACGGCAGAGGCCATCCGCCAACTACATGAGGATAAGATTCGTGTCGTGATGCTAACAGGCGACAGTCGCACAACGGCGGCGGCGGTGGCGCGCAAGCTGGGCATCGACGAAGTGATTGCGGAAGTCCTCCCAGAAGACAAGAGCAAGCAGGTCAAACAGCTTCAGGAGCAAGGACATTTCGTGGCGATGGCAGGCGATGGGATCAACGATGCTCCGGCGCTTGCTCAGGCTCAGGTCGGGATCGCCATGGGCACCGGAACCGATGTGGCGATTCAGAGCGCAGGTGTGACGCTGGTCAAAGGAGACCTGCGTGGAATCGTCCGTGCGCGGCTATTGAGCCGGGCAACCATGAAAAACATCACACAGAATCTGTTCTTTGCGTTCGTCTACAACGCTCTGGGTATACCGATCGCGGCGGGGGCTCTCTACCCGTTCTTTGGATTGCTCTTGAGTCCCATGATCGCGGCGGCCGCGATGAGTTTC
>JBDTTL010000410.1:0-3732 GCA_039930665.1 Acidobacteriota bacterium
AGGGGCCACTGGGAAGGCGATACCTTGGTGGTCAAGACCATGAGTTTTAACGGAAAACGAGGCTTGTTTTCGACGCAACTCAAGTTCAACGGGGACGACCTGAAGCGCCGGGATGAAAAGATGAGGGTGATCGAGCGCTTCACGCGGACGGCTCCGGATATGCTCCTCTACCAGTTCACGGTTATCGACCCGGGCACGTATGCTACGCCGTGGTCGGGAGAGCTTGTTATGAGATCCTTCTCGGGCCCGGTTTACGAATATGCTTGTCATGAGGGGAATTACGGTATGGAACTCATTCTCGCCGGCGCACGAGCCAAGGAAAAAGAAGCCACGGATGCCGTCGCAAAGGGATCTAAGCCGTAATCCGGGCCGCCGACCAACGTATTAAGGACAAACGGCAGACAAACGGCAGACAGCTTGACATACCGGCCGAGCCGGGATACTATGGGCGCGGATTAGAGGAGAAAAATGATGACTCTACGACTCTCCACTCTCGCAATCGTCCCGCTCATTATTTCCGCCGCGCCATTCACGGTTTCAGCACAGACTCCAGTCCCGCGCGCGAACCCCGCTGCGAAGAGCGCACCTCCCGCGAAGTCGGCAGGCTCGACCATACCTCGTCTGTCTGACGGACGTCCGGATATCAGTGGATTCTGGTCCAATAATACAGCGACGCCTTTGCAAAGGGCTCCGGCTCTAGCCGGAAAAGAATTTCTGACAGAAGAGGAAGCCAAGGCCGTTGAAGATAGTTCGAGAGAGCGAACCCAGGCCTCGGATCGCCAAGCGATCGAGCACCCGAAAGAAGTCGGGGATTACAATGCGGCCTTTAAGGAGGACTCTAGATGGGCTTTGCCAAATAGGCGTACTTCAATCATCACCGACCCCAAGGACGGAAAACTGCCGCCTTTCACACCGGAAGCCGCGAAGAAATTTCAAGCCGACAAGGAATACCACAGCCAGCACGTTCATGATGGACCGGAAGACATGACCACCATCGAGCGATGTATCACGTGGATCACCAGCGGGCCGCCCATGCTGCCTTCGTTCTACAACAACAACTATCAGATTGTTCAAACCCACGACCAAGTCATGATAGTGGCTGAGATGGTCCATGACGTGCGTATTATTCCGTTGGACGGACGCCCGCATGAAAGCATTCCTCAATGGATGGGCGACTCGCGGGGCCACTGGGAAGGCGATACGCTCGTGGTCGATACGGTCAATTTTAACGGAAGGCGAGGTTGGTTTGAATCGCCAATGACCGAGGGGTCCGGAGCAAGGCGCCTCGATCGGAATATGCGCGTGACCGAACGCTTCACGCGGACCGCTCCCGGCATACTCCTTTATCAGTTCACGGTGAATGCTCCCGACATGTATACAGCGCCTTGGTCGGGAGAGATTCCGATGAGATCGTTCGCGGGTCCGGTTTATGAGTATGGTTGCCACGAGGGAAACTACGGGATGCCACTCATTCTCTCCGGTGCGCGTGCCGAGGAAAAGAAAGCAGCTAAGTAGGGTTCCGGCTCATCCACTCACTTGTGTGCGGCGCGCTGTGCATTGTCGCCAAGCGGGGCACAACTATTCGTAAAAATCGGGCGCCTTTTTCAGCTTGGCGTTGCCGATGATATCGTGCTGGATCCAAAGTCGCGCGCCGCTTTTCTTGAGGAAAATCTCCATAGCTGCCCTCGACGCGGCAGTTTGCTTATCGTCAAATTCATTCACGGGCAGTCGGTTCAGACTACGCTCCTCAGGGTGGTGATAGAGATCGCCGCTCAAAACAATCGGACCGGTTTTCTTTAACTTCAAAAATAGCGCCTGGTGGCCGGGCGTATGGCCCGGCGTGAACTTGATTACGACACTTCCGTCGCTAAACACGTCATAGTCATCCTTGTCGATGAGGATAGTCTTGCTTTCCTTGAGCGACTTATAGTCGGCGGGATTAGTCCGAGGCAACTGATCACTGGAGAACATGAGATCGCGCTCCACTTTTCGGACCAGCCATGTGGAACCGGCGAACAAATTGGCGTTGGCCACATGATCGCCGTGAAAGTGGGAAAGCACAAGATACTTGATGTCTGCGGGCTGATATCCCACGGCGGCGAGTTGGGGCAATAAAGGTTTGTCTGGTGTCCTCGCGGACGCACCGGACGGTGCCGCACGATCAGGTATGAGACCCGCGTCCCACAAAAGCGTCCCCTTGGGATGCGCGATCAGAAAGCATGGAACCGACATTTCCGTCGAGGCCACTTCTTCCTTCTTAAGAGAGAAGGAATCCGCATTCTTCGCGTGAATCGTGCCGCAGTCAAACACATACAATCTTAGTTCTTTGGGGGGCTTCGCGGCCTCAGCTGGCGACTGAAAAAGCATGATCCAAAGACCTGCGCCAGTTAGCACCGCGAGAACTGTCCTCGCTCCCATCTTCAGCATGGTGACCCGTCCTTTCTTCTTTCTAATCGCGTAAGGCAGTTGAAACCCGAATAGAGTTCAAGTGGAGTGGTCTTCTCTCATGTGAGGGTCACGTTTCAGCCCACCTTAGTGTATAGTATCTCCATGCAAAAACTGGTCCTCGCTCTGGTGGTGGCGCTGCCGGCGCTGGCACAAAGGTCTTCCACCGACGGGGCGGTCCACGCGTCGAATAAGTACCGCATGATTCCCAACGTGACGTATCTCACCGCGAGCAATATCGAACTGAAGCTCGACTTATACCAGCGCTCGGACGTGACGACTCCCCAACCGACGGTCATCCATATGCACGGAGCGAACGAAAATTTATGCAACTATCCGCGAGTTTCTCGCGAAGAACGGACTAGGATCGAAATGACGTGGGTACAACAGCTCAGCAACTCGCTGTCGGCACAGCGAAACGTGGTTCCTAGGTTCGTTCACCAATAGGCATATTCACATGGACAAACGACTTATTGGTGAATTCATGGGAACTCTGGTCCTCGTCTTGTTGGGGAATGGCGTCAACGCGAACGTATTGCTCAAAAAGTCTGCGGGCGAGAACTCCGGCTGGATTGTAATTACCACGGGGTGGGCTTTTGCGGTTATGGCCGGGGTTTTTACAGCAATCGCCTGCGGCAGCCCGGATGCGCATATTAATCCCGCGGTAACGCTTGGATTCGGCATTGTTTCGGGCGACTTCAGCAAACTGGTTCCTTATTCGCTGGCGCAGCTGCTCGGAGCCATTGCAGGAGCTGTGCTGGTATGGCTCCACTATTTTCCTCACTGGAGCGTTACGCCCGAAGCTGATCGAAAACGAGCTTGTTTTTGCACGACGCCCTCCATTCGCAATACCTCTGCGAATTTGCTAAGCGAAGGGCTCGGTACTTTTGTGCTAGTGCTAGTGATCGCCGCGATCTTCTCCAAGGCGATTTCTCCGTCTGGTCCGTCGGCGGGGTTGGGTCCGTTTCTAGTGGGTGCCGTAGTGTGGGCAATCGGATTGTCTTTGGGCGGAACCACTTGTTTCGCGGTCAATCCCGCGCGGGATTTAGGGCCCAGAATTGCCCATTCGATTCTGCCCATTGCCGGTAAAGGAGATTCCGATTGGGGCTACGCGATGGTGCCCGTTATCGGTGCCCTTGTGGGCGCAGCTTTGGCAGGTGCTTTGGTAACGACGGTCTTTTAGCAAAACCCAAACTAAAAAGCGGCAACTCCGGCTTCAGCCACTGCGTGGTCCTGATCTCCCGATCCGCCGCTCACGCCGATTGCGCCAACGACCTTGCCGTCTTT
>JBDTTL010000411.1:0-3720 GCA_039930665.1 Acidobacteriota bacterium
CAAGGCGGCGATCCGTTATTGAAGAATCCCAAGACGCCGAAGGCGCTATGGGGCACTGGCGGATTGAGCCTGCTTGGCAACGAGTTCAGCGATATGAGGCACGAGCGCGGCGTGGTTTCAACCGTCAGCATCCCCGGCAAGCCCAATAGCGAGGGTGCGCAGTTCTTCGTATGCGTCTCTCCGCAGCCTCCACTCGATGGCAAATTCTCGCCGTTCGGCCGCATTACCGAAGGCATTGATGTGGTGGAGAAAATCTCGCGGGTTGCGGTAGATGCCAATGGGATCACGGACAAGCCGGTTCGTATCCTGAAAGTCACTATCGAAAAGAAACGCGAGGAGCCATTCGTCAGCGCTACCGTGCACGAGATGCACATGACCGTGAGCCTCAAGACCACATTGGGTACGGTCAAGATCAAGATGGAGCCCGATTGGGCGCCGGAGAACGTGCGCAATTTCCTGAAACTCACGCAATCCGGCTGGTACAACGGAACCGTCTTCCACCGCATCGCGAAGGACTTCGTAGTGCAGGGTGGAGCGCCTGCCGGGCGCGCCTCCGGACCCAATCACTATGCCGATCGCTGGGTGCGTCCGGTGAAGGGCGAATTCCGACCGGATGTGAAGCACGTGCGCGGGATCATATCCATGGCGCACGGCGACGATCCGAATTCAGCCACCACCTCGTTCTTTTTGATGCTGGGTCCGGCGCCCAGCCTCGACGGCCAGTTCAGCGCCTTCGGCCAAGTGGTGGAGGGGATGGAAGTGCTGGACGCATTCAGCAAAGAAGACGTCGACGGTGAAACGCCCAAGCGGCGGCTGGAGCTTATTGAGGCGTCGATTGACGCGAACTAGGTCTCGAATGCTGGAAGCGGCACGACCTCTTCCGCGGGTACCGATTCGAGCGGAAGTCCGGCCCTCCTCCATGCACGCAATCCACCGGCGATCACAGCGACGTGAAATCCCTGGCCGATAAGCTCCTTCGCCACGCGAATGCTAGTGGCATCGCCCTGGCAGGTGCAATACAAGTACACCATTCGTCCATCCGGCGGGATTTCGAGCGGCTGCTGATGGAGCGCATTGGGCTCCAGGCGCTTGGACCCCTGAATCCGCCTGGCCTTCTGAGTGTAGTAGCCGTGGCTGCGGACGTCATAAACCACGGCGCCATCCGTTAAAATGTTTCGCGCCGCCTCGGTGGGGTGCACGCGCGGGATGGAGCCGAATGTACCCGCCTTGGTCCAGTTCCAGACCAGATACACCACATAACCGGCGAAAGCCACGAAGGCGAGCCATCCCACCGCGCGGCCGAATGCTTGCATGGTTCTGGTGATCTGGCCGACGGCATCTCCGAACAGGAAACCCACGGACCAGTATCCTCCGGCGTAGAGAGCCGCGCCGGCGGCGTCGAGCCCAAAGAACTGCATCCAACGCATGTTCATGCTGCCTGCCAGCGGCGGAGCCATGGAGTTGATGCCCGGCAGGAACTTAGCGAACACCAGCAGGGCCCGGCCGCGCTTGTAAAAAGCATCCGCGGAGCGCAAGATGCAGGACTCCGGATTAAGTGTGAAACGGCATAGAAGTCCCAACAGCCACCATCCGGTATAGCGGCCGAGGAGGAACATCAGGGTGTCGCCGATCAGTATGACCAGGAACGCACCGCCAACGGTCGCGGCAGCATTCAGAGAGCCGTGCGCGCTGGCTGCGCCGGCCAGAAGCAGTGCAATCGCCGCGGGTATGGGAAAGCCGATAGTTTCGAGAAACACGGACGCAAACAGGAGGGCGTATCCGTGATGCACCAGCTCCGTGAGTATGTGGTCCATGGTTTGCCTGGGATCGGATTGCCCCAATTGGGCCTGCATAGGTTTCCCTAAAGTGCACGCCGAACCCTTGCGATCAGTCTAGCAAGGCGAATTCCCCTCGCCCGACGGCTGATCACCCCAGTCTTTGGTGCCTTGAAGCGCTCCCGGGGATTACTTTTTTTTTGCGTCCTTGGAGAACCACTCGACCAGGCGCTGAGGCGGGAAAGCGAAGAGGGCGATCAGAGCCACCATGAACAAGAGCACTACAATGAGAAAGAAGAGAGCCACGAGGTGTCCTCGCTCCTAGCTTAACGTAACCCGTCCTTACGCGAAACGTCTGATAATACAGAAGGCTTAAGTTTGGCATCAAAAGTGCCGATAATAAGCGCAGGTGGAGGGTATGGATATACTGGGCGATCGTAAGTTCGTCGAAGTTCCTGGCACCACCATGCACGAACTGCCACCCCTGCTGGTTCGCATGTCTCCGCAGGTGTGGCGTCTCGACCGCGTCATGGACATGGCCAACCAACTCATCGAACAAGAGGATATGATTCCGCCACGGTCGGCCGGTCCTGCAGCCGATGGCGAAATAGAGCGCCGGCGCATGGATCTCGCGGTGAATCTGGTGGATCAGTATCTGGCTTTCGTCCAGCATTGGCAGTGGGGCGATAGCATCCTCGAATGGATCCGGCAATGCGAGACTACGTTCGACATGCGGGTGGATCTGCGTAACCTGCTGCGTGCCGACCTGTGGCCGCACGCGGGACGCTCGAGCTTCGTGATGCTGCTCGAAGACAAGTCGGTGGAGACCGGCGGCGTCGGAATCGAAAAAGCCATGGGGATGCGCCTGACCTTCCGCGAGCCGCCACCGCTCAAGTGTTTTTCGAACCAATTTCTGTTTTATCTGAACTCATCGGTGGCCAATAGCGCTTATCAGACGTGGTCCCAGATGAGCCCGAGCCCCATCAGTTCCCTGCCCCCGGAACGCTTTCAGTTCCAGGTGCTCGACATGAATCTTGAGTAAGGGTCATAAGGCGAGGACTTCGAAAAGGTTGGCCTTTATAGCTCTGCGCGGCACACTTCGATATCATGAGTAGAGATGCGGGACTCCTTATACACCCCGCCGGTTCCGCTTTCAAGGTTGGTTGAAATAGAAGCGGTTCTAGGCGAGGCGATTCGCGGCAAGCCCGAAGTGCTGCGTCTCTCGCTCGCCTGCCTGCTAGCGCGCGGACACCTGCTAATTGAAGACGTGCCGGGCGTCGGTAAAACTACTCTGGCGCAGGCGCTGGCCCGCAGCGTCGATTCCAACTTTCACCGGCTGCAGTTCACGTCGGATATGTTGCCCAGCGATGTGCTGGGCGTCACCATATACAACGCACATACCGAGGGCTTCGAGTTCAAGCCCGGCCCGGTATTCACGCATTTTCTGCTGGCCGACGAGATCAACCGCGCCACTCCCAAAACGCAATCGGCGCTGCTCGAGGCCATGAATGAAAATCAGGTGACCATCGACGGACGCTCCTGGCCGCTGGCCCAGCCCTTCATGGTGATTGCGACGCAGAACCCGGTAGAGCATCACGGCACTTACCCGCTGCCGGAGTCGCAGCTCGACCGGTTCCTGATGCGCATCCGCATCGGCTACCCAGACCAGGCCGCGGAGCGCGAGATTCTGCGCTACAGCGCGGAGCCGCATCTTGAAAAAATCCGACCCGTCATTTCGAGCGAGGATCTGCTGCATTTGCAGGAAACTGTCGGACACGTTGCAGTGGACGACGCGCTGGTGGATTACATGCTGGCAATCGTCAAACATACGCGTGAGCATGAAGCGCTGGCCATGGGAGTGAGCCCGCGAGGCGCGCAGGCGCTCTACCGGGCCTCGCAAGCGCTGGCGGCAGTGGACGGACGCGACTATGTGACGCCCGACGAT
>JBDTTL010000412.1:0-3697 GCA_039930665.1 Acidobacteriota bacterium
GATCGGGCCGCCGGGGAGGCCGAACACGACCTCGACTCCGCTCTCGATCAGGATCTTAACGCCCACGGACAGGGCGGGCGATCACACTCAGGTACTGAATCGTACTAGTCCGTAATCCAGGGCAAGGTCTTGCTGGGTTCCACAAAAAGGGAACCAAGTCGCCGATTGCCTTTGTCCCTCGGCGGGTCACGCAGCCCAGTTACCCTACTGGACTGGCAGGACCTGCGCGACGACATCGAGATCGAGCAGTACCGGAATAGCTCGGCCTTTTAGGGGATCGGAGTAGAAACGGCGCAATTAGGAGCGTCCTCTTCCAAACGCCGCGGTGCGTCGTGTTTAATCAGATAGGAGATCGAAAGATCCGCGTTCACCGAACCAGGATTGTGTATCCCATGGACCTTGCCGGTCTCAAAGTACACCTCGCCCTGGTTAATCGTGTGCTTCCGGCACTGGGCGTCATATAGATCGATACTGCCCGCCGTAAGAGTGCCGATAAGAACGCCGGGGTGACTATGCCGCCCGCTATAGCCACCTGGGGCAAGCACCAGATGTTGGATGTAAAAATCAGTCGCCCCGTGCGCCTGTACCTCGACTCCCCACGGATCCACGCTGCCGTCCTGATTCCTGGTGATCTGAACATTCTCGTTGATATTTCTCAAAATCACACCCTTCGCCAAAATCTGATTCACAATGAATCCGACCGGCGGGGTGGCCAATGCGAGTGCTGCAATCGCGAGCAAGGCCGGAATAAGAATCTTCCTCGCGGTAAATCGCCGAATCGGTTGGGCCTGCCGTGCACTACTCAAATGCATGCTAATCATGGAACATCGCCTCTTTTCTGACGCCACCCGTATGTGGCCCGTCAATTCAAGTACCGTAAACGGAGGCAAGAAACGTTAATCGTTGAAGAAATTTGTCCGTACTGGTACCGGAAGGCGGCTAGCGAAGCGGAACAGCTGCCCATATACTGATTGACTGAAGGATCTCCAATGGCGATAGCCACATCGGAGGACATCACGGGGCTGCTCAAGGCTTGGGCCGGCGGGGACACAGGTGCGCTCAAGCAATTGACGCCTCTCGTCTACGACGATTTGCTGCGTATCGCCCGGCGCTGTATGCGCCAGCGCATACCCCAAACCTTGCAGGCCACTGCGCTGGCTCACGAAGCCTACCTCAAGTTGGCGGGTGTGGAAAATCTGCGCTGGCAAGACCGGGCACACTTCTTTGCCGTCGCCGCTCAAATGATGAGGAGGATCCTAGTGGATGCGGCGCGAGCCCGTGGAGCAGCCAAGCGACAAGCCGCCCTCCGCATCACACTTAGCGAAGAGATGCCCATCTCCGGCAAACAGGATCAGGTTTTGCTCGCGCTCGATGACGCGCTCATGGCCTTGGCAAAGCGCGACCCCCGAAAGGCGCGGGTTGTAGAATTGCGCTTTTTGGGCGGTTTAAGCGTGGAGGAAACCGCTGAGGTACTGGAGATTTCTCCCGAAAGCGTGATGCGCGACTGGAGGCTGGCCAAGCCCTGGCTCGCGCGTGAAGTTATCCGGGGAGAGCGGCATGACGGCTGATCGCTGGCACGAAGTCGAAGCCCTCTTTGACGAGGTCGTGCAGCAGGCGCCAGCAGAGCGGATCGCGTTCCTGTACCGTGTTTGCGCGGATGAACAGATCCGCGCCGAAGTCGTGTCGCTGCTAGCCTACGAACAAGACGGGGACCATTTACTGGACAGCCGTCCGTGGACGTCCGCCGTTCCAAACATCGGCACGCAGGTAAATTCCTACCGACTGCAAAACGTGCTTGGCGAAGGCGGCATAGGGATTGTCTACAGCGCCATCGATACGAAACTGAATCGACCTGTCGCGGTGAAGTTTCTTTCCGATACTTTGGCGGACTCCGCTGCCAGGCAGCGCTTTCGACATGAGGCGCGCCTGGCGTCATCCCTGAATCATCCCCATATCCTCACCGTGCATGATGTAGGAGACTTTAACGGTCACCAGTATCTAGTCACGGAGCTCGTCGACGGAGGCACGCTCAATGACTGGATCCGAGCCGAGAAGCGTACATGGCTTCAGATTGTCGAGCTTCTGGTAGGTGTTGCCGATGGACTGGCGGCCGCACATGAAGCCGGAATTCTCCACCGTGATATAAAGCCAGCAAATATTCTGGTGGCCAACAACGGGTACGCGAAGCTCGCGGATTTCGGAATCGCGAAACTCTCCGAGGGCGGCGCCAGCGAGCCGATGGATACGACGGTAGGGACGCTTGCGTACATGTCCCCGGAGCAGGCATCGGGGCAATCAATCAATGCGTGCAGTGACATCTACTCGTTCGGCCTGGTGCTCTATGAGTTGCTCGCGGGCCACAAAGCGCTTGAGGGCACTTCCCGCACGGAATTGCTGGAGACAGTTCTCCGCGGTGAGATCGAGCCGCTGCCTTCGCAAGTGCCCGTGGCATTGCGGAGAGTAATCGAAAAATCATTGCACAATCAACCGGCGGACCGCTATCAGTCCGCGCGTGAATTGGTGCAGGATCTCCGGGAACTGATTCACGAACCGGAGAAGATCGGACCCCGGAAGCGGCATCTGTGGAAACAGAGAGCGGCGGTCGGCGTCTTGCTCGCGGCGCTCCTGGCGATTGTACTCTTAGTGAGGTCCAGACAGGCCACCGGACCCGCCCGGCTTCAATATACACAGATCACCAACTTCTCCGATTCGGCTCGCGCGCCCGCGCTTTCTCCGGATGGGAAAATGGTGGCGTTTATTCGTGGCGGAGAGTTTTTCCAGAGCCGGGGGCAAATTTTCGTCAAGTATCTACCCAATGGGAAAACGCTACAGCTTACCGATGAAGCCGACCTCAAGTACGCCCCGATGTTCACGCCGGATGGCTCTCATGTTGCGTACACACTCCTGAAACCTGGGGGCTCATGGGATACCTGGACGGTCCCCGTTTCAGGAGGCCAGCCAGCGCGATTCCTTCCCAACGCGTCAGGACTCACCTGGCTAACTAGGGACAAAGTCTTGTACTCGGAAATCATGAGCGGGACCGGCACGCACATGGGCATCGTCAGTTCGCGAGAAAACCGTGACGACGTGCGCACCATTTACTTCCCCAGTCATCAGCGGGCCATGGCGCATTATTCCTACGCGTCGCCGGACCGCAAATGGGCTCTGATCGTGGAGATGGATCGCGCAACCGCTTGGCAGCGCTGTCGGTTGATGTCACTGGAGAATCTGGAAAGCCGGCAGGTCGGACCGGAAGGCGCCTGCATCGCCGTCGCCTGGTCTCCAGACGGGAAATGGATGTACTTCAACGTCGAGGTCGCCGGAGCGTTACATCTGTGGAGGCAACGCTTCCCTAAAGGATCTCCGGAACAATTTACGTTCGGCCCCAGCGAAGAGGAAGGGATTGCGGTCTCCCCCGACGGCCGCTCGCTGGTTACCTCCGTGGGCGTGCGCCGGAGCACGGTGTGGATCCACGGCGGCGCGGGCGAGCGAGCGCTACCCATCGAAGGGTTGTCGTTTGAGCCACGCTTGTCACCGGATGGGAAACGCGTCTTCTATCTGTTCCGCCAGGACCCTGCTTCACTCTCAAGCCAGGCCGTCGCGGGTGACCGGTCATCGCCCTTTTATCAAACTGGTGAACTATGGGTCATCGATGTTGCGACCGACAATTGGTCATAGCCGCCGCTGGCCGTTTCGA
>JBDTTL010000413.1:0-3688 GCA_039930665.1 Acidobacteriota bacterium
GCGGAGGCGGACGCCCCGGCGACCTGCAATCGATGATCGAGCGCACTCCGGCAATCAAGATTTCCGATCTTATGACCGGCGAGGCGATCATCGTCTCGAGCACCGCCGGAGCAACCGCGGACCAGGTAACTGCAATCACTTTGCTGGCGGGCGTAGAGCCTATTTTGACCAAGCCGGGCACTCGCGAAATGTCTCTCGGCGACTGGAACATGGCTGACGGCGGCGACCTGGGCGGGATCGGGCAATAAGAAATGATGATGATGATCAGACCTCAACTCTGGATGTGTGTTCTTGCGCTGATGGCAGTCGCGCTATTCGGGCAGGCGCCTGCGAGTCTCCGCGGGAACGTCATTGACCCCTCCGGTGCCGGCGTGCCCGGAGCCAGCGTCACCGTGACAGGACCGGAAGGTTTCGTGCGCGTAGTCGAGACCAACGAGAACGGTGCGTACGCCATCACTAATCTGCCTCCCGGCGGCTACACGTTACGCATCTCGGCCCCGGGTTTCTCACTTTTCGAGATCATGCCGATTGAACTGACGGCCGCGCGCGCAACCACTGCGGACGCCAGGCTTACGGTGGCAACTGAAAAACAGGAGGTCACCGTCGCGGACACGGCGCAAGTAGACCTGGACCCGTCGAAGAACGCGGGATCGGTGGTCCTCAGCGGGCAGGATCTGGACCTGTTATCCGACGACCCCGACGATTTGCAGAACGATTTGACAGCGCTGGCAGGTCCGGCCGCCGGCCCCAACGGAGGACAGGTCTTCGTCGACGGCTTTAGCAATGGCCAGTTGCCGCCAAAGGATTCCATTCGAGAGATCCGCGTTAACTCCAACCCTTTTTCGGCGGAGTTCGATCACGTCGGATTTGGCCGTGTCGAGATCCTTACCAAGCCGGGGACCGATAAACTGCACGGCTCCCTGTTTTACCAGACGGATGTCGGCGCACTCGACGCCCGCAACCCGTTTGCAACCGTGAAACCGTCGTTCCTTACGAAACAGTATCAGGGCAACATCGGGGGATCCATTAACCATAAGACCTCGTTTTTCCTGGAATTCAGCGATCGCCAGCAGGACGATCAGGCGCTGATCAAAGCCACCATTTTGGATTCGGATTTCTTACCCCAACCGCTGACGCAGAATGTACCGACGCCTACCTCCCGAATCAGGTTGAGCCCCCGCATCGATTACCAGTTGAACAACAACGTCACTTTGCAGGCCCGCTACACCTGGAATCGCAGCACCTCGGACAACAACGGGGTCGGCGGATTCAACCTGGCCACTCAGGGCGTCAACAATGAGACCACGGAGCAATCCGCGCAGGCGACCGCAACTTGGGTGGTGAATGCGAGAGCGATCAACGAGACCCGTTTTCAATACACGCGTTCGGCGAATTCGCAGAACTCCCTGAGTAACGCGCCTACCCTCAGCGTGAGCGGATTCTTTACCGGAAACGCAGCCAGCCAAGGGCCCCAATATACCGACCAAGGCAGCTACGAATTGCAGAATTACACCTCCCTGACGCGGGGCGCTCATCTGTTGAAGTTCGGGGTGCGGGTGCGAACCACCCGCGAAGCAGATTTCAACGACTCGAATTTCAACGGCATGTTTGTATTTCAGTCCCTGAACGCGTATAGCGCTACCCTGCTGGGCTTGCAACAAAACCTGGCTTGGCCGCAAATCTTCGCCAACGGCGGCGGAGCGTTTCAATATGTTGTCGCGGGCGGCACGCCCCTCCTGCGTATCAGCCAGACGGATGTCGCCCCCTACATTCAGGACGATTGGCGCATCCATCCTAGCGTGACCTTGAGCCTTGGCCTCCGTTACGAAACGCAGACCAATATTCACGACAAGGGAGATTTCGCGCCCCGTATCGGCGTGGCGTGGGGACTGGGCGGCAATCAAGGACGGCTGCGCCAGCCCAAGACCGTAATCCGCGCGGGGTTTGGAATGTTTTACGACCGCTTCGCGCTGGCCCAGGCCTTGAACGCCGAGCGCTTCAATGGCATTGTCCAGCAGCGATATACGGTGCAGAACCCGCAGTTCTTTATCGGCAGTGTCCCGGCGCTCTCACAGATCGCGGTAGGGCAGCCGGTGACCACTTATCGGACCGACCCTGGACTGGTTGCTCCGCGAATTATTCAAAGCGCCATTGGCGTCGACCGCCAGTTGCCCAAAAACATCAGCGTCTCGGTCAGCTATTACAACTCCCGCGGGGTACATACGTTGCGCACGGTGAACACCAACGCGCCACTGCCGGGGACGTACCCGGGTTCCCCGGTCTATCCGATGGGCAACGCGAACCCCGTCTACGATTACCAATCCAGCGGATTGTTTAAACAGAGTCAACTGTCCGCGAACATTAATGCACGCCTGAATGCGCGTTACTCGATGTTCGGCTACTACAGCCTGGGGAATGCACATTCGAATACCGACGGCGTAAACACGTTTCCCGCCAACACCTACGATTTTTCCGAGGAATGGAGTCGCGCCCAGTTCGACATCCGAAACCGCGCCGTGATGGGCGGAAGCATCATGGCGCCAATGGGCATCAGACTGAACCCGTTCTTAATGTTCGCCACGGCTGCCCCCTACAACATCGTCTTGGGTCAGGATTTGAATGGCGATACGATAAACAACGACCGTCCGTCGCTGGCGACCCCCACCGATGTCGCTGCCAGCAACGCGGCGGTGGCCGCAGGCGGGCGGCCATTTGTGTTCCCGACTTCCTACGGTCTTCTGAACTCCAAGCCAACCCCTGGCGAAGCGTTAATCCCTCGCAATTTGGGAGACGGCTTCGGGAGTCTCACGATCAATATGCGCATCAGCCGAACGTGGGGTTTTGGTGAGTCCACTGCGCGCCCCGGAAATCAGGGTGGTGGAGGCGGCGGTGGCTTCGGGGGACGTCCGGGAGGCGGAGGTGGTGGCAGAGGTGGATTCTTCGGCGGAGCAACCACCAACAAGCGCTATAACCTGATAGCCAGCGTTGAGGTGCGCAATCTGCTGAATTCAGTGAACCCGAGTACGCCCGTTGGAACACTCAGTTCACCCTTGTTTGGAGAATCGCAAGGCATCGCCGGTGGCTTCCGAGGCGGCGGCGGGACCCAGTCGGCCAATCGCCGTCTCGAAATGCAGCTTCGATTTAGTTTCTGAGCGTCCAACAACCCGTCAAGAGGCGGGGTCGAACGGAGGACGGCAACAGGGCGAAATCGGAATCAGCGCAGAGCTTCTTCGGAATCGGCGGTAACTTTCCGAATGTCGACAAACTGAAAGCTGCCGACACCGCGAGGCGTCGAGAACCTGGTTACGCGATGCATGCCTTGCGTAATGAAGTGAAGCCCCCACACGCCGTCGCCCAGCCGCCGGTGAAACCTATCCTGGAAGCCGATCATGACATAGACGGAGTCGATGGTGTAGGGACAGGCATTGGTCCAATCGGCCCAATAGTGTTCCGCGTCGGTTCGGGTCAGAGAGTGGACTTTAAAGCACTGCGCCACAGTGGGCTTTTCGCCGGCTAATGCCACGATCCCCCACAACAGAAGTACCAGTACCAGTTTCATGTGGTTTCGCTAGGATGCCACATCTTGGGAGCGCTTGTCAAAAAAATTATGCCCCGCGCCGCGCCGGCACGGGTCCGTAATCCGTCCTTAAGAGTCATTGGCAAGGCGCGGAACATATATGGGAGCGCG
>JBDTTL010000414.1:0-3687 GCA_039930665.1 Acidobacteriota bacterium
GCCGCCGCCCCAGTATCCTGGCCAGCCGTAATACGGGTAGTATTCCAATTCGTACTGCCGCGAAACCGGCTTGTTGCTATCGAGGGAGGGGCTCTTCTCTATCTGGTGCTTGGTCAGGTCCACAGGGATTACATTGCGACCCTCGTTCGCCGGATCCAACGCGTAAGGAGAAATGAGAACCTGCCGGCCGCTCAGCCAGCCTCCGGTATCGGCAACGAGATAGCGAACCGTCCAACTCTGGTCATCGAAGTAGAACTCTTTGACCTTGCCGATCTCTCCATCGGAGGCAGCCAGTTTGTAGCCGCTTAGGTCTTTGGCTTTTCGTAACATTCAAAACTCCTTTTTTGCGCACACAAACTTCTTTGGGCGAGGAGCATCTTTCACGTGGCCACATAGGCCGTGGTCAATGCATCTCCTCAGCGCCCGTATCAGACGCCAAGCTCGATGCCGAAGCAGACTGAGGCCGCCCGAACCTTACGTCCCCACAATAGCCGGAAAAAAGTCAAAAGCACGTCAAAAAGACTTCGGTTCGTGCAAGGTCGGCCTGGCCAGCAGCGCCCGCAAGCAGTTTATGTGCGCGGTCATGATCCGTGAGCATACCCGGTCACGGGATCGTATTTCATTAGGAAGCTGAGGATATCCCAGAACGCACTCAGGAATTCGAAAGAGTTCGTCGTTCGGAATGGATCGGCGCCCGCGGCAACGAACACCGCTGCCCAACGCGCGCCAGTGGATGTACAGCGCTCTGTAGCAGGCGGACGCCAGCCGCATCCGGCGGTTTGCGCCGCTCGAATTCATCGACCGCTACATGCCGGGTTTCTTCGATTATGGCATCGCCGACGAGGTGCACGATCTCAAGGGCGACACGCGGGCGCAAGCGCACCGGTGGGCTCGATGCGAGTCGTCAGCTGATGCGGGTGTCAACCAAGGGCGTTGGGCGGTTCCCCATGCGTTCAGAATAACTTCCGTATTGGTACATTTCTTTTTGGGGTGCTTTGGTCTTCCCTCCCTGCCAACAGGCACGTCCTTGGGAACCTTCCCCTGCACCGCGCTGATCCTGATCTCGAGTGTGATGGGCTACCGAATGAGCCTGATCTTTTTAATCCGCTGAGGCTGATTGCGGTGTCGGCCGGTGTTCGCGGGTCAGATCCATTGCCGCCGGCGGGGAGACCAACCGATTCGAGGGCGTGCTCCTGGTGGGACTATACGTGCTGTTTGGGATCGCATTTCTTTCTAGTCATGCGTTGGCAGGGAGTTGACACGACGGGCACAATCGTGTCTCAGAGAAATAGCGTCTGCATCCGCAAGGATTGTTGATCTCTCGAAAGACTTTCGGCGAAAGGCATGAACTCATCGTGTGCGCTTGATGCGAGTCTGCGAGGGAAAGACCCTGAATCGCGGCCGAGCGTTCAAGTACCTTGCGGGCGTACGAGGCCACCATCCCGACCCCTGCGGCGTAATCTGAATTTGGCGCCCCAGGTCCGCCGTTGTAGGCACCGACAGCGTGTGTGATATCTCCGTGAAAGCGATCGATCAGATTTCTCAGTAACCCGGAATAAGTGGTCAGCACATCAGGCGTAACGTGATCAACCTGCAGAATCTTCGGCGGCCGCAGTCTTTCCGGCAGCGACGCGTAGGTCCTTGTGTCCGCCAGAAAAAGAGAATGCGCATACCGCAACGATTCTCGCGTAATCTGCCAAACGCCTTGCGAGTCATTGCGCACCAGTACCCTTCCAGCCTTCCGCCTCAGAATGATGTCTCCCGTTTGGGGTGCCCGCTTCCAGATGGTATTCCGCAGATCACCGGCGACATCCATATAGTTGTTCTCCATCGCGCCGATTCCAAGGAAGATGTCGATGGGCAAATCATAAAACCGGGCCACGGCGATGATATCGGCCGCCAGCCGGTTAGCCTCGCTTCCCGTAAGCGGTGAGGGAATGGGTTCGACCTGATTGCGAATTCGCGGATCCGTAATGGACTTGAACCGGATGAATCTACGAAGGTAGCGTTGCAGGTTCACGGGCTTCATACGCTCGATTACTCGTTTCGCTGGCCCTCTGTAGGCATCGATGAAATGATTGGTTTCTTTCTGCCAGTCCTCAATTGTGGCCGGTGTGACGCACATCCAGTCGACTTCCGACTTGAGGACACTACCCTTCAGGCCGACAAGTGTCCAGATGGCCTTCTCAATGTCGGCCGGCAGGATGACGTAGATCGAATAAAGTGGATGGCCTGAAAGCTCTCCGGAGATCAGCGTCAGTTGTTTGTTCGCCAGAGCCTTGCGGGACCGAAAATAATCGAACATCAGCCACGCAAATAGTTCATCATCGAATTGTCCTAACCGTTCGGCAACCACACCACCCGAGCAAACTAGCCGGACTCCGGTACCCGTTACTTCCGGCTTGAAAGGGGGTTGCGAAATATAGGGAGGCAACCGCTGCGGCCAAAGCAGGAGACACAGGCACGCGATGCTCCCGAAAACGACTCCTGCCGCGATCCAGAGAATTGCGCGCAACGTTCGGCTTGAGTTTTCATAGATTCTTTCCATTTCTTCCCAGCCCCGCTAATCTAGTTTTTTTATCTTGCTGCGATTCAGTCTGAACGTAGAACAGCATCTCTCCGGTGATAATGGAGAATACTTTGAAATACATGCGATCCAACTCTGCTGCGCTTGTTTACGCCCTCGCGTTAATACTATCGCCCTGCTGCGCCTTCGGGTCTGAGTCAACAGCCTTTCGTGATCTGCTCCGCCGACACGCGGAGCGCAGTGAGAACAGTCTGGAGAGTGAATTGCGCTCCGGGACGATAGCGGCCTCGCTCCACCACCGCGCTGGAGAAGTTGCAGTATTCGGCGCCGTTCGTATTCCGGTAACAGTGGAGTTCTACCTCGATCGCTTTCGCGACATTGCCGCGTTCAAAAAGGGAGCTGAAGTGTCGAATGTTGTCCGGTTCGGCGATCACCCCGTCGAGCAGACTCTCGCCAGCCTCTCATTGGAGCCGAAGGAAACACTTGTTCTCGGCGGATGCAGGCCCGGAAAGTGTGGGATTAAGCTTTCGATCGCCATGATGAATCAGCTCCGCGTTGTGCGCGGGTTTGATGCCGTGAACAGGGCCTTTCGCAAGGTTCTCCGGGAATATGTGGCGAAGTACATTCAGGAGGGAACACCTGCAATGATCAGTTATGCCGATAGAGATCCGGCCACAAACAGTTCCTCCACGTTTTCCGGGATTCTTTCCGAGTTCACTTGGCTGCGCGACTATGCTCCCGGTCTTGCGGATGCATTGAACGGGCCTTACCGGAGCGCGGATGGCCAACTGGAGGAATTTTTCTACTGGTCAAAAGAGGACTTCGGGCTGAAGCCGGTAATCAGCTTCACACACGTTTTCATTTACAAAACGCTCATCGATGGCAGGCTTTGGGCGTTTATCGCCTCGAAACAGATTTACGCCGATCACTATCTGGAAGGATCGCTGGGACTGACGGTGCTGGCGGCCGAAGCGGCGGACAAGAACACTCCCCTGTTGTCCATGGCATATTTCAATCGCTCCGTAACTGATGGTCTTCGCGGCTGGTTTTCATCCATATCGCGGGCCATTGTGGAGCGACGCGCTCGGGAAGCGCTTGACAGACACCTTGCCGCCACAAAACAACAGCTCGCCAGTTCGTATCGTCAGCATTTACATTGA
>JBDTTL010000415.1:0-3627 GCA_039930665.1 Acidobacteriota bacterium
GCAACCGTCGAATGGGCGCCAATCCGCATGCAAACGGTGGCATACTGCTGCGCGATCTTCGGATGCCGGATTTCCGCGACTACGCGGTCGACGTGCCATCGCCAGGCGCCGTGGACGCGCAAGACACGTTCGTGCTGGGCCACTTTCTACGCGACGTGGCCAAGTTGAATCTGGATCAGCGGAATTTTCGTATCTTCGGTCCGGACGAGACACTCTCGAATCTGCTGGGCGCGGTATTTGAAGTCACCAATCGCCAGTGGGACGCCCGGGAAATCAAGAATGACGAATTCCTTGCGCCCTCCGGACGTGTGCTCGACTCGATGCTCAGCGAGCACCAATGCGAGGGTTGGCTCGAAGGATATCTTCTGACCGGGCGGCACGGGCTGTTCAACAGTTACGAGGCCTTCATCCGTATTGTCGACTCGATGTTCAGCCAGCACGCCAAGTGGCTAAAGGTGTGTCTTGAACTGCCCTGGCGCCGGAAGATCGCATCGCTGAACTATCTGCTCGCCTCTCACGTCTGGCAGCAGGATCACAACGGATTCACGCACCAGGATCCAGGGTTCCTCGACCACGTGATCAACAAAAAGGCCGATATCGTTCGCGCTTACCTCCCCCCCGACGCCAACTGCCTGTTGTCCGTCTTTGATCACTGCCTGCGGAGCCGGAACTACGTCAACGTTGTGGTTGCCGGCAAACACGCGCTTCCTCAATGGCTGACCATGGATGCCGCCGTCATCCATTGCACGGAAGGCATTGGAATCTGGCAATGGGCCAGCAACGATCAGGACGCCGCTGAACCAGATCTGGTGATGGCCTGTTGCGGAGACACACCCACGCTGGAAGTTCTGGCCGCGGTGTCCATCCTTCGCGAGCATCTGCCCGAACTGAAGATCCGGGTGGTCAACGTCGTCGATCTCATGAAGCTGCAGTCCGCAAGCGAGCACCCGCATGGGCTGAACGAGATGGACTACGATTCGCTGTTCACCAGGGACAAGCACATCATCTTTGGTTTCCATGGATACCCCTGGCTGATTCACCGCCTGACCTATCGCCGAACCAATCGAAACTTGCATGTGCGCGGCTACAAGGAAGAAGGCACCATCACGACGGCGTTCGACATGCGAGTGCAGAACGACCTGGACAGATTCCACCTGGTCCAGGACGTCGTGGACCGGCTACCGCACTCGGGTTCCAAGGGAGCCTACCTGAAGCAGAAAATGCGCGACAAGCTGATTGAGCACAAGCACTACATCGACAAGCACGGCCAGGACCTGCCGGAAATACGGAACTGGAAGTGGGGTCAGGCCGAAACACTGAAAGGAACTCTCGATGCCCATTCAACTCGATGAAGAAAGCGGCGGGAACACACTCGTCGTTCACATCACCGGGAAGCTGGTGAAAGCAGATTACGAACACTTTGTCCCTGAGTTTGAGCGACTCCTCCGGCAGCACGGAAAGCTGCGCGTGCTGTTTGATATGACCGGGCTCCATGGCTGGGATGCGGGCGCGATGTGGGAAGACATCAAGTTCGACATTAGGCACTTCTCCGACATCGAACGGCTCGCAGTAGTGGGGGAAAAGAAGTGGCAACACCTCATCGCGACGATCTGCAAGCCGTTCACGGAGGCGACGGTCCGGTACTTCGATCACGCCGATACCACTGAGGCGCGGAAGTGGTTGGGCGAATCGTAGCCCGCGTAGTGGCGCGATCCTCTCGAACGAGAGGATCCTCCGCAAAAGAGAGAAGCCATTGAACCAATGAGTGAAAATAATTACGGAAAGCCAGGGAACGAAGGGCCGGTTCCAGGCAGTGCTCATCACCATGCTCAACGTGACCCGCGTCCTTACTGGAAACGCGCGCACCATACCTGGTGGTTTTGGGTCGGCGTGGTTCTTATGCTGACGTCGATCACCATTTATGCCCTGAGCGACAGCTTGGCGTTCCTGCCTTGGCGCTAATGAAAACTGACCAACGTCAACTGACCGTGGGGCGGCGAAGGCAACCATGAACAGCGTAACCACTTCTTCGAACACTGGCGCAGTGCTCTCGGTGCGCGGCAGTGTCGTCGATATACGGTTCGATGGTCATTTGCCGGACATCTATACGCTGCTGCACGCGAAGGACGGAGAGATTGCCATTGAGGTACTAGCTCAACTTGACGCGCATCGCGTGCGTGGGATTGCGCTGACCGAAACTCAGGGCCTCGTCCGCGGCAGTGCTGTCGTAAGCACCGGCGGGCCGTTGATGGCGCCTGTCGGCAAGGGTCTTCTCTCGCGGATGTTTGACGTTTTTGGAAACGCCATCGATCGGGAAGCACCGCCGACGGACGTCCACTGGCGCACCGTTCATCGTGCCCCGCCGGCTCTAGAGAGGCGTTCCACCAAGTCCGAGATATTCGAGACTGGGATCAAGGTCATCGATGTGCTGGTGCCGATCGAGCGTGGGGGCAAAGCGGGTCTGTTCGGCGGGGCGGGCGTGGGCAAGACGGTGTTGCTGACCGAAATGATCCACAACATGATCGAGAAGCAGAAGGGGATAAGCATCTTTTGCGGGATCGGTGAACGATGCCGGGAAGGGGAGGAACTGCATCGCGGCATGAAGGACGCCGGCGTACTGCCGAACATGGTGATGGTGTACGGGCAAATGAACGAACCGCCGGGCGCCCGGTTCCGCGTGGGTCTGGCAGCCCTGACAATGGCCGAATATTTCAGGGACGACGAACACCGCGACGTCCTGCTGCTGATCGATAACATCTTCCGGTTCATCCAGGCCGGCATGGAAGTGTCCGGACTGATGGGTCAAATGCCGTCGCGGCTGGGCTACCAGCCGACGATGGGTACCGAATTGTCGCAATTGGAGGAACGCATAGCCAACACTGACAGCGGCGCTATCACCTCCATTCAAGCGGTGTATGTTCCGGCAGACGATTTGACCGATCCCTCGGCTGTACACACGTTCTCACATCTCTCCGCCTCCATCGTACTTTCACGCAAACGGGCGAGCGAAGGGCTCTACCCGGCTATCGACCTGCTGCAATCCAGCTCCAAAATGGCCACGCAAGGCATCGTGGGCGAGCGGCATTATCTTCTAGCGCAGGAAATCAGGCATACGCTTGCGCAGTACGAAAATCTTAAGGACATCATCGCCATGCTCGGCTTGGAGCAGTTGGCGCCAGATGACCGCAAAGTAGTTGCCCGCGCCCGGCGGCTGGAGCGATTCCTCACCCAGCCGTTTTTCGCCACCGAGCAGTTTAGCGGCATCAAGGGAAAACTCGTCAGCCTGAAGGACTCGCTCGACGGCTGCGAGCGCATCCTACGCGATGAATTCAAAGACTACCCGGAAAGCGCTCTCTACATGATCGGGGCGATTGACGAGGCGAAGACAAAGGACAAAGCCGGCAAGCCTACGGCTAAGGCCGATTCAAAATCAAAGCCAGAGGTCGAACATGCCACCGCAGACGCTCATCAATCTTAAGATTCTCCTGCCGTTCCAAATCTTCGCTGAGAAGTCCGGTGTTTCGCGCATTGTTGCTGAGACGAGCGAGGGCTCGTTCGGACTATTGCCGCACCGGCTGGACTGCGTTGCTGCGCTCACGCCGGGGATTCTGATCTACGAAAACGAGG
>JBDTTL010000416.1:0-3589 GCA_039930665.1 Acidobacteriota bacterium
ATTCTGTCGCCGGAATTGTTAGAGACCATCGTGGCGCAGGGATCGAACAAACTGGAGATTCCGTCCGGCGTCACCGCTGGCGTCTTCACCTATTACGGCTACAACGCGGACCCCGGCCTCGCTATGATACCGGTAACCGGAAGCAATGCGGAATTTCACAAGACCGAGCCCGACAAAAATGTATATCTGGTCCTGAAGAATCAAAAAGGCGCCGATCCGTCTTACGACTACGGTACCCATTTCCTGTTTCAGGGACACGAGACCGGGGTCAGCGGCTATCTCACCCGCATCAACCTTGATGCCGACGCCGCTCACCGCATCACGCTCATGGCAAATGCCGACGTGAATGGAGCCGTGCTACCCACCTACGACGGCATCACTTGGTACCCGTTCTCGCAGCGCCTTTTGTTGACTTCGGAAGGCAGCCTGGGCGGTGGTGTGTGGCAGGCTACCCTCGATGCCGCCTCCAAGGTGGAAGGCCTCACGGGGATTCTGGGCCAGGGCGGCTACGAAGGCATCCAGGCGGACAGCCAGGGAAGACTCATCATCGTCGAAGACGCCGGGGGTTCCAGCGGTGCTGTCAACACTTCCGCCAAGCGCCCGAACAGCTTTATCTTCCGTTTCCTGCCCACCGATTCGTCGGACCTGCAGAAGGGCGGAAAGTTGCAGGCGTTGCAAGTGAAGTCGCTCGCGCACAGCGGCCCGATCAGCTTCAACTTCTTCGCTAGCGCCGACGCCGCGATCCTTTCTCAGGACGTGAAGGACATGCACACCTATGGGCTCAACTTCGACACCGCTTGGGTGACCGTTCACGACACGGCCGTCAACGGGACGGCTCCTTTCAACGCCAATGCGCTGGCAAAGGCCAAGGATGCAACTCCTTTCAAGCGGCCCGAGAACGGCCAGTTCCGTCCCGGCTCCAACTTCAGTGAATTCGTGTTCGACGAAACCGGGGACACCAATATAAACACCCAAGCCGGCACAACCTACGGCGGTTTCGGCGCCATCTTCCGGCTGCGCATGAGCGGCGATAGCGGAACCCTCTCGCTGGTGTACAACGGCGATGCGGTTCACGCGGGCTTCGACAATTGCGCCTTCTGGGACCGCGATCGGATTGTCTTCGTGGAGGACGCGGGCGATACCCTGCACACCCAGCGAAACGGCCTTGACTCAGCCTGGTTATTCGATTTGAACACCAACTACAGCGGCGGCGGGCACCAGCCAATCCGCATCCTGGCGCAAGGCCGCGATGTATCCGCGACGATCGATTCACAGTTGTCCGGCAGCGCGGGATTTGTCAACGAGGGCGACAACGAAATCACGGGTTGGCACCACTCCAACGGCGATCCGACGGTGCGCGGACTCCTGGGCGCGAAAATCCCTAAACCCTTTAAGGGCGGATGGCGTCTGTTTTACACCCAGCAGCATGGTGACAACATCACCTTCGAGGTCTTCGGCACGCATGCCGACGAGGGAGACGACGAAGACTAGCGCTCTCTCATTTTGCCGCGTTTTACAAATTGCCGATTGCCGGAGGGATGGACTCCGGCAATCGGCTTTCGCTTGTAAGGAAGCGCCGAAAAGTGGACTTGGACGCCGTCGTAGTGCAGGGCGAGCGTCAAGCGACCATCATCTGAGATGCGCGCAAACTCTACGGGGAAGAGTGGCGACGCTGGCCGGAACCTCGGCCTGGGGTTGTTCCGGGATACTAGGTCCCAACTAGGAGTGAGGTCGTCCGAACCATCCGGAGCGTAAGGAGTCCGCGCAATGGCTCTGTGCGCTTTGATTATGAAAGGACGACCGCTGGCGGTCGCTTTCATGTATCCCGCCCTACTTCTTGGCGGTGGACCAAGTGGGCGAGTCGATGAAACCAGAAGCCCATTTGGGTTGGCCTAGGAAGTGCTAAGGAAAAAGCAGAATAGAGGAGGTCGTCGCGATGGCAGCCCGTAAAAGCGGTAATTTAGTTAGACTGGAATTCCATATCGTCAACGTGAGTGAGATTCAATGGATTGATTTTCGCCATGATGGCGAAGCTAGCGTCTTTTTTCGTGGATCCAAGAATGCCGTCCTGCTCTCCGGAGACGAGTTCGCGGAATTTGGCTGTCTATTGGGTCTCGAGGAATCTAAAGCAACGCGCTTAAGAAGAAAGGCCACTCATAAAGCCGTAGCTCTTGCTGTAGCTAAGTCGAAGAAAGCTCATCCCGAATCGCTCAAACACGCGGCTACCGCGTGAGTTTAGAACTCCTCCTTGCGAAGCATGGCGGCCGGCGAAACTGTGTGAGCAGGTAAGGTGGACCAACTTTCCTGGTTGCATCCGGCAGGAAAGGGTACCTCGCAGAATTGTGAGACATTCGTGGAGGCCTCGACGGACCTTTATCCCACCCCACCCTTCGGGAGCGGATGTCGCAGGGCGCCCGTGCCGCCGCCCTGACACATTAGCAGGACACGGTCTTCGAAAAAGTATACGCGCGGTACGAATAGATATGCTTTCGGCCGGAGCTGCGGTGCGTCCCCATCTCATGCCGCTGGCGCTGGCGCCATGAAATTCCCAGCGCACTCGGACCGTCAGGGGATCACACTTTGTGGCGACGCTTTCATGCGGGGATCATGTGAGAAACGCTACCCTTGACAGCAACAGCGCCGGCCTAGGGACTTATGCGACTTGCGCAGTAGTTATCGGTGCGTCAGGATCACTCTCGTGCGAGTGTTCTCGATCTTGGTGCCGTTGTAGGCGGTATGCGATTTTCGCCCGGCGCTTTCTGCTGAGGAGAACCATTTCCCGCAGGTCCCGATCTTCATCTCGGTCAGCACTGTCTTGTTGGGGACCAAGGATCATGTCATAACGTTGCCGTAAGGTCGCTGTCGCCTCTACCGTGCACATTAGACTTTCCTCGCGATGAAGCGCGTTGCACATCGAGCATCTCATAGGGATTACATTATCGCTCATTCGCCTATGAGCAATGCACCACAGCTGTAGTATTTGCTTCGTTACAGCGATCGCGGTGACAGCAAACGATCATTGGCAGCAATGAAACGGTCATGGATGGAACAACGATCCTGCAATTCCGTGACACCACGGCTACAGTCGATTCATTCACCAAATCGTCGCGGGAAATAAATGTAAATGGAGCAATCCGCCGCTAGGGTAAGAAAATATGAAGTATTTTAACCTGGGGATGAGTCTTGTGCTTTCGGTTTGCGTCGCGGTTCCGCTTTTCGCTCAGTTTGAAAGCGACTGTCTGCTCAAGCCACGTCGCCACCGGCTTTCCTTTCAACTGCCCGGGCTTGTAAGTCCATTGTTTGACCGCCTTCAACGCCTCCTCGTCAAACCCAGGATGCGAGGACTTCACGACGCGGATGTAGCCGACCCGGCCTTCAGCTGTGACCACAAATCTCAATGTCACTTCGCCCGACTGCCCCCGTCGGCGTAAAATCGCGGGGTAGCCCGGACTGACCCGCTTGAGCGGAACAGGCTGCACATCCGTCTCAAACAGCTCTCTCGCCAGATTGTATGAACTGGCAAATTCCAGCGGCAAGCGGGCCTTGGTTGCCACAGGCAGCTTGCCCCGCGTCGGTGGGACAAACTTCC
>JBDTTL010000417.1:0-3588 GCA_039930665.1 Acidobacteriota bacterium
ACGCCGTCGAATTTTCCTTTTAACTCCGGTAGCGCACGGGTCGTCGCAAGAGCCGCTCCGGTGGAAGCGGGAATAAGGTTGGCGGCCGCGGCCCGGCCCCGGCGATAGTCCTTGCCCCCAGAATCGACGATCGCTTGAGAAGAGGTGTAGGCATGGATCGTCGTCATGATGGCCTTCCTGATGCCGATGCGCCGGCCCATGACCTCCACCACGGGCGTGATGCAGTTTGTTGTGCAGCTCGCGCACGAAATAATCTGAGCGGGACTCCGCGGGAACTGATTCACCGCGTGGATCACGGTGGGAACGTCCTCGCTTTTCGCAGGAGCGGACAGGATGACAAAGCGGGCCCCAGCCTCAATGTGCTTTTCCAGATCGACTCGTTCTCTAAAGGCGCCCGTACACTCGAACACTACATCAACGCCCAGTTCGCGCCAAGGCAGCTTGGTCAGATCTCTTTCCCTCAGAATGGGATAATCCTTGCCGTCAATTTGTAGGCGGCCGTTCTGCGCATGGACTTCCCTCGCCCATCTTCCGTACACGGTGTCGAATTTCAAAAGGTAGGCGAGATTATCCGCCGTCAACACGTCGTTAACGGCGGCCAACTGCAACCCGGGATTGTCCAACACAATCTTCAGAGTCGCTCTGCCTATTCTTCCCAAGCCATTAATTGCGACGTTCAGCATCTCGTCTTTTTCCTCATGTAGTTTCGAGCGCCCGAGGCGTTAGAGATCATGCTCGAACCTCTACTTCGTAGTCCCGGCCTTCCCAACGTTGCGCTTCAGTCCAGAAGAACGTAAAACGGACGGGCGTCTTTTGCTGGCTGGACACACGGATATCGACGAAGTGGGTTTCCAGGCCAGTGGCGATCGAAACGCTGTCTTGGGAGGTCTCCCATTCAGTGGAGGTCCAATGCAGCAGGAAAGTTGCTTGAGTCTGAATCCGCAGGACCTCGCCAGCCACCATTGTCCGCACCTGATGCGTCGGCTTCCAAACCTCCAGGTCCGTTCGACCCCGTCTGTTCAGGTAGCGCTCAGCCACAATCGGGATGCGGTCGAACACTTGGCAATCTCTGATGGAGCGGAGCAATTTGATGTACTCGGCATGGGCCCACATCAGAGGCATCGCCGCGCCCGCGCACTGGCCGAAGTGCCTACTATGGCCAGAGCGGTCAGGTTCGTCCCATACTTGCTCAGGAAGCAGGCCTCCTCGGGACGCGAATCCCTCCATTGCCCGGATAAATGGCTTTACGTCCCTCCCGACGGCAAACTCATAGTGGCCGCGCTCGCCTGTCAGCAAGGGCCAGAGCCGTCCTTTACCCCAGCCCTGAAAGGGCCCTCCGTCAGGACGTAGGCCATAGCCGTCGTGATTGTAGCGATGCCAGCAGGGGCCGTAGGGAGTAACGACCTTGAGGACGGCGTCAACAACACGGAGCGAGTCTTCGACCAATGTGTCTCCAGGGGATCGTATGCCGTAGCGAACCAGTTCCAGAAATCCGGCGTCGACCACTTCCTTCGCGGGAAAGTCTATGCGTTCGCCTGGTGGCCGATTGTGGATTGTTAGAACACCACAGTTGGGATCTGCGAGCGGTTCGGGATTATTGATGTTGACTGGATTGATTCGAATATAGTGTTTGGCGATCCCTCGCACCAACGTTCCCTGCGTCGTAACCGTCCATCGCTCTATGTGGGACTCAAGGAAATCCGCGTATTCTTCGATAAATACCGCCATGCTGCGGTCGCCGTGACTCCTGGCGAAGTCCGCCGCGCAGACGAGACCCGCGATGCTGGCGGCAAGCGTCGACGGGGAATACCCGCTATTTTCCTCCCAGCGCTCTTGTTCGGTGACGGGTCCATGCCGGATGAGAAACCCGGCAGCGGCCTTCACCATTGGATAAGGCTCGAAATCGCCAAGTGCGCCCGCCTTCCACAGGCGCCACGCGAGCATGATGGGAAACGCAACCTGATCCAGCTGAATGCTGCGCCAATAGGGAGTCCCATCAATCCAAAAGTTTTGCGCGAATCCTCCATCCGGCTGTTGCGAGCACGCCAGGTACACCAGTGCCCGACATGCAGTTCCAGTGGCGCCGCACGCCAAAAGAGCGGTCACACTGTTAACCATGTCGCGCGTCCATACCAGGTGATAGCCGCCGAGGTCTTCGTCCCCCTTGGCCTCTCCCCAAGGAATACTCGCCGAGGCTATCACCGCGCCAACAAAAGTTTTGTCTTCATGCGCGAGGAGCAGGCTATGGCTAATGCAATAAAGGCGACCGCCGTCGCCCGAACCATCCTTGAGGTCCACGATATCCTGAGTGGCGCGGCGCCATTGCTGGAGATACTTTTCCCGATGCTGCGCAAAGGGCACACTCAGCGACTGGAAGAGCGACGTAATTGCGGCGTGAGCGCTGTCACCGAATGCCAGACCAAGTGTGCACTGCGCGTCTTTCGGGAGGTCAATTTGCCCGACTACCGCAACATTGCCATCCTCGGCCCGTTCATAGTCCCAGTCGAGTTTCAGATGGTTCTTCAGGTCTTGCCAACCGTCGGACGCGCCGACGTACCCGCAAGATGCCTTGATGAATCCTACGTTCGTACCCATGGCAAGGTAGGTCCCATTCTTCCAAGCGAGGAGAATCGTATGGCCTGCTACCTGTAGCCGTCGAGTGGAATTGCCCCATCCCCCGACATCCAAATGGGGTGCCAGCAACGCGTATATTCGCAAGCTCTTCATCCATGCAAGGGTCGCTTCAACCCGTAGATGAATGAGCACGCACGGCTGATGAGGGTCCGTTACGATCTCTTTAATCAGCTGATACCGTCGTTCGCGGTCGTTGCTCTCGATGCGGTAGCCAAGAGTGTGCTCCTCGATGTAAGAAATCGTACTCTCGAGATCGCGCTTCTCTTCATGGATGAACGTTTCCCCGTCCGTGATGAGGAACTGCATATCACGCACCTGTGGACGATCGATCGTGGGGTAATAGATTTCGTTCAAAATACCATGCGATAAAGTGAACCAGACGCGGCTAGCGGTTGCATATGCGGTGCCTACCCCCTCCTTGGCACTGGAAGTCCAGCGCGGTGGGATTCCCGGGCGTCCGAAAGCGGCACCTGTGTTGGTCGACCCATCGTCGCTCATCGTATCTCCTGAAGATCGTATTGAAAGCTGAGAATCCGGCTCACGGGCAGACGATACTTCAAATACTGGATCGTCCGAACTTTCCTGCGCAAAACAGCCGCTCCTAGGCGTACAAGCAAAGATCTCGTCATGAATTAGACGCCGGTGCCGCTCCCAACCAAGATGAGTGTAAATCAGGAAGGGTCAATATGCCGTCAAGAGACATGATCCACGCGTCAAGATGGCGTCTCCTTTCTCAGACCAAGGATTCTTGACGATCTTTTGACGTTTTTAGTGATAGTTTGAAGCTTGGCGATCGGGCTCTGGGCTGGTAGTCTGCGCGCTTCCTTTAATCCGAAACCCGGACGTACCGGAGGCTGTTTGCGGAAGGCACTTCGGCGACCTTCGGCTAGGGCTTGGCGCAAATACCAGGAGTACTGAATGCAAATGATACAGCCAGTACAATTTCACGGAAGG
>JBDTTL010000418.1:0-3575 GCA_039930665.1 Acidobacteriota bacterium
CTTGAAAGATCCTTTGCCGGCGTCTCCTGGAAAGGATTGATAAAAATACCGGGTTCCTCGCTTCAAGCCAGTCAGTTGCAGCTTTTCAGCGTGCAGTATCGGCACGGGTGTGCGCATTGCGTCGGGAGTTGTCCCGACCAACGCTTCGCCCGTCTTGACAACCCACATCACGGTCGCGGATCTGGGGCCCACGTTCACTACATAGGGCCCGCCAACAACCTGTTCCCCAGGCGCCGGCTCGGCTGAGGCGTGCTTCGCTCCGCCCCCCAACATCCAACCAACGAGAACCAACAACACGATCAGCAGGCTTGCGATCTTTTTCACCGATCTCTTATGCATTTTCATTTAGCTTCCACTATTCCTGTTTCATTAATATGAACGCTGGGCGCCAGTCGCTGTCATTTAACCTTCACGAATCTATCATCGCTTTGGAACAGCCGTCCGCTACCTTTGGTCAAAGTCTTCGTCGACTTTAGATCAAAAGTGAGGGTATTCATGAAACGACTGGTCGTCGCCTGTTTGTTGTTGGCCGGTTCTATGCTGGCCCAGGACCGGGCCGCCATAAGCGGCACGGTAACCGATGCCACTGGAGCGGTAGTTCCGGCCGCTAGCATTGAGCTGAAATCCCCTGTTACCGGGTTTCACCGCTCGGTCATGACCAACCAAAAGGGCGTCTATGCACTCACCGCTCTGGCGCTTGGCACTTACAATGTCACGATTACGAAGGCTGGATTCGCACCAGCGACCATCGAAAACATCGACGTACAATACAGCGAGACCCGAACCATAAACGCGAAGTTGGAAGTCCAGGCGACCGCGGTAGCCGTCGATGTTCAGGCCTCCAGTGAGGCGGTCAACCAAACCAACGCCGAGATCGGCGGCGTGATTGAGGCGCCGCAGATTAAGGAGCTTCCGGTGAGCGGCCGCAACTGGGCCAGCCTGATGCTGCTCGCGCCAGGAGCAATCAACTACGGCGACGGCGCACAGCGGAGCATCCGCTTTGCGGGCCACTCTCTCGACGACAGCAACTTCACGTTCGACGGAGTGGACTCCAGCGGTGTTCAGGAACAAACTCAGAAGGCCGATACGCGCCTCAACATCGCGCTGGATGCAATTGCGGAGTTCCGCGTCAGTACATCCAACTACACTGCTGAGTCCGGCGCAGCCGGGGGCGCACAAATCAACGCGGTATCGAAATCCGGAACCAACGATTATCACGGCAGCGGCTTTTACGCGTTACGCAACGATGCGCTCGACTCGCGCTCCCCTTTCGACGGCGATACACTCCCGCCCTTCACGCTGCACCAATTCGGCGCCAGCGTTGGCGGACCCGTCAAGAAAGACAAGGCATTCTTCTATCTGAACTACGAGGGGCTGCGGCAAAACCTGGGGCACACTTTCACTAATTTCGTTCCCAATGCCACCTTCCGCGCGCAAGTGCTGGCAAAGTCTCCAGTGCTGAAGTCGATTATCGACGCCTATCCCATCGGACAGACGCCTATTGACAACGTTACCGACCAGCTAACCCTGGTGGCTTCGGACACTATCCGCGAAGACGCTGGCATGGCGCGTTTCGATTATCGTTTCGACGATGCGAATTCCATGTTTGTCCGTTATAACATCGACAATGCGTATATCGACCTGCCTCAGGATGCAATAGGCGTTCGGAACGTCATTCCGCATGTCCCTACGAATGTGGTCTTGCAGTATGAGCGCATCATTTCTCCTCGAACCGTCAATGAGGTGAAATTTGGAGTGAATCGCGCAAACTACCATAACTACACGTACGGCACAGCGCCGGTTGCAGCCAGTCCGTCTAACTTTGATGGTCTCAGCGATACTGCGCTCGACACGGAAGTAGGCACGACGTTCTCCGGCATCGATAATTTGACGCTGGTCCGAGGAGCCCACACGTTGAAATTTGGCATCGATATTCGCCGGATCCGTTTGAACAATTCCGGGAACACCCTGACCACTTCTACCATCGACTACGCGTCGAACGAGGATTTCATCAATAACGTTGCTGATGCCGCTTCTTTGAATGTGGGCGAGGGGGTGGTGGGAAACCGGCGTACTTTTTATGGCGCTTACGCCCAGGACGAATTCAAGGTGACTCCAAATCTGACCCTGAACCTGGGCCTGCGCTATGAATACTACTCGGTGGCGCACGAGATTCTGAATCGATCCGCGGTGGTGGATATCCAGGGTTGCGGCGGATACTGCCCCAAGGGCACACCCTATTACGACCCCAACACCAAGGACTTCGGGCCGCGTGTCGGCTTGGCTTGGTCGCCGTCGGCACTCCACGGCAAAACCACCGTGCGCACCGGCTTTGGCATATATTTCGGCGGCAACCAGAATGACGATTTCAGCGATCCAGCGGAAAGCGCCGTGCCCCGCTACAAGCTTACTTCCGACGACTTCCCAGCGCTCTCCTATCCTCTGGTAGCGTTCCTGGACCCCAAAACCCAACTTTTCAGTCCCAAAGCTATTGACCGTCACCGCAAGGATCTCTACTACGAAAACTGGAGCTTCACGGTCCAGCAGCAACTTCCCCAGAACTGGCTCCTTGAAACATCTTACGTAGGCGGCGAAGGCCACCATCTGTTTTCCAAGTACACGGTCAATCTGATCGACCCGGCGACAGGCACGCGGCCGCTCTCCGCTTTCAGTTCATTCGGGCTCAAGGGTAACGTTGGCAACAACAACTTCAACGCGTTGCAGGTATCGGTGCACCGGCGATTTGTTCACGGACTTCTGTTCCAGAGCAACTATATGTGGTCGCACGGCATAGGCGACGCTTCCACCGGCTCCGGTTCAGCGATCTCGATTCAGAACATGAGCTGCCGGGCCTGCGACCGCAGCAGCACCGACATCGATGTGCGCCACAACATCACTATCAACGGTATCTATGAGCTGCCCTTTGGCCCTGGGAAGCAGTTCGTGACCAGCGGCCTTCTCTCGCACTTCCTGGGAGGCTGGGAGCTGGCAGGTATCGCTTCGGCCCGCACCGGCCTGCCTGTGAACATTACGATGACTCGCAAGGCCAACCAGTTGCTCGACGGAAATACCTCGGGTCAGCGACCGAATTTAGTCCCCGGTGTGGATATATATGCGGCCAACCATTCCATCGACAACTGGTTCAACCCCGCTGCTTTCGCAGTCCCCGCCGCTGGCACCTGGGGTAACTTAGGTCGCTATATTGCAAGAGGCCCGGGTATGTTCGAAATCGACAGCTCCCTGCAAAAGCGCTTCCGTGTGACAGAGAAGCTCTCTCTAAACTTCCGCGCCGCGGCTTACAATCTCCTGAATCACCCGGTTTACAATCGCCCTTCGGGATCGCTCGGAAGTTTTAACGGAAAGGTATCCTCTGCGAGTGGGAGCTTCGGCCGCATTACGTCAATCATCAACGACGGTGCAGTGGGAACCGGAGCGCCGCGCCGCATCGAGTTCATGTTCCGCGCCGAGTTCTAAGTTGGGACGCAAAGGTCAGCAATCATCCCCAGGACCGCCTAAGGCGCGCGACCTTTGCGCCGATTCGTCCCGTGAAACGCCGATGGCGTCCCGTTCGAGGT
>JBDTTL010000419.1:0-3560 GCA_039930665.1 Acidobacteriota bacterium
GAAATGACCCTTTTTCGACGCCCCCTTCGCACGACGAAGAAAAATCCAGAGCGCGCCTCCAACGAGCACCTTTCCCGAATACACTTGTCGGGCAGCGCAGGATCTGGATCCCGCGCCATTTTTCGGACCATGCGTAGGTGAGTCGGGGATCGGCGTAGCCGCGCCGACTCGCAATGACGGTGACACGATGGCCTCGTTCGACCAGCTTGACTGCAAGATCAGCGGCGTATTGCGCGGTCGCCGCTACGTCGGGATAAAACGCCTGATTGAGCAGCAGGATGTCCATGCTCAGGCCTGCGCCAAGGAGCGCCGTTTCCCAATTGAGTTCCGAAACCATTCCCGTACGGTAGACGTGTGTGACTCGGTGAGGCTCGCAACCATCCACGCATAGAAAGTCGCAGTTAGCCCTATAAGGGCTGCCAAGAGAACATGCGAAAAATCCGGATGCCATCGCTCAATCGGCGTGATCCACGCACGTAGGAGGAGCAAGAACGGGAAGTGAAGAACGTACAAACTGTAAGAAAAGCCGGAAAGTCGTAAGCGTATAGGGAACCCCTCTTGAACGACGGGCGGATTGGGTCGAAGATGGCGGCATGGGCAAGCGGAGTGTTGAAGATGTGCGAGGGATCATCGCGGAGTTTGAGAGAAGCGGGCTGAGGCGGCGGGAGTTTTGCGAGCGGCGGGGGATTCCTGTGACGACGCTGGATTACTACCGGCACAGGATTGGACGCAAAGCAAAGCCGCGGATGGCGAAGGTGAACATCGCGGATACAGACGCACAACCGCAGGACAACTTCACGCTGCTGCTGGCCAACGGCCGGCGGATCGAAAGCTCGTGGAGATTCGCGGAAGCGGAGCTGGCGCGGTTGATCCGGGTTGCCGAAAGCGCTTGATGTTTGGGCTGGGTCCGGCCACGAAGATCTACATCGCGGTGGAGGCCATCGATATGCGCAAGGGCTTCGATGGCTTGTACGGATTGGTGCGCGATCATCTGGGTCAGAATCCGTTGAGCGGGCACTTGTTTCTGTTCACGAATCGCACGAAGACAAGACTCAAAGCGCTGCTGTGGGATGGGAGCGGGCTGTGGGTGTGCGCGAAGCGGCTGGAGAAGGGGCGTTTCGGTTGGCCGGCGTTTTCGAGCACGCTTTCCGGCAAAGCGGACAACGCGCATAGCGTTACGATGAGGCCGGAGGAACTGGCGATGCTGCTCAATGGCATGGATCTGAGCCAAACGCGGCCACGCCAGAACTGGATGCGGCGGGCCCCGGCGGCATAAAACATTTCAAAACACTTCTTGACTCATGCTTGCGGAAAAGGCTGGTATTTACTGGCCTTTCCGCTTATAATCGAACTTCCCACCAGTGAAGAGATGATGGCTCCCGAACTGCAACTCCGCCTCGTAACAGTCGAACGCGAGTTGCATTGGGCGCATCTGAAAATCCAGTCCCTCCAAGAAGAGTTGCGGCGGGAGCGGATCGCCAAGTACGGGCTGCGCAGCGAAACGTTGAGCGATCTACAACTGAAGCTGCTCGATGAAGAGCCGGGCGTCACGCGCCAGGAAGTGGAAGCCGAAGCGGGACGCGAGCCGGTTCCGAACCAACCTCCGCGTGAGCGCCAGCCGCATCCGGGCCGGCAACGTTTACCGGAGAATCTGCCGCGCATCGAACAAGTGATTCCGTGTGCGGAGCAGAACTGCCAAGCTTGCGGCGCGCCAACCGCCGTGATCGGCTACGACGAAAGCGAGTTGTTGGACGTGGAGCCGGCGAGCTACTTCGTGCGCGTGGTCAAGCGTGAAAAGCGTGCCTGCCGGTGTCCGCAAGGCACGGTGACGATGCCGGAGCTGGCTCCGCGCATTGTGGAAAAAGGACTGGCGAGCGACGCGGTGGTGATCCAAACCGTGGTCGCGAAGTATTGCGATCATTTGCCGCTGTACCGGCAGGCCGCGATATTGGAGCGCGAAGCGGGCGTCGAGATCAGTCGCGCCACGCTGGATGGTTGGGTGATGCGGGTGGGCGAGTTGCTCGCTCCCGTGATCCAAGTGATGCGGCAGGATCTGCTTGGCGCAGCGTATTTACAGGCCGACGAGACCACGGTCCCAGTGCAACTCAATGACAAACGCGGAGCCGATCATCAGGCCTACTTGTGGCAATACGGCAAGCCCGGCGGCGAAACGGTGTTCGAGTTCTGCCTGGGCCGGGGACGCGAGGGTCCGCAAAAGTTCCTCGGGCAGTGGGAAGGGATTCTGCAAACCGACGGCTATCAGGCTTATGACAACATCGGCGGACCGAAGATGTTGCACGTGGGTTGCTGGGCGCATGCCCGGCGCAAGTTCGTCGATGTAGTCAAACTAAATCCGCAAGATGCCGCGGCCATCGCCATGGTCACGCGTATGGACGCGTTGTTCCTGGTGGATCGGCATGCGCGGGAGCAGCAGTTGAGCGCCGAGGCTCGTCTGGCCTTGCGCCGCGAGCATGCTGAATCGTGGGCTGAAGAGATTCGCAAAGAGTGCCTCACTTTGTCGAAGACCTCATTGCCCAAGAGTGCGCTCGGGCAAGCGGTGACCTACACCTTAAATCAGTGGCCGAAACTGCGGCGCTGTTTCGACCACGCCGACGTGGAGCTGTCCAACAATCTGGCCGAGAACTCCATGCGGCCGGTGGCGCTCGGCCGCAAGAACTGGTTGCACGTCGGCAGCGCGCAGGCCGGGCCAAAAGTGGCCGCGATTGTTTCCGTCGTGGAATCCTGCCGCCGTTTGCGTGTGCCGGTCAAGGAATATCTAGTGGACGTTCTGCCAGGCATGAATCGAAGGAAGCTGTCCCAAGTCGCCCATCTGACTCCGGCTCGCTGGGCCGCAGCACGCGCCTGACCCTGGGTTAGTCGGACGCTTACGGAAAGTCGTCGCGCCACCACCCTATATTGCCGAGGAGCTTTGATGTCGCAAGATAATATTCCGCAAAGGAGTGTCGCAAAACTAAGTCCGACTGCAATATCGCTCCCCCAGAAAGAATGACCTGCGCCACGCGCTGAACTAAGGAACCCGAGACAGACAAAAGCTGCCGCAGTCGTGCACATAGCTCGAAGTTTGGCTCGCACCTCACGAAAACGCGAATAGATCACCAAGATTGCACACCCAGCTAGCCATACGCCGAAACCCAAAAGGCGATCAATTCCGATTAGCCAGGTCACGCTAGCGGCAAGCGCACCGTAACCTAAGAACACGAGGCCGCTGGACCGTCTGAGTACAAGGAGGACTAGCACCGGGAACAGGATGTAGTACCAGAATTCGTTAGTCAGACTCCAGAGAGGGCCATTGGAACCAAACGGCTCACAGAAAATGTTCTGGAGGAAGAGAAGATTACCCACAAAGTTGAACGACGTCAGAGCGTCACCGACACTGCGGGCTCCAAAATTCTGTAGAGGCTGATTGTACAATTTCGTTGCCCTTGCGCTACCAAGAACATCGCAAATCGCACCGAGCACAAGACCAGGAATGAGCACGACATAGAGCCTCACCGACCTGTCTGTTAGATAGTCGCGCCAAGACCAAAGCCTCTGGACGT
>JBDTTL010000420.1:0-3558 GCA_039930665.1 Acidobacteriota bacterium
CTTTCGCAATCAACCAAATGTACCTTCGATTGCTTTGGGCGGATATTTATGATGAAACCTATGCCCGTCTTTCGCAGACTCTCTAGGTCGGAATGATCACCGATCAGGCGCATGGTGCCGCATAATGGTGCGAAGCGTACTGACAGTTCAAACTTTTGTCCCGCGCGGCCCTGGCGGAGACGGTCACGAAAGTCCATGTGAGTGAGGCTATCACATTTAGCTGGAGTTCTTGGGTAGATCCCTAAGAAATAGATCCCTAAGAAAGTTTAGCGGGCGTTCGATTACGCAGAGCACTGATCCTTCGGTAGTCGGATAAATTCTGGTTGATCGTGGTGGCGGGCGAGCAAGAAAGCCCGGTGCTATGATGCTGGAATGTCCGAGAGACAGAAAGGCCTTGAGCGGGAAGAGCGCGACGATACAATTCGCGGCTATGGATTGAAGTGCGGAATGTGTGCGGGCGACATAACGAACGAGGAGGACTTGGAGTCGTTCAGACTCAATAACAAACTTTGTAGTCGTTGCGCTCATCGGAAAACGGAGGACTAGTCTCACGCCGCCTCCAAGATTTCGCGGATACTCCAGATGTGGTTGCTAATGCCAGCCGCCATCGCAGGAGTTACGCGAAGCGACTTGTGGATGCGCCCAAAGTTATACCAGCAGTACCAAAGTGCGACGGCGCGTTCGCCTCATGGCTCCGCCTGGAACTTATAAATCCTATCCATCAGGATCCATTTTTCGCCCGGCTTGGCCTTCGGCAGCGGCTTCTGGAAGTTCCACATGAGCTGCTCCCACTCTTGCACTTTGAGATTGTCACGGTCGATCTTGGCCTTCTCGTCAAACGAAAATCGCTCGTCGACTTCGAGGATCATCACCAGCCGCGTATCTAACAGATACAGCTCCAGGTCGAGAATCCCCGCTTGTCGCAGAGAATCGGTAACCTCCGGCCACACCGCCTGATGGTGCCGCCGATACTCGCGGATCAATTCCGGGTCGTCCTTCAAGTCCAGCGTCAAACAGTAGCGCCTCATGTCTCGTGCCTCCGCACGGCGAAACTCAGGATGTACACGTAGCACACCAGCGGGACGATTAGCGCACGCTGGATGTTGGTGGCGTCCGATACATACCCCATGGTCACCGGCAGCACCGCCCCACCGATGATCGACATCACCAGAAGCGACGACCCCAACTTGGTATACGCGCCCAGCCCTCTGATGCTCAGCGCGAAGATCGTCGGAAACATGATCGAGTGGAAGAACCCAATCAGCACCACCGCGTATATGGGGACGCTTCCCGTTGCCATCAGAGCCACCGTGACGCAGACCAGGCATGCCACGGCGAACGCTGCCAGCAGCCGCGCCGCCGGAATGTACTTCATGATGGCCGAACCAGCGAACCGCCCGATCATGAACCCCAGCAGGTGCCACTTCAAATAACCGGCCGCCGCTTTGTCCGCCGTTCCCGGCACCAGGTACTCCGCCAGCCGGATGATAAAACTCGCGACCCCGACCTGTGCGCCCACATAGAAAAACTGTGCCAGGACACCGCGAACCAGATACGGATGTTTCCAGACTTCGCTCAATTTCTGCGGCTCCGGCGCTTCATCCTGCACTTCCGGCAGCTTGATGAAGTAAATCATCGCAGCCACCGCCAGAAAGATGGAAGCAATGATCAGGTAAGGGATTCTCACGGTCGCCGCCTCGGCCATCTGCGCCGACTGCGATTCCGTGTTCGTAAGAATGAACGCGGCTCCCACAAACGGCGTAATCACCGCGCCCACCGCGTTGAAGGATTGCGCCAGATTCAGGCGGCGTTCTGCCGATCCCGCCGGGCCCAGCACCGTGACATAAGGATTCGCCGCTACTTCGAGAAAACTTTGTCCGCAAGCCATCACGAATAGTGCGAATAGGAAAAACCAATAGATCAGCAGAGTCGCTGCCGGGATGAATAACAAGGCGCCCGTCGCGCACAGCGCCAGTCCGGTCAAGATTCCTTTCTTGTAGCCGATCCGCTCCATCAGCCGGCCGGCCGGATATGCGGCCAGGAAATAGCCTCCGAAGAAAGCGGTTTGAATCAAGGACGATTGCAGATCCGTCAGCCGGAACGCTTTTTTCAAATGCGGAATCAATACATCGTTGAGATTGACTCCCAGCGCCCACAGGAAGAACAGGCTGGTGATCAACACCAGCGGCAGGATGTACTTCCGCTCCGTAAGCGGGATGGACTTGTCGGTCCCCGCGCCCGGGGATGTTCTTGAGGTGTTCGCAATGGTCATGGAATCGCACGATCCAGGTGCACGTACCCGCCGTCGACGAACAGATGCTGGCCGGTAATGTGGCTGGCCTTCGCGGAAATCAGAAACGCAACCATCGACGCGATCTCGTCCGGCGTCGTCATCCGCTTGCCCAAGGGAATCCGCGAAGTGATGCCAGCTAGCTTTTCTTCGGGATTGGGAAACGTATCGAGCCACCTGCGATAAAGGGGCGTCATCACCTCCGCGGGAACCACCGCGTTGCTGCGGACGCCATAGGGCGCCAGCTCGACCGCCCACTCGCGCGTCAGAGCGAGGATCGCGCCCTTCGCCGAGGCGTAGCCGGAAGTGTCTCCCTGCCCCGTGATCGCCGTCTTCGATGCGATGTTCACTACCGATCCGCGAGATTCTTTCAACGCCGGCAACGCATAGTGCGCCATGTTGTAGTAGTGCAGCAAATTCCGCTGCAGCGATGCCACGTAGTCTGCCGGATTGCCGCGCTCCAGACCAACCCGGTCATTCACACCGGCGTTATTGACCAGCGCGTCGAGCCTTCCAAAGTGCTCCAGCGTCTCCTCCACAGCCCGCTTGCAATTCTCCGGTGAAGTCAGGTCGCCCGCGATAACGTGAACCCTGCCCTCCACCGCTTGCGGCGGCTCCGCGCAACGATCGGCGATCACCGCGAGCGCTCCCTCACACACCACCGCGCGCACAATCGCAACGCCGATGCCCGAAGCTCCTCCCGTGATCAGTACAACTCTATCTTTGAGGTCCAGATCCATGAGAAACGTTTTTAAAGACCTTGCCGCCTTTCATCACAAACACGACGCGCCGAACCGCCGTGATGTCTTTGAGCGGATCTCCGTCAACCGCCACTATATCCGCCGCCATATTCGGCGCGATGGAACCGATTTTGCCGCCGAGCCGCAAAGACTCGGCCGCCGTCGACGTGCCGCTGATAATCGCATCCATGGGGGGCTGACCGCCGTCCTTCACGCGATAGATGAACTCTTCCGCATTGCGGCCGTGAGCGCCGGCGGTGGCATCGGTCCCCAGCACGATTTTCACGTGCAGCGCCATGGCGCGTTTGAGCACATCCGACATCAGCGGGATGGCCTTCTGCATATATCCGAATCCTTCTTCCGTGAAGTTTCCGATCCCCAGGAACTTTGGCTTGTTCTCAAGGTAGTTATGAAATACCAGGAAATTCGGATCGAAGTACACGCCATGGCTGGCGATCAACCGCAGAGTTTCATCGTCCAAAAACACGCCGTGTTCAATCGAGTTGCAGCCGGCCAGCACCGCCGCCT
>JBDTTL010000421.1:0-3557 GCA_039930665.1 Acidobacteriota bacterium
CAAAGCACGACTGGATACGGGCCATGGCTGTCTTGAACAGCGGGTACTTCACCAGAATGCGCTCTGACCGGTCCGTGTCCTGAGTCATTGGATGCCATTCCTCTCTGAGCCGTCTGCTGCCCGAATGGTGGCGGCGGGGGGCAAACGTGGCAGGTCGAGACCTGATTCGAATACCGGAAGAATATCGTCGGAAGTAACGCTGACCGCGATGCTGGACGCATCTGGTTCCGGCTTCATGTCGGATGGCGCTGGCGAACAGGCAGCGTTCGGCTGACGGTCCGGACTGATTCCGGAGACACCCTCATCCCACCACGACTTCGAGTGATCCTCCATGAACCGGGCATAGCGTTTTCGACCCCGTGTCGACTTTCTGTTAAAGTCGCGCTCGACGAGCGCGCGGATATCGGCCTTCGCCTGGGCAAGGGCAAGGAGATCAGTATGACTGTCCATCTGGCGCTGTGCGAATCGGCGAATCACCCGGTGTTGCCAAAGAGAGAGTCCCTTGGTGTAATTCTGGTTCACCGCTGGAACCGTGAGGTAGCTTCCTTTCTGAGGATTAAGCACGTTCACTTGGCTCAGGTCGCCTGGGTCAAACGTCAGTTCGACTTTCACCCCATCGCCAACGCGTCTCCGCAGTTCTGCGAGTTCGGGGCTATTGTATTTCAGGCCCACTAACTCGACGCCGTAGTGGAAGATAACCCTTTGCGCTGTCATCCCGAGCACCATATCCAGCTCGTTGGCGCTTGGAGGCAACGGCGGCGGTAGTTCCGCGATTGCGGAATGCCACCGATGAGATGGTGTGTCCGTGATCCCGCGATGAGGGGTCTGCAAGTATACGTCGATGATCCATTTGTGCAGCATCTCACGGAAGGTGCTGAGCAGGATGACGGCGTGTTTGCTGGGATCATAGTCGTCCCGTTCGAGGATGCTGCTGAACGTGGTTCCTGGATTCCCGTGCACAGATCGTGATTCATCGTGCCCTGGAAGCGCTCAAGCTTGCCCTTGTACCAGGGCACGAGCACCTTGGCGTATTGGATGTCGACGCCGATCTGCAAACATGCCCGTTCGAAGTGGCTGGAGTGGAACTCCGGTGGATTGTCGACGACCACGAGTTCCGGAACTCCGTAACATTCCCACGGGTTCTTGACGGAAGGAAACGTCCGTTGAACGTAGGTCTTCGGCAGGATCGCGTGTTTAAGACAGCGCATGACCGACAGACAACTCGGCGGCTCGAAGCCGACATAGAACCCCATCAGGCAGCGCGTGTATTCATCGAGTGCCGACGTTAGCGTTGGCCGCCCCAGGGGCAGCATGCTGTTGTCATCCACAACGATAAGGTCGCTTGGCGTGTGGTCCATTGAAACGCGCTGCAGTGAGCGTACGGTTTCCGGACCTGCGCCGGAGATTCTAAATTTCATTTCTGCGTGCCGTTTGCCATAGCGGGCGGCTGTCACCTCGTATAGCGGACGGCGTTCGATTTCCCGGTAGACGGTCCGTCGACACGGAACCGGCAACTGATCGTTCTCCGGACGGAGCCTGTTCGCATCGGCAATCCGCCGGATGATTTCAAGATGAACTTCAGGAACCCGCTTTCGCTCCGGCGTCATGTACAGTTCTTCGATCACCGTATCGCTAACGGCTCTGACTTCAGGAAGCATTTGCGAGCCACGACCGCCACGATCGGCATGGCGCTGAACGAGGACACGAATGTCGCGGCCCGCAGCTAGCCATCTCCGATAGTCGCGGGAGAGCGTCCGGCAACTAGGCGGACTCACATCGCCGATTCGCTCGGCGACAGCACTGGATAAGGGTTTCAGCGTAATGGCCGTGAGCCCAATGGGTTGATTCCGGTCGATCTCTTTTAAGTACTGGACGCGATTTTGAGCAACTGCGATCAGCTCTGGCGAATAGCTCCCGAGGACTCGATCCTTGGGGGCGTTCCGATCCTGGACCTCGTTTTTTGCGAACACCAACTCACCGTTGGCGAACCGGTCGAGGAGGTCATGCTCAGTGAACACGCACCATTCGCCAGTCGCGGCGTTCTCCAGTTGCCAACTGTCACCGTTCAGCTTTTTCAAGATCGCGAATCTTGCCGATCCGATGAGCACGTGGTTTCCCTTTCGCAGCGCGTTCAGTGACATCTGATTTCCTCGGCTAAGGACGCTGCGAAAGAATGCGCGGGCCACTCCTGGCGACCGACCGGGGCGAGGCCGATCATGGAACCCATACAAACGGGCTTCCACCAATCGAGATGCACCGTGCCGTCCATCACAAGCCGCAACACACTTGGTGCGGACACTTTGGTGACTTCGCAGAGGGACCGCAGTTCGATCTCGGGCGTTGAAGCAAGAGCACGAAGCAGGCTTTCTTTCTCTCTCGGGGGCACCGCAATGCAGCGGTAGCGAAGGATCAGATTCACGTTCGCAAGACGCGGCTCGGCACGAATCTCCGAGCTTTTCCAGACCCGAAAATGAAACCCGTGTTCAGCGAGTCGCTCCTTGATCACGCTGAACGTTGCCTGAGCCTCGGGCGATTCGGCATCCTTGTCTTCCTTGATCTCCACGACCACCTTATACGCGCCCCAAACCACCAGCGCGTCGGGCGTGTAGCGGCGCTTTAAGGCGGCATGGCGGTATTCCAAGGTAAAAGGCTGCTCCTGCCATGAATCGGCACCGGCCGTTACCATCAAGATCTGGAATGCCTTGAGTTCGTTCTGGGACTCGGCGTGGCGGGACCGCCCGTGGACCACATCGGCGACTTTTCCTTGAACGCCAGCCTTAGATCGGCTCACGGGTTCCCGGACTCTCAGCAACTGGTCCAGTTGTGGAGTCCCGTTCGACCCCACCGGATCAACGGCAAAGATCAGTCTGCTGCAAAGATGTTCCGCGTTTGGCGTCAAAGATCACCTCCAAACGGGCTGGAGCTGTCCAGTCCTTGTAGGGATGCAGGGCATCCTTCTATAGGAAGTATGCTCCCGACGATTTTCGTTGTCAACACTAAAAGGACAGTGATATCCTACAAAAGGACATTCGCTACTCGCTCTCATGCCAGACATCTACGAAGAAATTGGTAAGCGGATTCGCGATCTTCGCTCTTCCGTGCGCGCCCGGGGGATTAGCCAGGAAGACTTGGCTAACGCTGTAGGAACCACGGCAAACACGATCTCCCGGTGGGAAACAGCAACCTATAAACCGGCCATCTCCGACTTGGAGAAATTGGCGGGATATTTTGGCGTGCCCATCACATCGTTCTTCCTCGAAGCAAATCCGAAGTCGCGAACAAACGCCCTCCTCGGCGCAGCGGCCGATCTCGATGATGCCGACCTCGACGAAGTGCGGCTGTACGCCTTGTTCCGGAAGTCTCGGAGCCTCGCGAAGCGCTCGAAGTAGCAACCCTTCCCCAGCACGTCCCACGCCAAGTGAGGCTGTGGATTTTGCCACGAATCTTGTCACGTCTTGACATGAATCTTGGCACGAAATGTCAACAATTTAGTCAAGCTACAAGGAACTTGCGATATGGCCCTTACCGTCACGAAAATGACCAGAGTTTTTCAATTC
>JBDTTL010000422.1:0-3542 GCA_039930665.1 Acidobacteriota bacterium
CATGATCCTTCGCGCCAAGAAGGAAAATCTGCCGTTGCCGGCGGCTATCGCACCCGGCACGCCCATGGCGGACCTCACTAATACCGGTGACAGTTTCCGCACAAATGCAATGTTGGACAACGTTCTGGTGGCGCCCGATGCAAGCTGCGACAAGCGAGCCGCGCTTTACGCGAACGGACACGATCTCAAAGATCCGATGCTTTCACCGCTCTTCGGCGATATGCACGGGTTTCCGCCCGCGATCCTTACTACCGGAACGCGCGATCTCCTGTTGAGTAATACCGTGCGGGTGCATCGCAAATTGCGTCAGGCAGGCGTGGAGGCGGTGCTACAGGTGTACGAAGGCCAGTCCCATGGCCAATATTCCCGCGATGTTACTGCGCCCGAGACCAGGGAAGCGTTTGGAGAGATCGCCCGATTCTTCGACAAGCACCTCGACAAATAATTGATTGGGCGGACCGGGGTGCTTAGGGTCGGGGACCATAGTGAGGCGGCGCCGCCGCCGCGGGCGCCAGCTTTGATCAGGGCCGAACGCTTGTCGGCGCCTATCGAAGGGCCTGACACCCGCGGCCCGGGTCACCGTAATTTAGCGACTTACGTATTCGCTCTATCAGCAACCAGCATGGACTGCATAATTTGATCGGAGACTTCTCTGACGCCTGCGGGTGAATGCGTTAGGAAGAGGGTATTGGTTTTGTCGCTTTCGCCAATCGATTTCAGAGTGGCGAAGTACTGCGTTACCATAACCAACTGCATGACCTCTTTGGCCGACGCCCCCTCAACGACTTCTTGGAATTGTTCGATGGATACCTGAAGCCCTTCTATGATGGCCTTCCTCTGCTTGGCGATTCCCTGTCCCAGGAGAGCGGTGCTCTCCGCTTGGGCCTCGGCTTTTTTTACTACCAAAATCTCCTCGGCCTCGCCTCTGGCGTTCGCGGCAACCTGCTCCCGCTGCGCCGCATTGATGTCGTTCATGGCCGACATCACCTTGGCGTCCGGAACGATGTCGGTGACCAGGACATTGACGATTTCATAGCCGAACCCTGCCATATCGGCGTCCAACTCCTGCTTTACCGCGGCCGCGATACTCGACTGGCTGGCGACTACTTCGTCCAGCGTCATCCCAGGCACGTGCCCGAGAGTCACCTGCTCGACATAGGACTTGATTTGCGCCGGGGGTCCGCCAATTTGTAGTAAGCATCAAAAACTTTTTACGGGCGGACCCGATTCTGGACAGAGATAGAAATTGTGAAAAATACGTTGTCCTGGTTTTCGTTTCCATTGTCAGCGTAAACTGGATCACGCGCAAACTGACTCAGCCCGCCACCGTATCGAAGAACGGAGATTTCCAGTTAAGTCCCGCATCGGCGATACGCAGGAACCTGCCGAATCTCGTGATCACGGCCACATCACGGACTCGGTGTTCGCCTTCATCCCGGGAGACTGTTCGGAATCATCGCGGAATCGTTCGCCCGGATTCCTCGCCCTGAGCGTAAACTAATGTGATGGTGCACTCGAAACGCATCCTGTGGGCAGCGATCCTCGTGGCCGCAATCTGCTTCCCTGCGCTGCGCGCGGAGGACCGAGCGAAGCCGAAAGTCCGCGCCATCACAGGCTTCATCACGGTCGATGCGAAGTCCTATCCGTCGCAGATTGAGGAGACCGTGAAGTTCCTCAGCCAGGTGCGTGAAGCAATCAAGACTGCAGGGTATGACGTGCAGGGCATCCGCATTACGACGCAACCGTTTCCCGATTACACGCGCGGGCTTAGACGGGACGAGGCGCTGAAGGTTCTGCGCGGTATCAGCGACCTGGCTGCGAAACAGCACTTCTCCATCAGCGTCGGGCCCGCGATGTTAAAGGATACCGACAGCACCGAGCCGGTTGAGGTCCTGATCGACGCATTGTCGACGCCCGGCAATCGCGTCAACGCAACGATCGTGACGGCGGGCGAGGACGGTATCCATTGGAACGCGGTGCGTCAGTCCGCGCGCGTCATCAAGACGGTTGGGGAACGCAGCCCGCATGGCCAGGGGAACTCCAGCTTTGCAGCCGCTGCGATGATCAAAGCCTATGGACCGTTCTATCCCGGCTCATGGCATCCAGTCGGGGGTCCGCGAAGCTTTTCAATTGGGCTCGAATCCGCCAACGTGGTGATGGACGTCTTCTCGCGGGAGCACGACCCGCGCACCGCCGCGAAGGCGCTCACCGACGCTCTCACGATTCACGCACGCGCAGTGGAAGCGGCGGCTACGAAGGCTGCGGCCGGCAGCGCATGGAATTACGCCGGAATCGATCCGACGCCCGCCCCTCGCGGACCGGTTTCGGTAGGCGCCGCGATTGAATCGTTCACGCGTGCTCCCTTCGGTTCTCCAGGCACGGAGACGGCGGCCGGCATCATCACACGCGCCGTTAAAGCTGTGCCGGTCAAGCAAGCGGGATATGCGGGGCTGATGCTTGCGGTGCTGGAGGACGATACGCTGCTGCGCCGCTGGACGGAGGGCACCTACGGGATCGATTCTATCCTGGCGTACTCGGCAGTGTGCGCGGCCGGCGTGGATACGGTGCCGTTGGCGGGCGATACCAGCGAAGACGCGATCGCACGGATCATCGGCGATGTCGCGACGCTGGCATTCAAGTGGGATAAGCCGCTGGCAACGCGGCTGCTGCCGGCGCCTGGTAAGAAAGTGGGCGACATGACGGAGTTCAGCGGCATCTATGAGAACGCGATCATTCAGCCGCTGAGCGGTTCGCCGCGACGCTAGCCGCGAACTGTATTCAAGGAGAATCTTATTCCCGTCTTAGGAATCGATATCGGTACCGGCGGATCTCGCGCCGTCATCATGGCGGATGACGGCTCCCCCATCGCGTCGGCGACGGCGGAGCACCAATCATTCACTTCAGAACGAACCGCTTGGGCGGAACAGGATCCTGCGGATTGGTGGAGGGCTTGCCAACAGGCCATCCAGTCGGTGCTGTCCGACAGCGGCGTGCGCACCCAGCAGATCGCCTGCATCGGGCTGTCCGGGCAGATGCACGGGACGGTAGTTCTCGACGAGGATGGTCAAGTCCTGCGGCCATCCATCATCTGGTGCGATCAACGCGGAGAGGAACAATGCAGGTGGCTCTATCAAACCGTCGGCGCGCGCCGTCTTCTGGAGCTGACCTCGAATCCGGCGCTAACCAATTTCACATTGATCAAGCTGCTGTGGATTCGGGAGCATGAGCCGCACGTTTGGAGCCGCGTGCGGCATGTGCTCCTTCCCAAAGATTACGTTCGGTTTTGTCTCAGCAGCGAGTTTGCCATCGATGTGGCCGAAGCGTCCGGAACGCTGATGCTGGATGTGATTCACCGCTGCTGGTCGCAAGAGTTGCTTAGAGAGGTCGATCTCGATGCAGAGTTGCTTCCGAGAGTTTTCGAGTCTCCGGAGATCTGCGCGCATGTCACGGCTGAAGCCGCCCGACTGACCGGATTGGTGGCTGGGACTCCGATTGTAGCGGGGGCAGGGGATCAGGCGGCAGGCGCAGTAGGAATGGGAGTG
>JBDTTL010000423.1:0-3542 GCA_039930665.1 Acidobacteriota bacterium
GCCGCAGCAATATGTGCCAAGCTGGCGCATGTCCCGTACTTGATCAGGCCTCTAGGGGTCTTGGGTAAATGGGGCATGCAACACCGTCGGCCGTGGCTGAAAAAGCTATCGTTTTGGTTGATTGAAAGCCACATCCTCAGGAACGCCGCGGGAGTTCATTACACGAGCGAGCAGGAGTCTGAGGAGGCTACCCAACTCGGCGTCAAGCACACATCCCTGATAATCGCGAATCCGGTTGATATTGTAGCCGCAAGAACAACTCGGGGAAGCTTTCGTGCAACATATCCGGCGCTCGCAAGTAAGACGATTGTACTGTTTCTTTCTAGAATTGATACCAAGAAGGGACTCCCTCTTCTTCTGTCGGCGTATGCGAGATTGCGGTTGAACTATCCGAACGTTGTACTGGTGGTGGCAGGCGACGGCGATAGAACACTTATTGACGACCTTAAACGTCAGGCCCATCAACTTGGATTGGGCCAAGCAATCCTGTGGACCGGATTCCTACAAGGTGAAGCCAAAGTGAACATTCTGGCAGATGCGGACGTTTTTGTCCTACCGTCATACTCTGAAAATTTCGGAGTAGCCGTTGTCGAAGCCATGGCGGCTGGTCTTCCTGTAATCATATCTGATCAAGTTGGAATCCATCAAGAGATTGCAGAGGCCGGGGCTGGAGTTGTGATCCAGTGCGACGTGAATGAACTGGAGGCGGCGATGGTGCGCATGCTCAGTAACGCAGAACTACGCCAAAGAATGGGTGCAAATGCGGCGGCGCTGGCCGAGCTATTTGCGCCGCCTACTATCGCATTACAACTCAAGCAGGCATATTCCCAGGTTCTAAAGAAGTGCCCTCGGCCCGCCGTGGTTTAGCTCTCGTATATGGCTTGAGGCACCTGTTGCCGTTACCAACTCGAATCAAATGTCTAATACTCTTTCCTCTCTTGTAACCGGCGGGGCTGGCTTCATTGGAAGCCATGTTGCCGCCCAATGCGTTGCCTTGGGACACAAAGTGGTTGTCCTTGACGATCTCTCAGGGGGCTTTGAGGACCAAGTCCCCAGCGGCACAAGCTTTGTTAGGGGTTCTGTAACGGACACGAATTTGTTGAAAGGACTATTTCAAGAGCATAGATTTGACTATGTGTATCACTTGGCTGCTTATGCAGCTGAGGGTCTGTCGCATTTTATTCGACGTTTTAATTATCTTACTAATCTGGTTGGTACGACCAATCTAATTAACGAGTCGATACGTACCGAGGTCCGCTGCTTCGTGTTTACGTCCTCGATCGCAGTTTACGGGAAAAACCAACTACCGATGACCGAGGAACTCGTCCCGCAGCCGGAGGATCCCTATGGCATAAGCAAATATGCGGCAGAACTGGATTTACGGGCAGCACATGAGATGTTCGGTCTACCCTTCATAGTCTTTCGGCCGCATAACGTGTACGGCGAACACCAAAATATCGGAGATCCGTACCGCAACGTCGTCGGTATCTTCATGAATCAGATCATGACTGATCAACCGCTCAGCGTATTTGGCGATGGAAAACAGAGCCGAGCGTTTACCTATATTGATGACATAGCTTCCCACATTGCCAAGAGCGTGAGCATCCAGGGGGCTTACAACCAGGTCTTCAATGTTGGATCAGACGTCCCTCATACCGTAAACGAGCTCGCCGAAATTGTGGCACAGACATTCGGAGTCCCCTCGCAGATTAACCACTTGCCCGCCCGAAATGAAGTTTATCACGCGTACGCGAACCACGACAAGGCTTTCTCGCTTTTGGGAATGCGTTCAAGAACAAAACTGGCGGATGAAGTGGCCCAGATGGCATCCTGGGCGCACAGAGTAGGCGCCAGGAAAGGCAAACCTTTCGATGATATCGAAATCCTTCGCAATCTCCCCCCCTCCTGGGCATCGCTGATCGAGTAATCAGAATGACAATCGCGAGTGCACTGAACTTGGAAATAAGCTCGACCGACCAACCAAGACCTGTTGCATTGTCGGTTTTTGTGCTCACCAAGAATGAGTCGTCGAACCTCCGCCAGTGCCTGGAGAGTCTCCGCGGGTGTTGCGACGACATACACGTAGTCGACTCGTTCAGCACCGACGACACGGTAGAGATAGCGCAAGAATACGGAGCGATCGTCGTCCAGCATGCCTTTGAAGGACATACGCGACAGCGGACTTGGGCTCTACAACATTTGGCCTTTCGGCACGAATGGGTGATCGCGTTAGATGCCGATCATCGGGTAACCCCAGAGTTAAATGACGAACTAAAGCAGATCTTCATGAAACCACCGGAAGGAGTCGCGGGCTTGTTCGTTAAACGAAGACAAATCTTCCGGGGGCGCTGGATGCGCCACGGTGGTTACTACCCGAAGTACATGCTAAAGATTTTTCGGCACTCCGCGGCTTATCTTGACAACAATGAATTCGACTATCGCTTCTACGTGAACGGCCGGACCGAAACACTTAAGCACGATATCCTCGAAGCCAATCAAAACGAATGGCGCATCTCATTCTTCATTGAGAAGCACAATAAATTTGCATCGGAGCTTGCCGCCGAAGAGGTTAAACGGGAAGGCGGAGGGTTGCCGTATCTAGTCAAGCCGTCATTCTTCGGCAATCCCGACCAACGTACCTTATGGCTGAAGCTGGTTTGGCGTCATTTCCCACTTTATGTCCGTCCGTTCCTGATGTTTGTCTACCGATACTTGATACGTCTGGGGTTTCTCGACGGCAAAGAAGGATTCATCTTCTACTTTCTCCAGACGTTCTGGTTTCGTCTGCTTGTAGACATACGCCTTGAAGAGATGCGTGCCGAGCAGAGAATAGTCATCCCCAGCACGATTTCCCGAACTTCAAAAGGTTCGACTCCCGAGCCGAACCATCCACAATGAACATCCTCGGCCTTAACGCCTTCCACGGCGATGCCTCGGCGGCATTGCTGACCGACGGCCAGATCACGGCTGCTGTCGAAGAAGAACGCTTCAATCGCATCAAGCATTGGGCTGGATTTCCAGGGCTTGCGGCGCGATGGTGCCTCGATGGCACAGATGACGCCGATCTCGCGCACGTAGCGATTTCGCGTGATCCCAAGGCGCATCTGGCACTCAAGCTTCTTCGCTTGGCATCACGTCCGGGAGACTGGGGCCGCCTCGCCAGCCGAACCCAGAACACTATGAAAGTGGCTCGCTTGGCGGCTTCTCTTGCGAATGCCGGGATAGCCCTACCAGAGGCCGTGCAAGTTCATCACGTCGAGCACCATCACTCACACCTAGCTAGCGCATTTTTCTCGTCGCCCTTGGAAGAGGCGGCTGTTATTTCGATCGATGGCTTTGGCGATTTTAGCAGCGTGATGTGGGCGACCGGTCGCGGCCCACATTTGGAGGTCCAAGGAGCCACGCATTTCCCACATTCGTTGGGTTTGTTTTACACCGCCTTTACGCAATTCCTCGGATTTCCAAAGTACGGCGATGAATACAAGATGATGGGGATGTCCGCCTATGGCGAGCCGCGGTTCTTGAACCAGATGCGCGATGTC
>JBDTTL010000424.1:0-3528 GCA_039930665.1 Acidobacteriota bacterium
CGGCTGGCTAACGGGCTGAAGGTGCTACTGTTCCCGGATGGCTCCAAACCAACCGTGACAGTAAACGTGACGTATTTGGTCGGGTCGCGGCACGAAGGCTATGGAGAGACCGGGATGGCGCACTTGCTGGAGCATATGCTCTTCAAGGGCACCGCCAAGCGCAACGGCATCATGGGCGAACTGACCAATCACGGCGCGCAGTTCAACGGCACCACGTCCTACGACCGCACCAACTATTTCGAGACCATGACGGCGACCGACGATAATCTGCGTTGGGCGCTGGATATGGAATCCGACCGCATGGTGAATTCGCGGGTTTCCCGCAAGGATCTGGACACCGAAATGACGGTGGTGCGCAACGAGTTTGAGCGCGGCGAGAACAACGCGGAGCGGGTGCTAGAAGAACGCGTGGTCTCGACCGCCTACCTGTGGCACGGCTACGGGCGCAGCACCATCGGCGCGCTGTCGGACATCGAGCGCGTTCCCATCGAGCGCCTGCAGGCGTTCTACCGCAACTACTATCAGCCGGATAACGCGGTGCTGGTGATCGCCGGGAAGTTCGACGACGGGAAGGCGCTGGGCTGGATCCAGGAGACATTTGGCGCAATTCCAAAGCCGGCGCGCGCTCTAACGGCGACCTATACCGTGGAACCGGCGCAGGACGGCGAGCGCGAAGTGAATCTGCGGCGCGTTGGCGATAACCAGGTATTGATGATGGCATACCACGTTCCGGCGGGCTCCGATCCGGACGCCGCCGCAGTGGACGTGATGGCTTCGATTCTGGACGAGCCGCCGGCGGGACGCCTCTACAAGGCTTTGGTTGAATCCAAGAAAGCTATCTCGGCGCGTGCCGAGAACAATGTATTGCATGACCCCGGCTACCTGTTGTTTAACGCGGATGTACGCAAGGAAGGTTCACTTGCCGATGTACAGCAGACGATGCAGAGCGTGATTGACGGGATGGTGAAGGAGCCGCCTACCAAAGAGGAACTTGACCGGGTGTTGACGCGCCGCAAAAAGGATTTCGAGTTGCTGTTCAATAACCCGCAGCGAGTTGCCTTGCTGATGAGCGAATGGGCTTCGATGGGCGACTGGCGGTTGATGTTCCTCGACCGGGATCGCACCGAGAAGATTACGCCGGAAGATATCGCGCGGGTGGCGCAGAGGTATCTAAAGGCTTCCAATCTCACGGTCGGCCGCTTTACCCCATCGGAGACAGCGCCGGATCGTGCGGTAGTGCCTCCGGTTCCCGATGTTTCCGCGATGCTCAACAATTACGCGGGACGCGCGGCGGTGGCGCAAGGCGAAGCCTTCGATCCGACGCCCGCGAACATTGAATCGCGCATTCAGCGCGTGACTCTGCCCAACGGTCTAAAGCTGGTGATGCTCCCCAAAAAGACCCGCGGAGCGACGGTTACGGTCTCGCTCGCGATGCATTATGGCGACGCGAAAAGTGTGTTCGACAAAGGCACGGCCGCGGACTTCGCCGGCGCCATGCTGATGCGCGGCACCCAAAAACACACACGGCAGCAATTGCAGGATGAGCTGGACACCCTGAAGGTGCAGATGTCTACCAATGCTTCCGATAACGACGCCAGCCTAAATATCACCACCATTCACGCAAGTATCGTCCCGGCACTGCATCTGGCGGCGGAAGTATTGCGGCAGCCGGCCTTTGTAGAGAGCGAATTCGAGCAGATGCGGCAATCCCAGTTGGGCCGCACGGAAAGCGGTATGAAAGAACCGGGTGCGCTGGCGCCGCTGGCATTGCGCCGCCATTTGATCCGCTATCCGAAGGGCGATCCCCGCTCTGTGAGCACTTTCGAAGAGGATATCGCGGACACCAAGAAGCTAACGCTGGCCGACGTGAAGAACTTCTATACCCAATTCTTCGGTGCATCCAACGCCGAGCTGGCAATCGTGGGGGATTTCGACCCGGCCGAAGTTCGCAAGGCGGTGGAAGAAGACCTCGGCACATGGAAGAGCCCGGCGCCCTATCAACTGGTGCTGCGCGAGCGCGATGTAGTCGCGTCGACGGACCAGATGATTGAGACGCCGGACAAGGCCAACGCGGTTTTCATGGCCGGTTTCACGCTGGCGATGAATCAGGACGATCCGGATTATCCGGCGCTGATGTTCGCCAACCGCATGCTGGGCGGCGATTTGAAGAGCCGGTTGTGGCTCCGCATCCGGGAGAAGGAAGGTTTCAGCTACGGCGTGGGGAGCGCACTGGTGGCGGCGGCCAAGTCGCCATTCGCCCAGTTCATGGTGCAGGCAACCGCAGTTCCGCAAAATATTCCGAAGGTGGAGGACGCCTTCAAAGACGAGCTCGCCAAGGTTCTGAAAGACGGCTTCACCGACGACGAGGTAGCTGAGGCCAAGAAATCGTACCTCGACCAGCGGATGCTGCAGCGCACTCAGGACGCGGGACTCGCCCGTACTCTTGCGCAAAACGAGCAGTTCGGATGGACCATGGCGCGGGAGGCGGATCTGGAAAGCAAAGTCGCGGCCCTGAGCACCGCCCAAGTAAACGCCGCGGTCCGGAAGTATCTTGTTCCGGCCGCCATTTCCTACTTCAAAGCCGGCGATTTCAAGAAGGCGGGCGTGACGCCGTAGGGCGCGACCTCACCCTGGCCTCCTAGCCAGGTTCAATTGGGACAATTGAGGACGGAAGAAAGCTTTATCAGTTTGTAACCGGCGGGAGTGGCCTTGATCATCCGGGCTTCTCCCGATGGACCCACGGTTGTGGCGGGCTGGTCGCCGACTGCCAGTTCGATGGCCCCGGCATTTCCAAATCGAATTGTGGCTCCACGCGAGAAGGGGATTTCTCCGGCGTACCCTTTGTCGAGCAACGTATCGATTACCCGGGCGCCATCGGCGCAGGCCGTGACCCAGCTTGCGTCGGTGAGCTTTATTGAAATCCGGGACAACGGGCCTGTCGCGGGGCGCGCCTTAAGCTTAGGAGTTGCGGCCGTTCGGGTTGTCTGATCTTCAGGTACCTCAACGCGGACCTTCTGTACCGGCGGTGCGGCAACCTTGGTACTGCTGCTACTGGCGGTGTTCGCAGTATCGGTATTGAGCGGAGTCGCATCAACGGCGTCAAGAGGGCGTGGAAGCGGATTAGGCGTGACCGTTTTGATGGACGGAGCGCTCGGTCCTTTGTGGGAATAGACACTCCATCCGCCCAAACCCGCAAACCCGGCAAAGGCGACACAAACCACCGCAATAAAGGCCGTCCGATAGTTCTTCTCCGGGGTTCTCAAGCGAGGATCGGCGAAAACCGCACGGAGGGCAGCGCCGCGTAGGTTGTCAAGCGGCTGCTTTAGTTTCGGCCGGCCCAATACCTCCGACTGCGCTGTCTTCGCGGTGCCCGGCGACGCCAATTCACTTTCGGCTGGCGGTTTGTCCCAGTCGTCAATCCGTTCGACGCCAATTATGAATCCAGATTCGGCAGGGTCGCAACGGCGGACCTGGGCGAACATCTGGTAGCCGTTTACCGCCACGCGGATATGCTCTCCCACATTCAAG
>JBDTTL010000425.1:0-3477 GCA_039930665.1 Acidobacteriota bacterium
TATGGGCAAGGTGAATACTGACGTATTCGGTCCACCCGGAGTAACGCTGATCGATCCAAAAGAAGTGCAGAATCTACTGCATTAAGATGTGAAGCGCAAGGCCATGGCAAATCAGGCGATGGCAAACCAGGAACCTTTGATTGTTAGAATGCACTCTTCCGCCGCGCGATGAAGGAACTTTCGGGCATTGTCAACTTGGGTGTGAAACTGAAAAACTGGGGCGATGAAGAGCGATCGGTCTCACTATTACGGTCATCGTTTTCCTCCAGAAATCATCAGCCATGCCGTCTGGGTTTACCATCGTTTTTGCCTGAGCTCCCGAGATGTCGAGGATCTGCTTGCCGAACGCGGCCTGAGGCGACTCCCAGGACAACCGACCATTCCGAACCCAAACGACCTCCTCCCTCCCCAGTTGACGATGCCTCCCAGACCCATCCCGCGTCCCTTGACGATCTTGGCCTTCGATAAATTCGAAGGGCTACCGCAAAAACTTCTTGACAATCGGCCAAAGTTAGTGAAGGATTAGCTTGTTGCAGATGGAGGACTTGAATGCTAGGCCTCTTCATTCACATGAGTTCCATCCGGCCCCCTGCATTGCCCCTTACGAGTGATCGCTTTCATGTTGGCCCTAGTGTTCGCATCAATCCTGCCTTGAGAGGAATCGACCCGACCCACTTGTCGGCGATCATCCGACAAAATGCAAATTTTGCGAGCCGTGGTGCGATTGGCCCTGATCTGGTCTTCCTCCTTCCTTATTTCAGAGACCAGCATTGCGGGGTCGTTCGACCGCAATCAGCCGGGCGGCGAGTTGTACTCCGGGGGCGAGGTTTTCCAAGCAGCCCGAACTTCAGGGAGAGATCGAATTGATCATTAATCCTACGTTCACGTCGGGGTTCAATAAGAATTTTGGCGTGAACGCAACAGCGGCTAGGGCAGCTTGGGCCGCGGCGGCCAAGTTCTTCACCGACGCATTCTCTGACGACATTCACATAAACATCACGGTTGACGCGGTAACCACGCCAGGCACTTTTGGAAGGAGCTTTCCGGCGTTCTTGTCAATCTCGTATGCCGATCTGTTCGATCGAGTCAGCGCACACGCGTCAACGCGAAATGATGCTATCGCCATAGGCCCTGGAGGTTCCATGACCGCCACCGATCCCACTAATGGTCTGGGAACCTGGCAGCTGACGCGAGCCCAAGCCAAAGCGCTTGCCTTCATTCCTGATGATATGTCTGATGATGGAGGCACCACGTTTGGTGTGGGAAACTCTTTCACGTTCTCCGGTCAAATCGCGCCGCAAACATTTGATTTTAAGGGTATCGCTGCACATGAGATCTCCGAAGTCATGGGCCGGCTCGGCCTTTCCGGCGGAAACAATTCGTTCAGTTTGATCGACAATTTTTCCTATGCGGGGGCCGGACTGAAGGTGCTTAGCGGTGGCGCGGGGAATTTCTTTTCCATAGACAATGGGGTTACCCTGCTTAAGGCGTTTAACGATTCTGCCTCAAATAATTTAGATACCCGTGATTGGGCGGGAGGCACGAACGACGCGTTTAATCAGTTTTCTAACGCGGGCGTAGCGAATCCCGTCTCGGCCGTCGACTTGCAAATTATGGATGTAATCGGGTACGGCACCGTCAATCCGATCGGGAGCCTAATCGAGACAGTGGGCCACATCACGTTCTTGCGGGCTCACGAACTCGGCAGCGGCTTCGGCAAATTACCGAATTTTCTTGACTGTGAGGTGATCGTGCTGCTCGCCGAGGAACCTCTGCGTGCGTTCGGCTTCAAGCTGCGGGCCGACCCGAACGGACCAGCTCGCAGAGAGATGTTCGACATGCTTCGGTCTGCCTTCATCGCCGGGCGGCCCATCCGTCTCGATTACGTTACGATCGGCCCCCGCGCGGGGGAAATCATTCGCGTCGCGAACCCTTAGGAGATTGTCCATGGCAAACTTGCTCGAAAAGACCGGAAAGATCGTTTTTCTTCGTGCCCACGACCTTGGTACGGCGTTCGGTCCTCCCAACGATCAACTGGATGTTGAAGCTGTATTCATCCTCAACGCAATCGGCGATGGTGCGTTCGGCTTTCAGCTCCGAAACGACAACAAACTCCCGGCCCGCCAGGCAATGTTCAGCCTCCTGCGCGACGCCTTCGTAAACAATCTGACCGTCACCGCCGACTTCCTAATCGACCCGGGCAAGAAGAACGGCGTAGCGATTCGCGTCGCGCTTACACGCAACCAAATACGTCCAATACCTCCCGTAGTTTTAGCTCAGGGATCTAGCGGCCAAGTACTCCCTGCCCCCAGTGCCCGCGCCCAATCAAAAGCAAAAACCACAAAGGCTCGAAGCAAGCCGAAACGTCGCAAAGCTCGTTGAGTAGCGCCGCCAAGGATCATCATTGCGCCCCCTCAGATTGCAGCCCTTGGTATTGGCTGCGATGGATCGAAAAAGGTGCTGGGCATTCGCGAAGGCGCGACGGAAAACACAGCCGTAGTGAGCAGCCTATTGAGCGAGTTGGTGGAGCGTGGATTGGACTTCTCGACGGCGCGAATGTATATCTTGGACGGCGGCAAAGCTCTGCACGCGGCAGTGCGGAAGCAGGCCGGCGAGGGCGCCTCCCTCCAGCGCTGCCAAGGGCAATTTCAACTTGGGCGGGAACCTGAAAGACGAGGGCGATGAAGGGCGACCACCTCTCGGTACTCCGGCTATCGTTTCCCTGCAGAAATCATCGGTTACGCGGTCGGGGTTTACCATCGCTTCTGCCTGAGCTTCCGAGTTGTCAAGGGTCTGCTTGCTGATCTCTTTCTTCCAGGTCCCGGGAGATCGCCGCCATGTGATGCTTCACTCGTAACAACGGCACTGAGGGCTTCCGTAACAAAATGGAGCTCATCAACCGCCAGGCTTACTGCTTCCGCAGCTTCGAAAACTACCGACTTCGTGTCAAATTATGTGGATGATCAGTTTGTGTTCGGGGTCTGCCCCCGTTGTTGGCGTAGAGCCGAGTGCCTTCATTCGCCGCGCTGACTTTGGCCATTGTTGGCGTAGAGCCCACTTGAAAAGATGGAGCGGGAGACGGACTCGAACCCGCGGCGTCCAGCTTGGAAAAATGGGATTTTTTCCAGGGACATAACTGCGGCATGGCGTTAATTCAAAGTATGAAAAACGCCAACAAAACGATACCTGGTTTTCGAAGCTTGCTGATGGAGGGTGTGGAGCGGCTGCCCTTAGCTCGATCATCGCCTTCGGCGGCACTTGTTTATATAGTTCCATTTTAGAAAGATATCGACAGAGCCTCAATCGCTCGGACCCGTCCATCATTCTGGGCTAGGGAAACCCGGTGGCTATCGACCTCAAACTCATCGACAAGGTGCTGGCGGACTACAAGAACCCAGAAGAGATCAGAGGCGAGAACGGTCCGCTAGTGTCCTGAGTCAGAAGTTCGCACACAAAAGCGAGCGATCTTTTTGAGGA
>JBDTTL010000426.1:0-3472 GCA_039930665.1 Acidobacteriota bacterium
GATCTGGCGTCGAAGCAGATCTTTCCGGCACTCCAGGCAATGATCCGGCACGGACACTTCGACATGCCGATCATTGGGGTGGCGAGGTCGGCGGAGAACCTCGACCAGCTTCGGGCCCATGCTCGCGAGAGTCTTGAGAAGCACGGCGGCGTGGACCCCCAGGCGTTCTCCACACTTTCGGCAAAGCTCCAATATGTCAAAGGAGACTACAATTCCCAGGAAACGTTCAGGGATCTGCGAAAAGCGCTGGGCAAGGCGTCCCGGCCTGCTTATTACCTGGCCATCCCGCCAAGCTCGTTTGCGACCGTCGCGGAAGGTCTGGCCAAGTCGGAATGCGACAAGGGAGCGCGGGTGATCGTTGAAAAGCCCTTTGGCCGCAACCTTTCGTCCGCGCAGGAACTCAACCGAACGCTCCGCAAATCCTTCCCCGAATCTTCAATTTTCCGAATCGATCATTACCTCGGCAAGGAACCGGTCCAGAATCTGCTCTACTTCCGATTTGCGAACACGTTTCTGGAGCCGATATGGAATTGCAACTACGTCCAAAGCGTACAGGTCACCATGGCCGAGACCCTGGGCGTAGAGGGCAGGGGACGTTTCTACGAAGAGGTGGGTGCAATCCGCGATGTGGTGCAAAACCATATGTTGGAGGTCGTCGCGTTACTCACGATGGAGGCCCCGGTGGCCGGTGACCCGGACGGCCTAAGAGCCGAAAAGCAGCGAGCTTTTCAATCCATGCGGCCGATCGCTCCTCGCGATGCTGTCCGCGGCCAGTTCCGCGGCTATCGCAACGAGAAAGGTGTCGCTCCGGATTCACAGGTAGAAACATTCTCAGCCCTGAAGCTATACATCGATACGCCCCGATGGGCGGGCGTTCCATTTTACGTTCGCGCGGGCAAACGCCTGCCTGTCACAGCGACCGAGGTATGGGTTCAACTCAAGCAGCCTTTGCCGGCCGTGTTTGATCCAGCCGCCCAAAGCGAGACAGACTACTTCCGCTTCCGGCTCAGTCCCACCGTTTCGATTTCGCTGGGTGCCCGAGCCAAGAAACCCGGAGAGGCGATGGTTGGCGAGCCCGTGGAGCTTGTCGTGCGCCAAGCTCCAGGCGATGAGATGACACCTTACGAGCGACTGCTCGGCGATGCCATCCGAGGCGACGCTACGCTGTTCGTTCGTGAGGACGGCGTAGAAGCCGCATGGAGCGTTGTCGATCCAGTTTTAGGAAACGCAACGCCAGGTCATGAATACGAATCAAATACCTGGGGACCAGCCGAAGCTGATCAGGTCATTGCCGGCGAGGGTGCCTGGCACAATCCCAATCCAGAAGAACGAAAGGAGCTGTGATGCCCGCGAGTAGAGACGCAAGCACCCGAAAGATGGCTCTGGCCGCGGTTCACGCCGATCGAACCGCTCAAGATCGCAAGCACCATCTCGAGCGCGAAGAAAATAAGAACTCAAAGAAAACGAGCGCGGCCTTCGGTTGGCCTGGTATCGAGCCCAGATGGACCCACGGTGGCAAAGACGGAGTAGGAACTGCCTACGCAGCTTCCAGCCGGATTTGGTTCACGCTTTGGAACGGCGTCATCACTGAAGTGTATTATCCGACGGTAGATCACCCGCAGATTCGCGATCTTCAGTATCTCATCACGGATGGGAAGACTTTCTTTCACGAAGAAAAGCGACACCTCAAGTCACAATGTGAGCGCCTTTCCGGCCACGCGCTGGGGTACCGCTACACAAACGCTGACCCTGGTGGCCGCTATACCATCGTCAAGGAAATTATCACGGACCCGCATTTAGGCTGCATTCTTCAGCACACGCAACTCACCGGGGATGATGCGTTCATCTCGAAGCTACACCTCTATGCTCTCTGCGCGCCTCATCTTCAGGTGGGTGGATGGAACAACAGCGGTTACGTGATTGAGGCTGCAGGCCAGAGAATCCTCATGGCGCAGAAAAAAAGAATATGGCTGGCCCTCGGCGGCACCGTCCAATTCTCTCGCACGTCGTGCGGCTACGTGGGCCGAAGTGACGGATGGACCGATCTCGCCGACAATTTTCAACTGGACTGGGAGTTCGATCACGCTTCAGACGGCAACATTGCGCTGACGGGAGAGTTGGACTTGGAGAATAAACGCGAGTTCACCATGGGACTGGCGTTCGGTGACACCGAGCACTGCGCGATTACAACGCTCTTTCAGGCGCTCGGTGTTCCCTTCAGAGAGCATCACAAGCGCTACGTCGAGCAATGGGATCGCTCCAGCGCCAGACTTACTCCACTAGAAAAGGTCTCTGGTGATAAAGGAAATCTATACCAGAGCAGTTTCAGCCTGCTCCGCGCTCACGAAGACAAATCCTATCCGGGCGCGTTTATCGCCTCACTCTCGATTCCGTGGGGAGAAGCAAAAGGTGACTCGGACAACGGCGGATATCACCTGGTATGGACTCGCGACATGGTCAACAGCGCTTCCGCTATGCTCGCGGCCGGTGATAGTATTACGCCGCTCCGCGCACTTATCTATCTAGCCGTTGCGCAGCAGCAAGATGGCGGTTTCCCCCAAAACTTCTGGGTGGATGGCGGCCCGTACTGGCGGGGAATCCAGCTTGACGAAGTCGCCTTTCCGATTCTTCTTGCTTGGCAGCTCAATCGACAGAAGGCCCTGCAAGATTTCGATCCGTACCCGATGATTGCGCGGGCGGCTGCGTATCTTGTCCGCCATGGCCCAGTCACTCAGCAGGAGCGCTGGGAGGAAGCCAGCGGATATTCTCCTTCCACGCTCGCATCGAACATCGCCGCGCTGATCTGTGCTGCTTGTTTCTTTCGCGAAAGACGCGACGAGTCCACAGCGACATTTCTGGAAGAATACGCTGACTTTCTGAACTCTCACGTCGAATCCTGGACGGTTACGACGCAGGGGTCGCTGGTCTCTGGAATCAGCCGGCATTACATACGGATTCTTCCGGAGAGCGTGGACAACCCTCAGCCTGAGGAGGATCCCAATCGTGGTGTTCTCGCCATCGCGAACCGTTCGCCGGTCGCGCAACATGAGTTTCCGGCCAAGGACATCGTGGATGCGGGCTTCCTCGAGCTGGTGCGCTATGGAATTCGAAAGGCTGACGATCCACTTATAGTCGATTCGCTCCACGTCGTGGACGCCATGCTCAAAGTCGATACTCCCTTCGGATCTTGCTGGCATCGCTACAACCACGATGGCTACGGGCAGCGAGCCGATGGCGGACCGTTCGTGAACTGGGGGAAGGGGCGCGCTTGGCCCTTGCTATCCGGTGAGCGCGCACACTATGAATTGGCTGCTGGCAACGATACAAAAGCTCTCATTCTTGCGATGGAAGGCTTTGGATCACCTACCGGTCTCCTGCCCGAGCAGGTGTGGGACGAGAAGGACCGGCCCGAAGTCCACATGTTTTTGGGACGCCCCACGGGTTCCGCGATGCCGCTTATGTGGGCGCACGC
>JBDTTL010000427.1:0-3422 GCA_039930665.1 Acidobacteriota bacterium
CCCCGCCGACCCAACGAGCGTCAGGGGAGCTAAAACAAGAGCAGCGATGGTTAATACTTTCTTCATGGCAAGGACAGAATAACCGCAAATGCGCCGTCTGAGACGGATCTAAGGGATAACAGCATGCCCTGTAAGGTATTCGCTGGAACCGACCCACATTTCAGACTCCGTCCGCCCAAGTCCCCTGCCCGCTTGGGTGTAGCTTTACTTCATTCCTAGTGATTTCTTAACGCGTTCCTGGTACTCGGCAGCTTTGAGGACTATCGACCGGGCGTCGAGCGTAAGCATCCGTCGGTCGCGCACGATGGGGCGGCCGTTCACCATGACATCGGTGATATCGGATCCCTTCAGCGCGTAGACCATTTGCGAGTAGACGTTGTAGAGCGGGACGGCGTGGGCCGCAGCCAGGCTGATGGTGATCATGTCCGCGCGCTTGTTTTTTTCCAGCGAGCCGATCAGTTTCTCCATGTTCAACGCGCGCGCGCCGGTGATGGTTGCCATCTCGAAGGCTTGCGTGGCCGGAAGGGCTCGCGGATCTCCCGTCGTCACCTTCTGCAGCTTCGCCGCGAGGTCCATTTCCTCCATCATATTTACATCGTTGTTGGAGCCGGCCACGCCGTCGGTGCCCAGGCCCATGGGGATGCCAAGACTCAGGATCTTGACCACGCGCGCTACCCCGCTCGCGAGCTTCATATTGCTCGATGGATTGTGCGAGAGTCCGGTGTCGCGGCGTTTGAGAATCGCCATGTCGGCATCGCTCAGCCAAACGCCGTGCGCGGCCAGCGTCCAGCCGCTCAGCACGCCGATCGATTCGAGAGCGGCCGTGGGCGTCATCTTGCGTTTGGCGAGCGACTCGTCATTCTCGGTTTTGGTTTCAGAAAGGTGAATCTCCAGCGGCTTCTGATAGCGATTCGCCAGGGCGCGAGCCGCCTTCAATACGTCATTGGGTACCGTGTAGATGGCGTGCGGAGCCACCGCAGTCACGATCAGCGGATCGTTGGCGTACTGCTTGAAAAACTGCTCGGTTGCGGCCAGCGCTGCTTGGGGCGTCTTATAATCCGGCGCGGGAAAGCCGATCACGGTTTCGCCCAGCATCCCGCGCAGCCCCGCCTGTTTGGTGACCTCGGCCACCGTGTCTTCGAAATAGTACATGTCCGCGTAAGTAGTGGTCCCCGAGAGCGCCATCTCGAGCACTGCCAGCCGCGTGCCCCAACGCACGAACCTTCTATCGACATTCTTGGCTTCCGCGGGAAAAATGTACTTCGTGAGCCAATCCTGCAGATTCATGTCGTCGGCGATGCCGCGGAAAAGCGACATGGCCGCGTGCGTGTGGGTATTGATCAGGCCCGGCGCGAGAATGGCGTCAGGACGGTCGAGTCGCTGCCGCGCGGTGTAGCGCCGGTCGATTCCGGCGCGCGAGCCGACTTCGACAATATGGTCGCCCGCTACGGCGACGGCGCCATTCTCGATCACACGCCGCTGCGGATCCATGGTGACCACCCAGCGAGCGCTCCAAATGATGTCGACAGGGGTGGGGGTTTGCGCCCACGCGGCTGGGGCAACCAGCAGCCAGAGGAAACTACAAAAATGACGCATCAAACGCCCTCGGGAACAGTTCTTTGAGTCGCAGTACTTCGCTTTTGCCACGCGGATTCACCAGCGTAATTTCGATGTCGCCGCAGAACTCCCACAGGATCTGGCGGCAGGCGCCGCAGGGCGGGGTGAGCGTGTCGGTATCGGCCGCGATCGCCATGCGCCGGAAATCACGCGCTCCCTCGGAAATCGCTTTGAACACGGCCACGCGCTCGGCGCAAAGCGTCAATCCATAAGTCGCGTTTTCTATATTGCAGCCAGTGTGCACGCGTCCGCTCACGTCTTCGAGCGCAGCGCCAACGCGGAACTTGGAGTACGGGGCACGCGCATGGTCGCGGGCTCCCAATGCGGCGCTTGCAAGCGGATCGGTAATCACGTCTCTTGAAGTTAGAGTAACGCGTCCACCAGGTGCTCGTATTCCGTGGGAGTTACCAGATGAAAACGTATCTCGAGCGACGTGAAATTGCGGATAGCGGATGTCAGCTTGGGCGTGGGAAGCTCCGGGCTCGCTAGAAGAAGAGAACCCTCGGCGACCTGAAACGGCAGGACGCGCCACTCGCGAGCGACTCGTTCCGGCAGCGCGCGTGCCACGCGAGGCGCGATCTGGTGGATCTCGAGATGCGTAAGCGGCAACCCTTGTTGCAGGCTGAGAGCTTCATATAAGGATGATTCCGTCAACGCCCCGTTGGCCACCAGAAATTCGCCCAGACGCGTCCCTGGCGGGCAAGCACCCAAGGCGCTATGCAGAGTAGCGGCGTTCAGGTGTCCCGATCCCACTAGAATCTCGCCCAACGGCCGCTTGTGGACCAGCAACGCCGCACGCGTCGGGTACGAATGTTCTGTCTTGATCCAGCGCAACGGAAGCCCCCTCATCCGGGCGTTTGCATAAAGCGCAACGGCCCGGACCGTTGCCGCCGCGTTCAGCAGGTTCGAGTAAGGCATACGGAGCGGCACACCCAGCGCAAACACGATCCCGTAGACGCGCGCCACACACGCCATCCGAATCGCTATTCGCAAAATCTGAAACGCCAGCGTAACCGAAGTGATCTCGATCGCAAGCGGCGTCAGACGGTTCCACATTGCGGTCGCCAGGCCGTAGACAAAAACTGCGTTAGCGATGAAGCCCAGCGGATTGCTGACCAGGCCCTTGCGATCGCGCCAGAACCAATACACCTCGCTGTAGGTTCCGGCCCAGCCGAAACGTTCCCACCCCTGCAGGGCGATTCCCATCACCCACCGCGTTCGCTGGCGCAGCGCCGTGCCCCATTGCTTGGGAAAAAATTCACGCACCGCCATGAAATCGCGTCCGACATCGCCCAGCCGCGTGATCGGCACGAACACTTGCCGGCAACCTATGCGGTGAAGCCGCAGCCCGCTCTCGTAATCCTCCGTAAGCGCCGCTGGTTCGAACACGCGGTTCGACGAGACCCGGGCCAGCGCCTCCAGCGATTCGCGACGATACCCCGTGCCCACTCCCGCGCCCGGAACAAAGCAGCCGAAGGTGGAGCGCACAACCATATCGCGCAAGTGATTTTCAGCAAACTCATCGCAATAAACCCCATGCGTCAAGGACCAGAAGGGCGTTGCCAGCGCCAGCACCGGAATCTGGATGAAGTCGAAGCGTTCGGCGTAGGCATTGATCCAGCGCAGCTCTTCCGGATGAATCAAATCCTCCGCGTCGTGCGTGACGATAATCTCGAAGGCGACGTCATTCTGCTCTTCGTAGAGTCCGACATGCTGGTAAATCCAATTGAGGCAATCGGCCTTCGAGGTGGGTCCGTCATGCGGGCACACAGCCAGATGCACGTTGGAGAACCGCTCGGAGACGG
>JBDTTL010000428.1:0-3416 GCA_039930665.1 Acidobacteriota bacterium
GCTGCCGGTCTCGCGCATTCGCTTTGGCTAACCATGACGAATGTGAAGATCTGGATCGGCATCTTTTTCCTGGTGGGATTCATGGCCAGCTACATGACGGTCCTCAGCTGGGCGGATTATAGCTACGTGATGCCGGTGGGGGCCTTTGGCTACGCGATGCTGACGTTTTTCGCGGTGTTTTTCCTGCATGAGCATGTGTCGCTGCGGCGCTGGATCGGCGTCCTCGTGGTTTGCTTCGGAGTACTTCTAGTGGGCATCACCAAGCCCCGCACTACCGAGTCGGCAGTTCTGGACAAGGCAGCATGACCGCCACTGTTCTTTTGTTGGGATTGTTAATTTGCGGGAGCACCGGGGGAGAGATTTCGATTGCCCACGGCATGAAAACGATTGGCGAGCCTGCGGCGCTGCGGCCTAAAGCGCTGCTGCGATTTCTGGGGCGCGCGATGCGCAGCGGTTCGTTATGGATCGGCATCGGGTTGATGGCGATTTCGTTTTATTCACTACTCGTGCTGCTTTCCTGGCATCCGGTCAGTTTCGTGATTCCGGCGTCCGCGCTTAGCAATGTAGTTGGGACGCTGGGTGCGAAGTACATCCTGCGCGAGCAGATCAGCAGCGCTCGCTGGGCCGGCGTTCTGCTGGTTTGCGGCGGCGTGGCGCTGGTTGCGGGTGGCTAAATGTCCTGGGCGTTGATTCCTTATCTGCTCTTAGGAATAGCGTTCCTGGGAATTGTCAGCTCCACGATTTTCCTGGGATTGGCCGTCGCCGGGACCATCCGGTTTCACCGCGACGCGCGCCGGGCAAGACAGTCGAAACCTGCGCCCGCCAGTCTGCCTCCCGTCTCCGTTCTTAAGCCGGTGCATGGAGCCGAGGCCCAATTGAAGGAGAATCTCGAAAGTTTCTTCCTCCAGGACTACCCGTCCTATGAGATTCTGATCGCCGCCGACGAAGCGGACGATCCCGCGCTCGAAGTGGTGAAAGAAGTGAGCGCGCGTTATCCACAGATCCCCTGCCGTATCTTGGTTACCGGCATCCCTCCTTGGCCCAATCCTCCGGCTTACTGTTTCTATCGCATGGCCGAGGTAGCCGCCCATGAAATTTTGGTGACAAGTGACAGCGACGTGGAAGTCGCGCCGAACTACTTAGAGGAAGTAGTGTCGCCGCTGCTAGATCCGAAAGTGGGCATGGTCACCTGTGTTTATCGCGGTAAAAACGTGGCCGGTTTCTGGTCCGGGATGACTGCGATTGGAATGTCGGTTGAGATGACGGCGGGCGTGTTGGTGGCGAATTTATTGGAGGGCATGAATTTTGGCCTGGGCCCAACCATCGCCGTCAAAAAATCGGCGGTGGCGAGCATTGGCGGATATAAAGCGCTGGGAGAATATTTCGCTAACGATTACATGATCGGCAAGCTGATCGACGGAGCCGGCTACCGCGTTGTGCTCTCGCATCACATCATCGATCACGTGGTGAGTCAGACGACGTTCCAAAAGATGTGGGGCAGCCAGCTCCGCTGGGCCAAGTCCACGCGCTATTCCCGGCCGAAAGGTCATTTCGGCAGCGGGTTAATCTATGCGGCGCCTTTCGGTTTACTGGGATTCGCTGCCGCTGCTCTGCTCGGAAACGTCTCGCTGGGCCTGGCGTTGCTCGCGGCCGCCTTTTTGAACCGCGCCATCGAGTCATGGCTGGTGGGATGGACGGTGGTGCGCGATCCAATCGCACTGAAGCAACCTTGGATGTATGTACTTCGGGATCTGCTGGGATTCGTCGTGTGGGCTGCCAGCTACACCGCCGCGCGCGCGGTCTGGCGAAACAGTAAGTATGAATTGAGCCGCGACAAGATTATTCTGCGCGAGAGCGATCCCAGTTCCTCGGCACGCAGTTGAAGGCTAACGCAGAGGCCTAACCACTAGAACGGCCTTTGCATCCACCTTCCCGTATTGCATCGGAAAGCTGCGCCCCGCGTAGTACGCATCCCACTGGTCTTTGTAGTGCGACGATAGCACCTGACCCGACTCGCCGGTCGCCAGATTGGCGAAGGAATGTTCCAGATCGCCTAAGTCCACAATCATTCGCAGGGACGGGCCCAGCCGCCGCGTGTACTGTTGGACGGTAGCACCGGCCCCGCTCATGGCTACCGGCCCGATGTCAAAAAATCTGCCGATGACCGGTAAGTGGCCCGCGACCGGATTTACGATTTCGAGCGACATGAACTGTCCGTAATCCCAGCGCGACACCCGCGATCCCTGGATCTTTTCCCCTTCGCCCAGCGCGCCCGTGAGGCAGCGGAGCAGCAGCGCATCGTAATCGGGAAACCAGTCCGCCGGCCGTTCCCGCAAGAGTTTCTCAACTACGCTCGGCGCCATGAAGTTGGTATAAACGCCCCCCATTCCGACGGCGGCTCGCTCCGCGATTTGTTTGCGGATTTGGTCGTAGATTAACGACGCGAGCATGGGAGCCGCCAGCCCTTTTTGCATCTGGCCTTTCCAGGCGCGTAGAACTTCGACGGCGTCCGCCGTTTGCGCGTTGGCAGGCTTTACTTTCTGCGCATCGTAGGCGGCCACGGTCTGCTGCGCCAGAAAATTATCGAACGCGGAATATACATCAGTCTCGACCGACAGCATATCCTGGGCCCGCCATTTCGAACGCGAGTCCAGCCGCGCTCGAATCTGATTCGCACGATACGGGGCCGCGAAATTGCCATTGACCTGGTACGGGAAGTCGGCCGGGAACGGATTCTGATTGGCGGTAACGATCATGCCCGCCGGCGGATTGTGGGCGCTTGGTAATTTCTCGAAGGGGATGAATCCCTGCCAATCGCAGCCGGCCTCCTCTATGGGTGTCGCGCCCGCGCAGTTATTGCGAATCGGCAGCATCCCCGCCGCCTGATAGCCGATGTTTCCGTCGACATCCGCGTAAACGAAGTTCTGCCCAGGGCCTCCATAATGCTCTAGCGCCGCGCGGAACTCGGTCCAGTTCTGCGCCCGATCGATATCCAGGAACGGGAAGGTTAACCCCCCCGGCTGATCCGCCGTCCAATGCAGCGCGTATTGCCGGCCGCCGTCGGAGAGAAACAGGGGGCCATGTGCCGTGACTCCAAGGGTGACCGGAATAGCGCGGGCACTCTTTAAGGGGATGGCGTCCTGCTGTACCTGCACGGACGCACCTACGGGCTCGCGATAAAGATCCTCGACATCGAATTGCAAATTGGTTGCGCCCCAGGCGATGCGATTGTTGTGGCCGATGATCACTGCCGGCAGCCCAATGATGGTCGCGCCAGTCACATCCAGGCCGGGCGCCTTCAAATGCACCAGGTACCAGGGCGAAGGAATCGAATACTCCAGATGCGGGTCGTTCGCCAGGATCGGCCTGCCACTGGCCGTACGCGATCCCGCCACCGCCCATGCATTCGAACCCGG
>JBDTTL010000429.1:0-3401 GCA_039930665.1 Acidobacteriota bacterium
GTCCGTGCCGGATCATTGCCTGGAGTGCCGGAAAGATCTGCTTCGACGCCAGATCTCCAGTGGCACCAAAAAATACAAACGCATCCGATTCGAGATTCGCCATTTTAAACCGTCCGTTCTGGTTCCTCGCTCGCGGGAGTTTTCTCCATGTAGTTGCCGAACTCATGCCGCATCATAATTCCGACTAACGAAGCAGTGTATGTTCGGCGGTGGCTTCAGCCTCACTCTTGCCGACGTTGACGTGATGCTGGTCCCCGAGCATCAAGGTAGATCCGAGGCCAGCGCCCCAGGGCGCCGCCCCTGGGCCCGGCATCAACATTGTGATTCTCGATCCGTCGTGATCCGTTTCTTCCTGGCACTTCAGGCAGAAGACCGCATGGAACACTGCAGTCAACCGCCTCATGCTGATTTCGGCATCGCGCCGGAGGCAGTAGCCGTATGTCCGGTGGGCAATGCGAGCCAGTGCCGCTTCTACAAGACGGAGCTGCACGAAAGACTTGTCCAGACTTCGGATAGCCAGATCCCGCTCCCCAGCGGGTTCGACGCCGTCCAGCACGTCTGGAGTTCCTTCGACGGCAATGTCCGCGCGATTTCGTAAACTGCTTGCGAGTTCTTTCAAGCAGGCCTCAGGCATCAATTTTAATCTTCTGAGTTCAACTGCGGTCATTGTCCAGCTTTCCTCCTTCCCGCAGCCCCAGCAGCACGCTTTACGCGGCCTCCTCCGGCGCCGGCACTCCACTCCTCTTCCAATCGAAACCCCACTCGGTCTTGATGCCTTTTCGTTCAAGTACGGAGAATACGCGGCTCGGTTCTCTCAAGTCACTCCAGCCTAACCCCCTGCCGCAGAGAACGCCGAGGGCATGCGGGTGCGTAGATAGGACTTGTTGAGGAAAGTTAGCTGCGTCAATTTCGGAGTAGAGGTCGCACAACGCCTTTCTCTCCGCGGCCGTAAGGAACGATGGCTCAATGCGTTCGAAAGATTCGGCCAGACGGGGAAGTGCGTCCGCGATCAGGCTCAAGAACGCATAACCGTGGCCTACCATGACGAAGCTGTTCCACAGGCAACCCCGATCCATAAAAACCGAAGCAAGGGCCGCGGATGGTTTTTCCCAGAAACGGCTCACCTGATAGACGGCGCCCCGGTGTTGACTCATCAAAATCGCACCAGGTTCGATCCAACCGTACTCCACTTCCGGTGATTCAGGTGAAATACCCAAGAAAATCACGCACCCGGGCCTTGATGCTGCCACGGCAAAAGTGGAATCGATATGAGCGACGAAAGCCTCATCGTCGGCAAAATGATGATCCGAAGGAAAGAAGGCGACAATGGCTCGTGGATCCATTTCGCGCACGCGCATAGGCTGTAGAGGACCGCGGGCGCTGTGCCCAGGTTGTGCGGCTGGATCAGCAAGGTCGAGGGGGGCATTACAGCAACTTCATCGGCATAGAAGCACTCGTGTTTCTTTGTCAACGCTAGCATGGTCTGCGACGGCCTGAGCATCCGGGAAACTCTTGCACCGAGTCTGTTCCAAGAGCGTTTCGCCATCCATGATGGCGCAGAACTGTTTGGGTCGATCGTCGCCCGCAATCCTCCGCGTGAGCGGCAGCAATCGTCTGCCGTCTCCTCCGGCGAGAATTACGCCCCAGCGGCGGGAGTACGAATCGGCCACATACAGTTTCGTTGCCTTTATCCCTGCTTGCACTCTTCTCTCCTGGCGTTGGACTCGGAGTCACCCATACCTTCCACAATCTACCGCAAAGAATGTCAAGGCACGGTCAAAAATGACTCATCGGAGGAATCCGTTCACCCCCGGCTTCCCACGTTGAGTCGCTGACAGTCGTCGATCCCCACGCTTCGTTTGTACTCGCCGTGATCGGCCTTGACAGGTTTCAAAGCAGGACCACCGTGAAAGTGCGCCTATCGCACGGCGCGAGGCGTGACTTTTGACGCGGCTTTGACGTTGGTTGCTTTACGCTGAGGTGGTACTGTATGTTGCCCGGAGAAATAGTGCCAGGAACTTGATCGATGGTCTCTTCAACGGAAGGAGAGCTGAAACATCGCTCTTTTGAAGATGTTGGTGGTTCACTGCTTTTTACGATGCTGATACATCGACCGTTGTCGCGTGTCATCCGTTTGATCGCGTGGGCCCAGCGCCCAGCGGATTCGCGTCCGCAAGAAAAGGGTCTTTCGATAACAGTGTTCCTTATGGGCAAAAAGCGTCTCCTCTCGCGCACGCCTTCCCACCACCGTCGTTTTGGATTCCAATCCTGGATAACAATTGCATGGAGATTCGCAGTGGCTGAATGGCAATATCGAACTAAACGTATTGAGCTCAAGCCAGAAACGGATCCGGACGCTCAGCTTGAGACGATTATTCGAAAGTACGGGCAGCAGGGGTGGGAGTTGGTCCAGGTATTTGCGCGAACAGGAGACGCCCGGCCAAACGGTAATTGAAGGGCCTGAGGTTCTGCTTTTTGACACCGTTTTGACGCAGCTTCTCTTACAGTTGAATTTGATACCGGAGTCGTGAGGAGGCTTCCATCGTGACAAAGCCAGGCGTGAGTACTGCCACGGAGAAAGACAGCATCAACGAACAGCTCGTAGATGCACTAAACGCTATATTCGGGTCTCACCCAGGTTACCGGCCATTACATGCGAAGGGAATCGTGTGTGAGGGCACTTTCGCTCCGACTGGGAGGGCTGCATGGCTAACTTGTGCACCGCACCTGCAAAACGTCTCGTCGCCCGTGACCGTCCGATTTTCGGATTTCAGCGGCGTTCCCAAGGTGCCGGACGGTGATCCAAGCGCCAGCCCGCGTGGCATGGCCATTCGTTTCCACCTGCCAAGCGGAGCCAGCACGGATCTGGTTGCACAATCCTACCAAGGTTTCCCAGCCAGGACGCCGGAAGAGTTCCTCACTTTCCTACGGGCCCTGGCTTCAAGCGGCCCCGGCGCGACAAAGCCCACTGTGTTGGAAAAGTTTCTGGCAACCCATCCTCAGGCCAAGCTGTTCGCAATGGCGCCCAAACCGATTCCTGCCAGTTTCGCAACTGAGTCATTCTATGCGATCGATGCCTTTCGCTTTACGAACCGGGAGGGAGCAAGCCGTTATGGCCGTTACCGCATCATTCCCGACGGGGGGGCGAAGCACCTCGACGCGGTTGAGGCGGCACGGCGGCCTGCGAACTTTCTGTTCGATGAACTCGCCGACAGGCTGTCACGAGGCCCAATCAAGTTTTACATCGTGGTGCAGCTCGCGGAGGCAGGAGACGTGATCGAGGACCCCTCACTTCCGTGGCCCGACGAACGACCCGAAGTGGAATTCGGCGTACTCACCGTGACAGCAAAGGTGGCGGATAGCGCCGCCATCGAACGAACTTTAGACTTTGATCCGAGCCG
>JBDTTL010000430.1:0-3383 GCA_039930665.1 Acidobacteriota bacterium
GATTCCCGTGCCAGAGCGAGGACAGTTCCTGTTCCATCGGCATTCGCCGCGCGTGCTTCTGCCAGTGGACTGTTGAAGCGAATATCAGCAGCGCAGTGAACGATCTCTGTGATCGTGTCTGTCAGCGACTCCCACGTGGAACGGGAAAATCCCAATCGCGGCAGGCGCAAGTCCCCAATTACAGTCGTGACGCGGGGATGGCGGATTACCCGGGCAGGATCGCGGACCATTACCGTTACATGACGAGAGACGTCGGCCTCCAGCAGCAAAGGCAGCCAACGACGTCCTATCAGCCCGGTCGAGCCGGTCATAAATAATATGGATTCCCGCAATGGCTCCCATTCTCAGTTTAGCGTTCTGGCCGAAACTCTCACGCTGCGCTCCATCCCTCCGACCACTAGCACCTCCCATCCGGCTCTGGCGGCCCGGCTTGATACGAAATAGGAGCAAGACTTTGCCAAGTGCGCAAACGAGACCCGCCCCACTTTCACGGCGGTGACGAGGGTTCGAATCTCTCCGGGGATGATAACTCAACAGTTCGTCGTATTTCGCCGGGGGCCAGCTTCGCTGCTTCGATCGCACTTGCTGGATATGTTTATTGGTTGCTTGGAAAGAGGCGTTCGCATCACCTTGTCTGCCGAACTCTTTTCCGCTCCGCACAGCCCGCAGTAACTGATCGCCTGCTTCATCGTCCGGAATCGCGATACATCCCCAATCTCCAGGGCCCACGTCAGCGCGGTGATCGGTCCAACCCCGGGCACCGTCCGGAGCCGTTGGATCCTCTCGGCCAGCACAGGGTCCCGGTGGAGGGAACTCACCAGCGCATAGTCCCCGTTTTCTGGCACCGTAGGATAGTCTCCCGGCTGAGTTTCAGCAAGGGCCGGATGCAAACCGGAGACCCGGTTCTTCATCTGCACCATCTGCCGTACCAGCAGGTTCCGATAGCGCAAGCCGCGGCGCCGGTCCCGAATCTCAGTGGAAGCCATGTGGCATTTAGGCAGGAAATCACAGCGCAGGCGATCGGCGATCTTGCCGGCATCGATCCGACCGTTTTTCTTCGTAGCCAGTGCGATGGCGCGCAGCATCAGCGGATGCGCCACCTTCACCTGCGCTTGGCGGCGATGGCGCCTTTGGGGGCCGCGCGAAAAGCTTGCAGTGCAGCGTAAACTGGTATATTCTTTCAGGCAGTCAAGTACTAGTACAAACGGTACTAGAAGTTAATCGGTCGCCCAAAAACCCATTCAGCACCTGGAGAAAATTCATGTCAGACATCGACGTAAAATATGCCGCGCTCGGAGGCCCAGGAGGATTTCTCGGTTCGCCTACCACGGGCGAAAGTTTAACGCCTGACGGCCTTGGCCGTTTCCGGCACTATCAGGGTGGTTCGATCTACTGGAACCCGGGAACAAGGGCACACGAAGTTCACGGTTTAATCCGGGCTAAATGGGCGAGCATGGGATGGGAACGCAGTTTTCTCGGGTATCCCCTCACCGACGAAACCACCACCCCGGACGGCGTGGGCCGCTTCAACCATTTCCAGGGCGGTTCAATTTACTGGACCCCGGCGACCGGCGCTCATGAGGTACACGGGGACATTCGGGGCAAGTGGGCCAGTATGGGTTGGGAGCGCAGTTTCCTGCGGTATCCTCTCACCGATGAAAGCACAACTCCGGACGGGGTGGGCCGCTTTAATCACTTCCAGGGTGGTTCCGTATATTGGACTCCCGCGACTGGTGCTCATGAAGTGCATGGCGACATTCGCGGCAAATGGGCAAGTCTGGGCTGGGAGCGCAGTTTCCTCGGCTATCCACTTACTGACGAATCTCCTACTCCGGACGGAGTGGGCCGATTCAATCATTTTCAAGGCGGTTCCGTTTACTGGACGCCGGGTACTGGCGCTCATGAAGTGCATGGCAGTATTCGGAACCTGTGGGCGAGCATGGGCTGGGAACGCAGCTTCCTGGGATATCCTACGAGCGATGAACTCCCCACAGAGGACGCTACGGGCCGGTACAGCGAGTTCCAGCACGGGTCCATCTTCTGGAGTCCCGCGACAGGTGCCCTAGCCTGCCGGCAAACGGTGCGACTTCTGATAAAATGCCTCACCGCACCAACGCGGTTCAGCATTAACACGATGGTTTCAAACATGCGACTTGCCTATGCGACGGCCCAGATTGGTATCAAATATGTGTCTCTGGAAAACCTCAATCTTCCTGCGCTGAATGATCTCGACGTGGGCGCGTGCACAATGGGGAACGTAACCGCGGAGCAGACTCAGCTGTTCGCAAACCGGAACGGCGCGGGCCCGAATGACGTGGTTGTTTTTTTCGTGCGCAGTACTCTGCCGCCTTTCAACGGGTGCGCAGCCTTCCCGGCTGGACGCCCTAGCGCAGCTATCGCGAGCGGGGCGAGTGCCTGGACGCTGCCGCACGAGGTGGGGCACGTTCTGGGACTTAGTCACGTAAACGATAACAACAGGCTGATGACCGGGAACGGGACCGATAACATTACGAACCCGCCGCCGGATCTGATTGCGTCGGAGAGCAGTACTATGCTCGCCAGTCCATTTACAAACTAGTTGGGGGAGGATGTTATGCCTGTTACGATGAAGCAAGTCCTGAATACGATCGATAAAGACGAGCCGGATTATGAGGCGGCGGCCCGTTTGGGGCCGGAGGCATTGCCACATCTGCAAATGATCATCGAAGCGGATGACCCTCTGCGAGCGGCCAAGGCTGCCTACGCTGCCACCCTCATCGGTGGCACGGATTCCAAGGGCGTGTTACAGAAGGCGGCTGAGCATCATGATCCTCAGGTGAGAATCGCCGTAGCGCATGGGTTGCGACACTCAGCGGACCCCGCCCGGGTCCAGGTACTGCGCGCACTGCTGGGCGATGCGGATGCAGGGGTTCGCAAAGTGACGCTGGCGAGTGCCGGCCCGCTCGCGGAAACCGATCTCCGCGAGAAGATCTCGGCAATGGCCGAGAAGGACCCTGAAGAGTACCTGCGGACGGCTGCGAAGACCGCAATGCACAAACCGAAATAGCTGACGGCGTGTTCGTTGTTTTGCGAGTTGCGGAACTTTCATTTTTAGGGGGGCTGCTTTGTGCGCAGCTTGGCGGGCAGCCCCGTCCGCCAGCAGTGGCGGGTCCCGCCGCGAGTACTGTGCTTGCGCAGAAGCGCCGGGCTCTCCAGTTGTTTTTGGGGGATGCAAAGGTCAAGTCGGCCGTGAAAACATGGGAAGGCAAGGGCTATAAGATTTTGAGTACGGATGCCGTTCCGTATCGGTTCGTGTACGGAGATGAAGGTCCGGCCGCGAATTTCCTTGTTACGTCGTGGCTTGGGAAATCTGAAGCCTGCATTAAGATGTGAAGCGCAAGGCG
>JBDTTL010000431.1:0-3382 GCA_039930665.1 Acidobacteriota bacterium
TATCGTTTTCTTCTGCCGCGAACTTCTGTTCTACTTTTCTCGACCCGTGAATTACCTCCACGTTAATAGGCGGAGGCGGCGGCGGCACCACCACCTTGGCCGGCGGTGGCGGTGGAGGAGGGGCTCTCAGTACCTGACGCGGCGCCGTTCCCGCCGAAGGCTCCTTCGGCGGCGGCCTCACCCCGCCATTGAATAAATAGGCCATGGCGGTTCCTGGTGGTTTCGCCTCTTCGGTGTCGGTAGGATTACGGAGCACAAGTTGTATCCGCGCCTCGTTGCTGGCCAGGCTCATAATCTCGGCCTGTGTCGGCGTCAGCAAAAGGTTGACGGTGGGTACGCTCACCGGCTTTCCCTCGGCATCCTTCTGAATGGTCGCACCGGCCGACAGGATCTCCACGTTCTGCAGCAAGGTCTTGGTTACCGTCCCCAACGCCTGATTTGCTCCTGGAGGGTTACCCGCAATCAAAACGTCTACGTGCGATCCCGCAGCGGCAAAACCCGACACCGCCACCACATCGTTCACGCGGATTGCGACCGCCCGCATTCCCTGAGGGATCATCGGGGCCAGCCCAGCTCCTGCGCCCGGCTTAGCCATCCGGTTCTCCATAAGCGGTTCGCCCTGGTAGATGGGCTCGATCACCCCGCGGTTCACCGCATCCTCGGTTTTGGTTATGGTGCCAGGAGGCACCGGACCAGTCCAATCGGCTAGGCTAATGTCTACTTCCTTTATCAAGTCTCCGCCCGCCAAGTTGTGGGTCGCCACCACTATCTTCGAGTTTGAGGCCACCTTATTGGCTGCCAATTGGGTGGAAATCAGCCGATACAGCACGGCGCTTGCGGCGCCGGAAACCACTAACGCAAATAAAACCACAAATACTAGACGTTGCTTCACTGTATTAGCTCCCTGAACAATTAGACGTACAATTGGCCGCCGCCAGACGGTTGTTGGCGAGGGTCCAGATACTGCCGATGGTCGTGCCCATAGCTATGAAGGTCGCGGCGCCCGCCAGGCATACGAACGCCAGCAGCAGGGAATACTCCACCAGATCCTGGCCTTCCTCGTCCTGTAAAAATGATCGCGATAGCATGCTGCTCTCCCCAATCCTCGGCCTTACGAGCCGGAAGCATTAGCGGCGCTGTAAGCTTGCGACAACGATTTGTTCGCCGTACCCCAAATCGAGGCAACGGTTTTGCCCACTCCGATGAAGAGAGCGGCGGAGGCCAAGCACACGAATGCCAACAGCAACGAATATTCCACTAAATCTTGTCCGCTCTCATCGGTCACGAAAAGCTTACAACGCCGCATGTTTCTCCTCCGTCCTCTTCACTCAACCGGCGGTCCGGTCTTAGCTGGCGGTCGCACTGTTGGCTATTTCTCCGGCATTGGTCAATATCAGGTTGGTATCTACCCAAATACTGGCCATGGACTTACCGGCACCGATAAACAGCGCCGCCGAAGCCAGGCACACAAACGCCAGCAACAGCGTGTATTCGACCAAGTCCTGGCCTTCCTCTTCGCGGACGAAGCGGATCATAAATTGCATCATGGGTTACGTTTTCCTTTCAAATTCGATCTATTTTCTTCCGTGAACGGGTTTCTTCCGCGAACGGGCTAATACAACCAAAATTGAGGAGACTCTCCTCAATCGGGTCACATCAACCCGCCCGTAGCTTCAGTTATCAGTTAGCTGGCGGTGGCAGCGTTTGCTACTTCTCCGGCATTGGTCAATACCAGGTTGGTATCCACCCAAATGCTGGCCATGGACTTGCCGGCACCGATAAACAGAGCCGCCGAAGCCAGGCAAACAAACGCCAGCAACAGGGTGTACTCCACCAAGTCCTGGCCTTCTTCTTCACGGACGAACCGGATCATAAGTTGTTTCATGGGTTTAGTACTCCTCCAAATTAATTTAGGTGATCCAATAGGACCCCTTGTTTTATAGAAGTGATCTCTCGATCGCCTCTAGCTATTTCACCGTTCTTTCCGGTGAAAACCTGTTCCATCCTCGCTCCCGCAAGCGCAGTCGGGCGAAAAACAATGGCCATGCCATCGTCGTAGGCCACGCGCCAGCGCCGGGACTCCTTCAACGCGCCGCTCAGCGCCGCGTCAACAGGAAGGAGAATGGTGTCCACTCCATAGCGATCCAGCGTCTGCTGCCAGTTGTACTTGACTTGAATCACGTCAATGTAATCCTGGCCGAACTTTCCGCCGTAAAAATCGCTGCGTCCGTCGACAAAAACCTTAAAACCCCGGGGAGACAGCTTATAAATCAAATAATCCCCCCACTCGTCATGCGTAAAAATCCGCTCGCTCGAATCGAACAGGGGCCCCGCGGCCGCCGTGACCGGCAAGCTAGCGCCCGCGCGGAGCGCCACCGGGCTCAGCCGCGACGCGTCGAGCCATGCTGGATTGGGCGCAGTCAGCGCGCTTTCCGGATAATCGTGCGGATCGAACTCCGCCTTAAACTTTATTCCCGCCATCGGCGATCCCATCCCTGCCACCAGCAACAACACCGCGGCGATCGACGCCACGTGCAGACGCCAAGGCCGCTCCAGCGGAACCAACTCTTCGCCAATCTCGACGAAAGTGCCGACCAGCGCTCTGATCCAGCCTGCGACCGGCGCCTCAGCCACCGCTTTCAGCCACGCCACCAAGGGCACAGCCACAATCGGAGCCGCTGCTAGCATATAGATCGGCATATTCCTTACCATCACCAGGGATAGATGGGCAAAACTTGCAAGCAGCAAAACCTCCGCGTACTGCCGTCGCCGGCCATACCATACCGCTGCGCCGAAGCCCAGGACCAGCATGATTTCGAGGAAGATAGCCGCTGGCGAATGGAAGTCGGCCGAGCGAAACTCCTGGATGTACTTCAATTGGTAGGGGTCTCGCAAGTACTCCAGCATATGCGCATGCAACTGGTAACCGTAGGGATTCACAAGACTTGCCAGCGCACAGCCAGCCGCCGCCGCCAGATACGGACCTGCCGCCCGCAAACTCCCGCGCCGCTCGGCGCTATCCTGAGTCAGCGCGGCCCGCAGCATTTCTCCGGCGCCGTAAGCGCCCACGATGACGATCCCGATCGGGAACCCGCCATGCAGGTTGGTCCACGCAATCATGAGCACCGGTAGAGTCCACAACCATCCCGTCCGGCCTTCGCGTACGCGTTCGAGAATGGTCAGGAAGACCATCATCATCAGGATGGTGATCAGGTGCGGCCGCGCCAGCCAGTGCACCGATGCGCCCGCCGACGCCAGTCCCGTCAGAACGATGGACACCAGCGGATTCCCGCACCGCCGGTAGATCAGCCGGTAGAGGAGCACAGTGGAAAACGCGATCACCAGCAGGCTCACCAGGACCACTCCCGCCAAGCCCCAACGC
>JBDTTL010000432.1:0-3378 GCA_039930665.1 Acidobacteriota bacterium
CGCGATCTCCAACCGCAACCACTCCCCGTTCGGGTGGCGCACAGGCGTGATGGGTAACTGTCCGGGTTCGTTATAGGGGTAAAGCGCCTGCTGCGCTCCGTCCTTATCGATCACCTGGTGAAAGTAGCCCCGGTGGTAGAGCAGTCCCACGCCCACCACAGGGACTCCCAGGTCGCTGGCCGCCTTCAGTTGGTCACCAGCGACGTTACCAAGGCCGCCCGAGTAGATGGGCAGAGCTTCGCTCAACATGAACTCCATGCTGAAATACGCAGCGCAGGTCAGTGAAGTCTGCGAATGCTTCTTTTGAAACCACGCGGGTGCGTCCGTCGCCTGCCGCCTCGATTCGATCGATCCATCAACGATCTTGCGAAAATCGGGGTTATCGAGCGAACGTTCGATCTGGTCCCGCGAGGCCGTCTGAAGAATGACCCAGAGGTTATGAGTGATCTCCCATAGTTTGGGATCAAGCTGACGCCAGACTTCGTCGGTAGAATGATTCCACGCCCAGCGCATATCCAACGCGAGTTCCACCAGGGAATCGAAGCCCTCGATTTCCTCGCGGAAGCGACCGTATATGGAGTGGCTGGCACGGGTTTGTTGACTCATGATTCTCCTTGGCGCCGTTGACGCTAGATCTGGCCAGCGTGCTTCCTCCAGGGTGTGCGGAGAATGATCCGCTCCACCGAAGCGCTCGGCATAGACATCGTAGATATTCTCAGTCCTGGAGCAAGGCGCCCGGAGTCGGCATCCGCCGCTGCTCACTACCCAAGCCGAGTGTAGAGCAAGAGGCGTCAAAAAGCCGTCAAGAGACGGGCATCATTCGTCAAGGTAATGTCACTTCGAGGCTATCCGTTTTTTGACACCGTTTTGACACGCTTCGCGCTAGATTTCAAGCATGGCGCTACCGCTCGTGGCAGTAGTCTCTGTGCCGCTCGTCATGATCGAGGTTCCGTGGAGCCGATTGAAAGCGCGGAGGTCTGTAGCGGGCAACGGAAAACGATTGCTCCCACTCAAGCGAACAATAGCCAACGACGATCGGCCCAAGCAATTCAGCGCAGTTCTAGGGGTAGCGAATCACTCGTTCTTCAAGATTCTGAGTTCAGTGCATTTCCGATTCTTCAAGGAGGCAATAACCGATGTGTGACTATTCATTAATGGCGATTCCAAACCGTTTGGCAGTTCCCGGAGAGGAACTCATTGTCCACAGATTTGAGGCAGGAGCGGTCGGACTGGCATCAGCCTTCGATCTTCGAAGAAGACAAGATTGTCGGAAGGCCCCGAGCCACGGATTGTGGTCGACGCTCACAAAAGTGTTTAATCCTTCAGAGGTTCAATCGATCCCGGCCGTATGTATTCCACCAGGTGCCCGCTTGCTGATACAGGACATTCCATCAAAGCTGCAGCGTGAGTGCGGTTTTCTGGAGGAGGTGGAGGAGGCGGTGTTTACTCAGGTCACGGCAGTGGTAAACGCGTTTCGCGATGCAGTCCGATTTCAAAACGGGGTTGAAGTTCTACTGCAGAGATTGAACGAAGGCCAGAGGGTCCGCGTTTTAGATCTCTCTTCCGCGGAGGAACAAGAAACAGTACCAAAGGAACGGCAGCGCGTGACGATCTGAGTGGGTTAGGTATACTATCTCGCTTTACCGTGCCTCGCGTTGGTCAAAGGCTTTGAATCCATCAGCAATCGGAATACCTGGAATTCGATAGGAACCGGTGGATTCGATGGTGACCGCTCTAGTCTTAGATCTCCCACCCTCCCTCGAGCCAATAACAATGGGGTGCGAGGAAAGGCGTGGACAGTGAGTTCGTGCGGTCCGAAATAGTGCCATGCGCATTAGAACCAGGGGCAAAGGAGATCTGAAGTGGCTGAATGGCAATACCGAATTCAACGAATCGAGCTTCGACCTGATGTAGATTTTGATGATCAGATAGGAACAGTTCTTGAAGACAATGGAATGAAAGGTTGGGAATTGGTCCAGGTACTGCACCGACATAGAGTGCCAGAGGACCCAATCTACCGACTAATATTCAAGACCGAAAAACCGCTCGACTAAGGCCATGGAAGGGGTATTCGTGCCTTTGCATGCTGGTCGGAGCGCGCAGTAAACCATAATCGCCACAACTTCCGATCTCGATGACGTGCTGAAATCAAACAGCTGAGAGCCAGTCGGCTCGAAACTGCTGACATGGGGCTTTTAGAGGTCATCGGAAGACGTAGATTTTGGGAGGTTCTTGGGTAGGGCCGCGAGGGCTTTGCGCAGTTTGAGGCGGCGGCGGGCAGTTTTAGGAAGAAACCAAACGAGTGCCTTGCTAAGTTAGCGTGGCGAAGGCGACGCTCAAGCCTTTCCCGACGGGCACTATTACGTGCTGAAAGTGCTTGAGGCCATTCACCATTCTGATGTAACCGGCAATCTGCTCAGGATGTGACAATGCGTTGTCAGCCAAGATCAAAGCCCGGGAAGAAAGCTTCGGCAGCAGAAGATCCAATTGATCTGGCGCGCTGGTTCTATCTGCATCGAAGAATACAAAATCAAAAGGCCCCGGCAGCGTCCGAATAACTTCGGCGGCGTCTCCCAATCGCAGATCCAAGTATTCCAACAGCCCGGCCTTCGCAAGGTTCTCGCGCGCCATCATCTGCTTTTCACGACTGCGCTCGATGCTGATCACCCGTCCGCCCGAGGGCCCGATGGAGGCGGCCAACCAGATAGTGCTGTAGCCGTTCGAGGTGCCAATTTCGAGTGCGCACTTTGCACTGGAGCTTTGAGCGAGTATGCTCACAAGCTCCGCCGTGTCTGCCTCCAGATTTAACAGCTTTCGGGAATGCTCGGGTTCTTGAGCATCGTGTGTTTTGCCGTACTCTTCAAGCTGTTTGAGGAACGTGCGAAGGTTTGTATGCAAGAAGACTCCCAAGCCATTGTCCCAAGGTTGGCTTAGTCGTGCTGGCAAAAAGCCCATCTTCTTTGAACAGAGTGGTTTTTTAACTCCGTAACCCGGCTCAGCTCCGGAAGCGTAACTGACGTGCCCAGGTCTGGCAAAGCCGGACACCTCTTCGCTGGCGGTAGAATAGCGGAGAAGGTTAACGTGATCGGAATCATTTTCGAAGTGTGGCCGGCTGAGGGCAAGAAGCAAGAATACCTCGAGATCGCGGCAACACTTGGGCCGCTCTTGGATCAAATTGACGGGTTCATATCCATAGAGCGCTTCGAAAGTCTGTACGAATCCGGAAAGATCTTGTCGCTCTCTTTTTTCCGAGATCAAGCAGCTGTAGAACAATGGCGAACACTCGAAGCGCACCGCATCGCACAAGTGACGGGACGTACGAGCGTGTTTCGCGACTACCGCCTGCGCGTTGTCGGCGTAATTCGGGACTATGGCATG
>JBDTTL010000433.1:0-3372 GCA_039930665.1 Acidobacteriota bacterium
GGCACAGGAAATCGATCTTGATCTGCATCGGATAGCCCAGCCATCCGAAAATGTCGATGTTGTCCCAGCCTTCTTTGGCGTCGCCGCGCGGCGGATAGTAGTTGATGCGCACCGCGTGGTACAAATTCTCATAGAGTTCCGGGTAGAGTTTGGGCTGCAGGATCTGGTCGAGAACGCTCAGTTTGGTCTCTTCCTTGGTCTTGAAGGAGCCGGGATCTTCCAGCACCTCGCCGTCACGATTGCCCAGAATGTTGGTGGAGAACCACCCGTTGATGCCCAGCATGCGCGCCTTGAATCCCGGCGCGAGCAAAGTCTTCATGAACGTCTGGCCGGTTTTGAAATCCTTCCCGCAGATGGGAATGTTGAGGTCGCGCGCCATATCCAGCAGCGCCGGCGTATCGGTGGTCAGGTTGGGAGCCCCATTTGCGAACGGAACGCCCGACTTCAGCGCCGCGTAGGCATAGATCTGGCTGGGGGCGATTTCGGGATCGCTGTTGCACAGTCCCTTTTCAAAGCTCTCGATGGTCTGATGAACCGCCGCGGCACGATGGAAAACTTCGGTAGAGCCGCACCAGATCATGACCATGCGGCTGACTCCAGTAGAGTCGCGGAACTGCGCGATGTCATCCATCAGCGCCTGCGCTTTGTCCATCTTGCTGCCCTTGGTCTTTACGTTGGGACCGTTGATGCGGCGGATGTACTCGGGATCGAACACCGCTTTCATCGGCTTGATAGCCGAGAGCGGTTCCTTGAGCTGGGTCAGCAGGGAAGGCTCCAGCACCTTGGCGTTCACGGCGGCTTCGTAGGCGGTGTCTTCGTAGATGTCCCAGCCTCCGAAGACCAGATCATCGAGACCGGCCAGCGGCACGAAATCCTTAATCTTGGGCGAGCGGCCATCGGTACGTTTCCCCAGTCGCACAGTCGAAAGCTGCGTGAGCGAGCCGACCGGCAGTCCGAGTCCGCGTTTGATCGCCTCCACGCCGGCGATGAAGGTGGTGGAAACGGCTCCGATCCCCGGAATCAGGACGCCTAGCTTACCTTCGGCGGGCGCAATCGTGACGTTATCTTTAACGGGCAAAATGTGGTGCTCCTAGCTGGTTGTGTTCTCACTGGCGGCCGACGTTACTTTGGAAACGGAGGGCAAGACCGCGAGGAATAGTGCTAATCCGAATTTATACGTGCATTGGATATACTAGCACTTCATGGTGAACCGTGCGACCAGCGTACCGCCAAACACCGCTGCACTAGTATGAACGCCAAACCAGGGACTGGAGCCGGCAGCGCCAGTCCACTTCCCGTGATTTCCGCCATCCTAGTGGACGACGAAAAGCTGGCGTCCGACGAACTCGCCTACCTGCTCAAAGAATTTGCCGACGTCGAGGTGCTCGCCACCGCCGCCAACGGCCTGGAAGCAGTGAAACTGATCGCCGACCTGGAACCCGACCTGGTCTTCCTGGACGTGCAGATGCCCGGTCTCGACGGCATGGGAGTCATCGAGAAACTGCGGGCGCAGGGGGTGCCGCTGCCCTACTTCGTCATGGCCACGGCCTACGATCAATACGCGGTCGAGGCGTTCCGCCTGCAGGCGCTCGACTACTTGTTAAAGCCGGTGGAGAAGGACCGGCTGGCGGTCGCAGTGGAGCGCGCGCGGAAGGGAATCGCCGATAAGGCTCAGGCCGCAACGCCCGCGGAGCAGCCCCCCGCTAAGCCGTCCCTGCAGCGCTCGAAATTGCTGGTCAAGAGCAACCACCGGAACTTCATCGTCGATGCGCAGGAGGTGGTCTACGCCACCATTGACGACGGGCTCATCACCGTAGTCGCCGCGAACCTCGAAGGACAATCCAACTACCGGACGATTGAAGAACTGCAATCCAACCTCGACCCCGATATGTTCTGGCGCGTCCACCGCTCGTATCTGGTCAACATCCACCGCATCAAGGAAGTGATTCCGTGGTTTAAGTCGAGCTTTCAACTCCGCATGGATGACAAGAAGCAAACCGAGATCCCTGTGAGCCGTGTGCAGACGAAGCGATTAAGAGCGCTGCTGAAACTGTAGCGCTAGTCCTCTACTGCTTCTCCGGCAGCCTTCTCCGATAGTTGGGACGGTATTGCTGATGGCATGTGACGCAGGCGGCATAGAGCTGGTCGTTCACCGCCACCACGGCGTCCAGGTCCTTGGCTCGCGCGGCTTTGAACGCGGCGGCGCCGGCATCGACCAGCAGCTTGGAATCCTTGATCCAATCTCCCTGATCGCGGGCGCGGGTGCCCATCATCAGCAGGTTGCCGGATTCGGCCAGCGTCAGCGCGTTGGCGCGCAGCACGCCCCACTCCTGATCGTTCTTCGGCGGGTTGCGCTCCACGTAGAAGATCGCGTCGGAGGTCGGATAGATCACATCGACCATGAGCTGGCTCATGTTCCCGACGGGTTGGAACGGCGAGGGCGTCTGGGCGACGGCGAGAGCAGCTACGAAAATAACGGCGAGCGTGCGCATGGCAAATTCTACCACCGGGCCAGCCCGGCGGGAAGTCAGGCTTCGTACCTCTCCAAGTCCAACTGATCCCCTACCGCTGTTTGCGACTTCTGGATCATTCCCACCGGCAGCTCCAACGTCGAGTGTGCGCGCACGCTTAAAGCGATGCGGCTCTTCACCATATTCGGCCGCAGTTTGGTCACCACGCACTTTTTGTTGATGAAGACCACGTCGATCGCGAATTTCATGAAGAAGCTGTGGACGCCTTCGCAGGGCACGATCCACAAGCCCTCGCCCTCAGCCAGGCCAGTGTGTTTCAGCAGGCCCTTGTTGCGCGTGGCGCTGGTGTCGGCGATGTCCGCCCGGTCGGCCAATAACGTATTTTTCGTGAGGTTGCGGACTCGCAGTTTCAAGCAGCCCATTATAATAGAAACATGGAGAAGGCCACATTTGGAGCGGGCTGTTTTTGGGGCGTGGAAGCCGAGTTCCGGCGTCTGGCGGGCGTCGAATCGACGGCAGTAGGATACGAAGGCGGCAAGCTCGACCACCCCACCTATGAAGACGTTTGCACGGATCGCACCGGCCACGCCGAAGTGGTCGAAGTGACGTTCGATCCCAATGTCATCAGCTATCATGACCTGCTGGAAGTCTTCTGGAACAATCACAACCCGACCACACTGAATCGCCAGGGTCCTGACGTAGGCGCGCAATACCGTTCCGCGATTTTCTTCCACTCCCAAGAGCAGGAAGCCGAAGCGAAGACTTCGCGCGACGCCGCCCAGGCGCGTTTCCCACGGCCGATCGTCACCGAGATCGTGCCCGCCCAAACCCTCTGGCGCGCCGAAGAATACCATCAACAGTACCTCGAAAAGCGCGGCCTGTCGCACTGTCACATATAAGG